>LUYO01000050.1:0-13935 GCA_001603295.1 Rhodobacterales bacterium Alpha_02
CCCTAGGCACCGAACGGTTTCTCAATGGTTATCGTTCTCGAAGCCTGACGGGATCCAGTGATCTCACGCCGTCGTCGGCAGCCTTCACCTCTCGCCAAAGGCAGGCGAGGGTTACGGCAGAAAACGCCTATCTGAATCGATATTTTGATTATTTGAAATAAACGTACTCTTGGTGGCAGTCAGCGCGGGCGTGTCCGGGACGTCGCCAGGCGCTATGTATGGTTTGGCGCGCGATGAGCCGGGTCGGCAGAAGCCGCTCCTCGTCGTCGAAGCGCCGACGAGCAGGTCCGGCCGTAGCCCCTAACAAGGCATCGATCGGCTGGCGCATCACCGTCAGAAGTTAGGGCGCTGGCCGGTGGCAGGAATGCCGGCGGCGCCGACGAAATCCTTCCACCTGATATTGCGACGCCAGTGGCACCAGGCCTGCGAGGCCGCCGGCCTCAGCGAGGCGCAGATCAAACCCCAAAGCGCATCCTGCCGATCGACTGGGCGCTCCACAGGAAGCGGCACTAGGTCGAGTGTTTCTTCAACACACTCAAGCGCTTGCAACGCATTGCCTTGCGAGAAGGCGCTCGCGGCCTTGATCGGTTCGTTCATCTCGCCTGCAAAGTGCTTTAGCTGAGATGACTGCGATTAACCGCCTAGGATTTAGTCTCGCGCATCATCGTCTCGCTCCGGCCGGATGATGCTCTATTCCAGCCGGGCGATGGCGTGGAAGAAGCTGCCGCTGACCAGGCCGCGCCGCGAGCCGTCGGGCACCGGCGCGCCGCCATGCGCATCCCTGACCTCGGCCAGCGGGTCATCACCGCCGGTGGTAATGATCGACGCATAGTGGAACTCGTGGCCGGAGAGCACCGCTTCGGCCGGCCCGAGCGGGCCGGCGGCAAGGAGGCGCGCCCGACGGTAGCCGAGGTGCAGCTTGCGCTTCTCGTAGGAGGTCTCCAGGTCGATGAGGCCGGCCATGGCGTGGCGGTTGCCGCCGGCGTCGACGAGGCCGGCCCCCAGCACCATGTAGCCGCCGCATTCGCCGTGCACCGGCCGCTTCAGGGCGAAGGCGCGGAGGCCCGCGAGGAAATTCCCCGCCGCCGCCAGCACGCCGGCCGAGAGTTCCGGATAGCCACCCGGCAGCCAGCAGACGTCGGCGCTCGGGTCGGGCGCCTCGTCGGCCAGCGGCGAGAACGGCACTATCTCGGCGCCCGCCGCCCGCCAGGCGGCGAGATGATGCGGGTAGACGAAGCTGAAGGCGGCGTCGCGGGCGAGCGCGATGCGCTGGCCGGGCGGCGGCAGCGGCGGGGCGGCGGCCGGCATCGGCAGCGTCATGTCACTGGCCAGCGCCAGCAGCCTGTCGATATCGATATGGGTCTCGACGAGATCGGCCAGCGCGTCGAGCCGGCGGCCGAGGTCGCCGGTCTCCTCGGCCTGGACAAGACCGAGATGGCGCTCGGGCAGCTCGACGGCGGCAGCGCGCGGCAGCGCGCCGAGCACCGGAATGCCGAGCGCCTCGATGGCCTCGGCGGCGAGCCGGCGGTGACGCTCCGAACCGACGCGGTTGAGCACGACGCCGATGAGCGTCAGACGCGGATCAATGAGCTTCGCCCCGAGCGCCGCGGCGGCGGCCGAGGTCGACTGACCCGTGACGTCGAGCACCAGCAGCACCCCGAGACCGAGGGCGGCGGCGATGTCGGCCGACGAGCCGGTGCGGCCGGTCTCGTGGCCGACGCCGTCGAACAGGCCCATCAGCGCCTCGGCGACCAGCACGTCGGCGCCGTTCGCCTGACCGGCGGCCAGCGCCGCCACCTGGGGCGGCGTCATCGCCCAGCTGTCGAGGTTGACGCCGGGCCGGCCGGCGGCGGCGGCGTGGAAGGCCGGATCGATATAGTCCGGGCCGCATTTGACCGGCGCCACCTTGAGGCCGCGGCGGGCGAGCGCCGCCATCAGGCCGAGGCTGACCGTCGTCTTGCCGGCGCCGGAGCGCAGGGATGCCACCAGAAAGCCCTTCATCGCCGTCCCCTTTCCGCTTGACCGGATAGCAGACAGCGCCGACCTTGTCGCCCGAAAGGATCGGGCAGCGCCATGGCAGCGGGGACGGAAGAGAAGGAGACGCCCAACCTGAGGCGCGGCTGGACCACCGGCACCTGCGCGACGGCGACGACCCGCGCCGCCTTCGAGGCGCTCGCCACCGGTCATTTTTCCGATCCGGTGACGGTGACCCTGCCGGGCGGCCAAACGCCTGCCTTCTCGCTGGCGACCACGGCATCGGGCGAAGGCTGGGCACGGGCCGGCATCGTCAAGGACGCCGGCGACGATCCCGACGTCACTCACGGCGCGTTGATTCTGTCGACGGTGCGGCCGGCGGCCGCCGGCGCCGGCCTCGTCTTCCGCGCCGGGCCGGGCGTCGGCACGGTGACGCGGCCGGGCCTGCCGCTGGCCGTCGGCGAGCCGGCGATCAACCCGGTGCCGCGCGCCATGATCGCCCGGGCGCTTGCCGAGGCGCGACAGGTGGTCGGCGGCCCCGAGGACATCGAGGTGGAGATCGGCGTCGACAACGGCGAAAAACTCGCCGAGCGGACGCTGAACGGCCGGCTCGGCATCGTCGGCGGCCTCTCCATCCTCGGCACCACCGGCATCGTCGTGCCCTTCTCCTGCGCCGCCTGGATCGCCTCGATCCAGCGCGGCATCGATGTAGCGCGCGCCTCGGGCTTCGTTCACGTCGCCGGATCGACCGGCCATACCTCCGAGCAGGCAGTGAAGGCGCTCTACAGTCTTGACGACGTCCAGCTGATCGATATGGGCGACTTCGTCGGCGGCACGCTGAAATATCTCCGCAAGGCGCCGGTGCCGTCGGTGACGCTGGCGCTCGGCTTCGCCAAGGCGGTGAAGCTCGGCCAGGGCCTGCTCGACCTCCATTCCAAGCGCGGCAGCGTCGATCTCGAGGCGCTGGCCGGCATCGTCGCCGAACTCGGCGGCGGCGACGATCTCGTTCAGGCGGTGCGCGGGGCCAACAGCGCCCTCGACGCGCTCACCCGCTGCCGCGCCGCCGGCATCCCGGTGGCCGAAGGGGTGGCCGAGCGCGGCCTTGCCACGGCGGCCGGGGTGATCGCCGGCAGCGGCATGGCGCTGGAGGTCGCGGTGTTCGACCGGCAGGGCGGCCTTCTCGCCACCACTGGCTTCCGCAAGGTCTAGAGGCCGTCCCGCCCCCGGAAGCGGCGCTGGTAGTCGGCCGAGTAGAGGGCGCTCGGCCGGAAGTCGTCGCTGCCGAGCACCCGTCCGACGAGAATCAGCGCCGTCCGTTCCATCGGCGTCGCCTGCAACTGTCCGAGGATGCTGGCGAGCGTGCCGCGGACGATGCGCTCATCCGGCCAACTCGCGCGGTAGACGACGGCGACCGGACAGTCGGCGCCGTAGAAGGGCGTCAGTTCCTCGACGATCCGGTCGATGACATGGATCGAGAGGTGGAGGGCGAGCGTCGCGCCGGTGGCGGCGAAGGCGGCGAGCTTTTCCCTCTCCGGCATGGCCGAGGCGCGGCCGGAGGTGCGCGTCAGCACCAGCGACTGGCCGACCTCGGGCAGCGTCAGCTCGCGGCCGAGCGCCGCCGCCGCCGCCGCAAAGGCCGGCACGCCGGGCGTCACGTCATAGGGAATGGCGTGCTTTTCCAAGAGGCGGATCTGCTCGCCGAGGGCGCTCCACACCGAGAGGTCGCCGGAATGGAGCCGCGCCACGTCCTCGCCGGCCCGGTGCGCTCTGAGATACTCCGCCTCGATCTCCTCAAGCGACAACGGCGCCGTGTCGACGATGCGGGCGCCTTCAGGGCAATGGGCGAGGATAGCCGGCGGGATCAGCGAGCCGGCGTAGAGGCAGACCGGCGAGGCGGCGATCAGGTCGCGGCCGCGCAGCGTCAACAGGTCAGGCGCGCCGGGGCCGGCGCCGATGAAATGCACGGTCATGGCAAAAGCTCCTCGGCGACGGCGACGGTGACGCCCTCACCCGCCCGGCGCGGCACGATCAGCCGCGCCCGGCCGGTGAAGGCGGCGAGCGCGGCGGCCTCGGCCACCGACGGCAGGCCGAAACGCGCCTTGGCGGCCGGCGACGGCGTGATGGTCAGATTGGCAACGAGAGCGAGCGCCTCGCGCGGCAGGAAGGCGAGCGGCAGGCCGAGCCGTTCGGCCGCTGCCATCAACCCCGCCTCGCCGCGCTTGTCCTCAATGGTGTAAAGGCCGACGGCGGGCGGCAGGCTGGCCATCGCCGCCACGATCTGTCGGACGATCACCTCGGCCGCGACGCCCTTGCGGCAGCCGACGCCGATGGCGAGCCGGCCGCTCACGGCTTCACCCAGATCCACTGGACGACCGGCAGCGCCGGCCTCAGCGCATGGAAGCTGCCGATGCGGTCGAGCCGGGATATGGCGATCTGCGTCAGATCGCCGCCCAGCCTTGCCTGCAAGGCGAACACCTCGGCCGTCGTCTCGACGGTGACGGCGTTGATCACCAGCCGGCCGCCCGGCTTCAGCCTGCCGAGGCAGGCGTCAACGACGCCGGGGTCGCCCGAACCGCCGCCGATGAAAATCGCATCGGGATCGGGCAGGCCGTCGAGGCCGGCCGGCGCCTTGGCTTCGATCACCTGGAGATCGGGCACGCCGAAGGCGAGCGCGTTGCGGCTGATGCGGGCGGCGCGGACGGCGTTCTCCTCGACGGCGACGGCGTGGAGCGACGGATCGCACAGCATCCACTCGATGGCCACCGAGCCCGAGCCGGCGCCGACGTCCCACAACGTCTGCCCACGTGTCGGCCCGAGCGCCGCGACGGTCAACGCCCGCACCTCGCGCTTCGATATCTGGCCGTCGTGCTCGAACCAGTCGTCGGAGAGGCCGGGCGTGAAGGGAATGACGCGGGCGCCGGGCGCCGCCGTCACCTCGACGGCGACGAGGTTAAGCGGGTCGATGTCCACGATATCGAAGGCGTCGGCGCGCGCCAAGCGCCGACGCTCGCGCGGCCCGCCCATGGCTTCGAGCACGGTGAGGCGGCTCGGCCCGAGACCGCGTCGGCTCAGGAGGTCCGCCAGCCTCTCCGGCGTCGCGCCGTCCCAGGACAGCGCCAAGATGCGGGCCCCCGGCTGGGCGTGCGGCAGGAGGCGTTCGAGCGCCCGTCCGTGCAGGCTGACGCGGACGACATCCTGCCCCGGCCAGCCGAGCCGGGCGGCGGCCAGCGCGAAGGACGATGGTGCCGGCAGCACCGTCATTTCCTCGGGGTCGACGATCGCGGCGAGGAGCGAGCCGACGCCGTAGAAGAAGGGATCGCCCGAGGCGAGCACCACCACCGGACTGCCGCGCTGGGCGAGGATCTCCGGAAAGGCGTCCTGCAGCGGCGACGGCCAGGCAAGCGAGATCGCGGCATCGGCGTGGACGAGGTCAAGATGGCGGCGGCCACCTACGATGAAACCCGCTTGTGCGATCGCCGAAACTGCCGCAGGAGAGAGACCGTCGAGGCCATCCTCTCCAAGGCCGACAACGGTGAGCCATGGGGCAAGGGAGGCTTCAGCCATGGGGGACTCCGGGAAACCGATGCGCATTCTCGTGCTGGGCGGCACCACCGAGGCGTCGCGCCTCTCCGAGCGGCTGGAAAAGCGGACGGACGTCTGGGCCTTGCTGTCGCTGGCCGGCCGTACCCACGAGCCGGCGGCGCAGGCGCTCAACACCCGGGTCGGCGGTTTCGGCGGCATCGACGGCCTTGCCGCCTTCCTGAAGGACCAGCGCATCGACCTGCTGGTCGACGCTACCCATCCCTTCGCCGCCCGCATCTCGGCCAACGCCGTGGCGGCCAGCCAGATGACCGGCGTGCCGCTTCTCCGCTACACGCGCGAGCCGTGGAAGCCGGTCGAGGGCGACAACTGGATCGAGGTGCCTGACCTCGACGCCGCCTGCGCGGCGCTCGGCCCGACGCCGAAATGCGTGTTCCTTACCGTCGGCCGGCTCGGCCTGTCGGCCTTCGAGGCGGCACCGCAGCATCACTATGTCGTCCGCTCGATCGACCCGCCGCGCGAACTGAACCTGCCGGACTACCGGCTGCTGCTCGAACGCGGACCGTTCGACGAGGAATCGCAGGCCCGGCTGATGCAGGCCGAGCGCGTCGAGATCATGGTGACCAAGAACGCCGGCGGCGACGCCACCTACGGCAAGGTGGCGGCCGCCCGCCGTCTCGGCCTGCCGGTGATCATGGTGGCGCCGCCCGAGCCGGTGTCGGTGACCACCTATCACGAACTCGACGATCTCATGGCCGACATCGAGGCGCGACTGGCTCACGACGCGCCTCCCGCCGCCTGACGCGGGCTGAGGATGAACGGTGCCTGCCCCGGCCGCTCGATCAGCCGGCTGGCCGACGAGCCAACGATCACCAGCGTCGCCATGTCGACGATCGACGGATCGGCGGCGGCGAGCGTCGTCACGACGATCTTCTCGTCGGGCCGACCGACGGCGCGGGCAAAGGCGATCGGCGTCGAGCCGGCCTTGAGGCTTCTCATGAGCGCGAAGGCCTCGAAGATGCGGCCGGGCCGCGCCCTGGAGGCGGGGTTGTAGAGGGCGATGACGAAATCGCCGTCGGCCGCCGCCCGGAGGCGCTTTTCGACCAGCGACCAGGGCTTCAGGTTGTCGGACAGCGAGATGACGCAGAAATCGTGGCCGAGCGGCGCGCCCAGCCGGGCCGCCGCCGCCTGCATGGCCGAGACGCCGGGCATCACCGTCACCGGCAGGGCGCGGGCGCTCTCGTCGGCCTCGATCGCCTCGACGACCGCCGCCGCCATGGCGAACACGCCAGGGTCGCCGCCTGAGACCACGGCGACCGTGCGGCCGGCGCAGGCGAGATCGATGGCGAGCCGCGCCCGGTCGAGTTCGACGCGGTTGTCGCTGCCGTGCCGCCGCTGGCCGGGGCGCTCGGGGCAGCGGGCGAGATAGGGCGCGTAACCCACGAGATCGGTGGCCCGGTCGAGGGCATCGCTCGCCTCGGGCGTCCGCCAGTGGTCGGGGCCGGGGCCGAGGCCGACGACAAGAATCTCGCCCGTGGCGTTCATGGCCGCCGTCCCTCGCCGCCGATCAGCACCAGCGAGAAATAGGGCGAGGCGTCGTCGGCCTTGCCCTCGAGCGGCAGCACGATTTCGCCGTCCATCGAGCCGCGCTCGATGTAGACGGCGCGCGCCGTGAGGCCGGCCCGCGCAATGGCCCGCCTGACCTTCGGAAAGTTGGAGCCGAGCTTCATGATCACCGCCGCGTCGGTGCCTTTGAGGCGGGCGGCGAGATCGTCCTCGGACAGCGTGCCCGGCAGCACGGCGAGCACATCGTCGCCCCAGGTCATCGGCAGGCCGGCCGCCGCGGCGCAGCCGGAAAAGCCGGTGACCCCCG
This sequence comes from Rhodobacterales bacterium Alpha_02, assembly GCA_001603295.1. Classification (GTDB taxonomy): domain Bacteria; phylum Pseudomonadota; class Alphaproteobacteria; order Rhizobiales; family Pleomorphomonadaceae; genus Pleomorphomonas. The sequence continues at coordinate 7,388 of LUYO01000050.1, forward strand.
GCGTGATGCGCACGGCAAAGCGATCCTTCAGGCGGATGTAGAGGTGCATGAACGAGCCGTAGAACAGCGGGTCGCCCTCGGCGATCAGCACCACGTCGCGGCCGGCCGCCAGACGGGTGGCCAGCGCCTCGGCCGCTTCTTCGTAGAAGCTGCCGACCTCGCGCACGTAGAGCGGATCGGCAAAGCTCATCTCGGTGGTGAGCGGATAGTGAAGCGGCAGCTCCTCGGTGCCCGGCCGCACATAGGGTTCGACGATGGTGCGGGCGTGGCCGCGGCCACCCTTCTTGGCGAAATAGGCCAGCACCGGCGCCGCGCCGATCAGCCGTGCCGCGCGGACGGTGACCAGCTCGGCATCGCCGGGACCGACGCCAACGCCGTGCAGCGTGCCGGTGGGATTGGTGACGGTCATTCGCGGTCGCTCGCCAGCGCGTTGACGGCGGCGGCGGCCATGGCCGAGCCGCCACGGCGGCCGCGCACGGCGATATAGGGCACCCGGCCGTCCGATATCAGCGCTTCCTTGGACTCAGTGGCGCCGACGAAGCCGACCGGCATGCCGATCACCGCCGCCGGCCTGGGCACGCCGGCGTCGAGCATTTCGAGGAGATGGAACAGGGCGGTCGGCGCGTTGCCGAAGGCGACGACGGCGCCCTTCAGCCGGTCGCCCCACAGCATCATGGCGGCGGCGGTGCGGGTGTTGCCGACGGCGAGCGCCAGCGTCGGCACGGAGGGGTCGTCGAGAGTGCAGATCACCTCGTTGGCGGCCGGCAGGCGGGCGCGGGTGACGCCGTTGGCCACCATGCGCGAATCGCAGATCACCGGCGCGCCGGCTTCCAGCGCCGCCCTAGCCGTCGCCACGGCGCCGGGGGCAAAGGCGATGTCGGCGGCGACATCGACCATGCCGGCGGCGTGGATAATGCGGACGGCGACCTTCTCCTCGTCGGGCGGGAAGCGGGCGAGGTCGGCCTCGGCGCGGATGATGGCGAAGGAGCGGCGATAGATCTCGGCGCCGTCGCGGATATAGTCGTAGGTCATCGGATGAGCATTCCCGAACGGAGGACGGCCTCGACCGCCTCGGGGGTGAGGCCGGCGAGGCGTGGGGCGTCCCTTGGCCTGCCCTCTAGCACGAGGTCCAAGGCGCCGTCACGGCCGACCAGCGTCACGGCGTGGGCGGCGGAGCTGGCGCAGCCCTTGTCGCAGCCGGAAACGTGCAGCCAGACGTCGCCGGCGGCCGGATTCAACGCCGCGAGGCGGCCGGCAAGACCGCGCGTCTCGATGCTGGCCGAGGCGCAGGCTGGCGCGCCGGGACAGGCGGCGACGAAGCGGAGGGGATCGTCGGGCCGGATGATGAAGCCGGCCTCGGCAAGCCGCGGCAGGATGGTCGCCGACACGCCCGGCAGCAGCACCGCTCGTAACGGGGTGAGGCGTAGGTCGGCGGCGGCGAGGTCGGTGAGCAGATGCAGTTGATCGGCGGTCAGTCGGCCGAACGGCAGGCCGACGCCAATATGGCTCGGAAAGGCGCCGATCAGCGGCGGCGCGGCAAGGCGCGGCGGTGGGATTTCGACTGACGCAAGATCGGCGGCGGCGAAGACGGCGGCGGCGCCGAGACGGGCGACCAGCGCCGCCATGCGGCGCGGCGGCGGATCGAGGCGCGGCGCGAGGATGAGGAAGGCGCGAGCGAGGCGGAGGCCGGCGGAAACGGCTTCCTCGGCCGGTACCGTCACCGCACCGGCGTCGCCGCCAAGCGAAATCAGCACCGCGTCCGGCGTCTGTCGCAGCCGCACATCGGCCGGCACCTCGGCGAGTCCGAAGCGACCGCCATCGTCGACGGAGAAGCCGAACTTGGGAGGCAGCGCACGCAGCGATTGATCGGCGACCAGCGCCGCTTCCAACGCCAGCGCCAGCGCGAAGGCGTCGCCTGCGGCCGTGTCGTCGCGGTCGGACAGCGGCGAGGCGACGACGTTGCGCACAGCCTCGGCGCCGGCGTCGGCGTCGACAAGGCCAAGGACGGCCAGTTCTGAAATGGCGACGGCGAGACCGTCGTCGCGGAGCCCACGCAGTTGCAGGCCGCCGCGCCGGCCGAGGTCGATCTCGCCGTTGCCGCAGATAGCGGCGAGGTCGGCGATGACACGTGCCGCCTCGGGCACCAGACGGCCGCCGGTGATCCGGAGGCGCAGGATCAGGCCGTCGCCGCTCCGCATCGGACGACGCGCGCCCGGACACCAGCCGCGAACCGCCGAATCGCTCATTTGAGGCGGGCCTCCGTGTCGGCGAGCCGGGCGGCCACCGAATTGCGGCGGACCATCCAGGCGCCGCGGTCGATCACCGTCCTGAGGCGGAGGAGAGCGTCGCGGGTCGCCGCCGGGTTGGCGTCGATCAGGAAGTCGCGCACCTGGTCGTCGCCGAAGGTGGCATCGAACAGCCGGTCGAAGTGCCGGGCGTCGACCGCATCAGACAGCGCAGCGAAGGCGCAGAGATTGGCGATGCCCTCGCATATCTCGGCGGCGCCGCGATGGCCGTGGCGCATCTGGCCGGCGATCCAGCGCGGATTAGCGGCACGGCCGTGGACGACGCGGGCGATCTCCTCCTTGAGGCTGCGGGCTTTCGGCGTCTCGCCGGTGGCGTCGACGTGGTAGAGCGCCGCCTTGCCGCCCAGCGCCTCGGCGGCAGCCGCGAAGCCGCCCTCGTGGGCCGGAAAGGCATCGTTGGAGAGGAGGTCCTGGCCGTCGAGGTCCTGTACGTGAACGAAGGCGTCGGCGGTCCGGACGCGCGCCGCGAAACCTGACCGGTCGGGTCGATCCTGGTCGTTGCCATAGGCATGGCCGGAGGCGGCGAGATAGGCGTCGGCAAGGCTTGCACGGTCGGCGGCGAGATCGTCAGGCGTCATCTCGCCGAGGCCGCTGCCGAAGGCGCCGGGCGCCGCACCGTAGACGCGGGACGGCGCCGCATCGCCAAGCGCGGCGAGCGGGTTGGTCTCGGCGTCCTCGTCAAGCGCCGCCACCGCCTTTATCGCCTCGGCGAACAGGGCGATCTGACCGGGAAAGACGTCGCGGTAGAGGCCGGAGACGCGCAGCGTCACGTCGACGCGCGGCCGGCCGAGCCGGGCGGCGGCCAGCACGGTGAAGCCGGAGACGCGGCCGGAGGCTGCGTCCCAGGTCGGCCGCACGCCGATCAGTGCCAGCGCCTGGGCGATGTCGTCGCCGCCGGTGCGCATCGACGCCGAGGCCCAGACGTCGAGCACGATGGATTTCGGCCAGTCGCCGTGATCCTCGACATAGCGGGCGATCACCTCCTCGGCGGTGCGGGCGCCGATCTCCATGGCGGTGCGGGTGGGCACGGCGCGCGGGTCGACGGCGTAGAGGTTGCGGCCGGTGGGCAACACGTCGAGCCGCTTCGGCCCCGGCGCGCCGGCCGGGCCGGGCGCCACGCGCCGGCCGTCAAGGGCGGCGAGGAGGCCGGCCCGTTCAGCATCGGCCGAGGCGAGGAAGGCGCCGGCCGCCGCAAGGTCGCTGCCGAGCGCGGTGAGGTGGGCGGCGACGCGCGCTTCGTCGGGCGGCCGGCCGAAGACGTGCAGGCCGTCGGCGATGCGCATGTCCTTGACGTCGCAGATCCAGGCGTCGAGCCGGGCGAGCTTGTCGGCCGGATCGAGGTCCGAGGACAGGCCGGCCGCCTCGGCGATGCCGGCCGCCTCGGCCTTGTCGATGAGGAGGGCGGCGAGATGCTTCGCCCGCCGCGGGTCGAGCGCCTGGGCCGATGCGAACTCATCGACCAGCATTTCGATGTCGGCTATGTCGCCGTGGGCGCCGGCCCGCGTCAGCGGCGGCGTCAGGTGGCCGAGCGTCACGGCGGCGATGCGGCGCCGCGCCTGCGCCGCCTCGCCGGGATTGTTGACGATGAACGGGTAGACGATGGGCAGGCCGTCGGACAGCGCCACCGGCGCGCAAGCCGGGGACAGGCCGGCCGCCTTGCCCGGCAACCATTCCAGCGTGCCGTGGGTGCCGAGATGGATCATGGCATGGGCGTCGAAGCCGTGGTGCAGCCAGAGATAGAAGGCGGCATAGGCATGGCGGGGCGGCAGGGCGGGGTCGTGATGGTCGGCGGCGCGGCTGTCCGGCCGGCCGCGATCGGGCTGCACGGCGACGACGAGATTGCCGGCGATCATCGCGGCGATACGAAAGGCGTCGTTCACCAGATGCGGGTCGGCCTCGGGCTCGCCCCAGGCGGCGGTGATCGCGGCGCGCAGCGGCTCCGGCAGGCCGGCGAACCAGCGGCGATAGTCGGCGAGCGGGATGTCGATGACGGTCTCGCCGCCTTCCAGCGCGGCGATCAGCGCCTTTTCTTCAGGCAGCGGCCCAACGCCGTAGCCGGCGGCGCGCAGGTCGTCGGCGATGGCGACCAGCGAGGCCGGGCCGTCGAGGCCGACGGCATAGGCGGTGCGGCCGCCCTTGCCGGAATAGTTGGACAGGACGAGGCCGAGCCGCCGTTCGGCGCGTGACGTCCGTCTCAGGCGCGTCCAGCCACCGGCCAGGCGGACCAGACGGACGATGCCGCCCTCGTCCGGCTGGTGGCGGATCGGCGTGTATTCCAGCGCCTCGGCGCGGGCAGCCGGCGCCTTGAAGCTGATCACCGGACCGTCGAGGCGGCCGTCGATCTCCGGCAGCACGACGCTCATGGCGAGGTCGGCGGCCGACAGGCCGCGCGGCGACGCCGCCCAGGCGTCGCGCGACAGCGTGGACAGCGGCGCCTGGATCACCGGGATGTCGGCGGCGTCGAGCACCGTCGAACCGTCGTCGCGGCGGGCCGAGAAGGCGGTGCAGTTGACGATTACCTCCGGCCGGAAGGAGGCGATCGCCTCGGCCAGCGGGTCGGCCGCCGCCGGGTCCTTCAGCGACGTCACCCAGACCGTCAGCACCGAGAACCCGCTCGCCGCCAGCGCCCCGGCCGCCGCCTCGAGCGGCGCCGCGTCACCGGCGTTGACCAGCGCCCGATAGCCGATGACCAGCGCCCGCCGGTCGCCGTCGCCGGCCTTGGACAGGACGCCGAAGGCCGGCTGTGGCGCCGGCTCGCTCCATGTCGCGTCGCGCCCCAGCCGGGCGGAGACATAGGCGAGCGCCGAGGCGACATTGTCCGGGCCGCCGAAGCCGAACCAGCGCGTCAGGCGGTCGAGGTCGGCGGCCGGCAGCGTCGAGGCCTCGGCGAGTCGCGGGTCGGGATTGGTATCGCCGGGGATCAGCGCCAGCTCGATACCTGTCGATCGCGCCAGCATGGACAACTCGTCGACGCCGTAGCGCCAGTAGTCGGCGCCGCCGAGAAGCCGCACCAGCACGAAGCGGGCCCTGGCCGCCACCTTCTCCAGATAGAGGTCGACCGAATAGGGATGGCGCAGCGCGGCCAGCGAGGCGAGCCGCAGGCTCGGCGCGTCGGGGCCGAGCCCCTCGTGCACCGCCGCGACGAGGCCGAGGTCGCTGTCGGAGAAGGACAGCAGCACCACCTCGGCCGGGCTCTGGCCGAGATCGACCGCCGCGACCGAGTCGTCGAGGGAACGGATCTGCTCGGCCAGGATGTGCAAGCCATCCTCCCCGTTTCGAGAATCAGGCGAGGGCGGCGCGGACGGCTGCCTCGTCGACGCCCTTCTCGGCGATCACCACCAGCTTGCCGTGGCGCGGCATACCGGCCGGCCAGGGGCGGTCGAAGGCATGGCGGAAGCGGTTGCCTACCCCCTGCACCAGGAGGCGCATCGGCTTGCCGGCGATCTCGACGAAACCCTTGACGCGCAGAATGTCGTGCGCCTCGACCACCGCCCGCAGGCGGCCGATCAGGCTGTCGGGGTCGGGCGCCGCGCCGATGTCGACGGCGAAGGTGGCGAAATCGTCGTGGTCGTGCTCGCCAAGGCCGTCGTGATGGCTCGGCCGGCCTGCAAGGTCGTCCTCGGCGGCGGCGGCGATGCCGAGCAGCACCTCCGGCGCGATTACCCCTTCCGAGGTCGGCAACAGGCGCACCGCTCTCGGCAACGCCGTCGCGATGTCGCCGGCCACCCGGTCGAGTTCGCCGGGCGTCAACAGGTCGGCTTTGTTGAGCACCACGAGGTCGGCGGCGAGAAGCTGGTCCTCGTAGACCTCCTCCAGCGGGTTATCGTGGTCGACNNCCGCCACGGCGGCGGCGTCGACCACCGCCACCACGCCGTCGACGGTGAGGCGGGCGCGCACGTCCGGCCAGTCGAAGGCCTTGATCAGCGGCTTCGGGAGGGCAAGGCCGGAGGTCTCGACGATGATGTGGTCGGGCCGGCGGGCGCCGCTGGTCAGTGCCTCGATGGCCGGCAGGAAATCGTCGGCGACGGTGCAGCAGAGGCAGCCGTTGGCCAGTTCGACGATCGCCTCCTCCGGGCAGTTGGCGGCGCCGCAGGATTTCAGGATGTCGCCGTCGACGCCGACGTCGCCGAACTCGTTGACGATCAGCGCGAGGCGGCGGCCGACGGCCCGCTCGATGACGTGGCGGATCAGCGTCGTCTTGCCCGAGCCGAGGAAGCCGGTGACGATGGTGACGGGAATCTT
>LUYO01000051.1:0-14857 GCA_001603295.1 Rhodobacterales bacterium Alpha_02
CGGCCGAGCGGGATCGGCAGCGCCTTGAGGCGGGCGGCGAGCCGGTCCGGATGGCGCCGTTCGTCTTCCGAGATGAACAGCCGGACCAGCGACGCCTTGACGCCGTCGAGGCCGGCGCCCTTCCGGAGCCGGTTGCTGAACGACGCCTTGGCGTCCTGCCGGCCGAGGTCGCGGGCGAGGCGCTCGACGCTGCGGCCGGGTACGAGATCGAGGAGGAAATAGGCCTTGCCCTCGGCGTCGAGCCGGTCGCGCAGGGCGGCCGCGTGGAGATAGACGAGGCTGCCCTCGATGCTGTGGCGGGAGATGACGAACTCGCCGGGCGTCGTTCCGGCGTCGGAGGTCGCCGACACCGATTTCACCGGCGCGCCGGCGAAGCGTTCGACGAAGGCGGCGTCCCAGTCGACGTCGAAGCCGGCGTTGGCGGGCTTGAGGTCGGCGACGTCGACGCCGATCGCCTTGAGAGGCGCCACCCACGCAGCATCCGAGCCGAGGCGCGGCCAGGAGGCGCCGCCGAGCGCCAGCAGCGTGGCGTCGGGGGCGATGTCGAGCCGGCCGTCGGGCGTCGCGAACGTCAGGCCGGTTTCGGAAAAGCCGGTCCAGCGATGGCGCGTCCGGACCGTCACGCCGAGGTCGGCAAGGCGCCTCAGCCAGGCGCGCAGCAGCGGCGAAGCCTTCATCGCCTTGGGGAACACCCGGCCGGACGAGCCGACGAAGCACTCGGCGCCGAGGCCGTCGGCCCATTCCACGAGATCGGCCGGGCGGAAGGCGTCGAGGGCGGCGAGCAGCATCGGCGCGGCCGGACGGTAGCGGCCGATGAATCGTTCCCAGGGTTCGTTGTGGGTGAGGTTGAGGCCGCTCTTGCCGGCCAGCAGCAGCTTGCGGGCCGGGCTCGGCATGGCGTCGTGGACGGTGACGCAATGACCGGCGCCGGCCAGCACCTCCGCCGCCATCAGGCCGGCTGGTCCGCCGCCGACGATTGCCACTTCCGCCATTGCCGTCTCCGCTGTTCCCGGCGGGGAACATCTGCGGTGGCCGGCCGGTTCAGGCAAGCGGATTCTGCAGCGGACAACCGCGCTTTGAAAAATCATACCGATGGAGTATAGTAAAATTGCGTAGTCCGCGGGCGAGGTAGCCATGGGATTTGCGGAAGCAAGAACCATCTACATCGAGGGGGCGAGCGCCCTCTACCGGAACACCGGCCTTCTAAACAAGGCGGTCAATACCTTGCCTCGCCATGCCATCTTCGGTTGCGCGTTGCATATCCATGCCCGCCACGCCTTTGACGACGACGCACCGGCGCTGACGCTCACCCGCCTGCAGAAGATGACGGCCGAGAACGGCGGCCTCAGCCCCGGCCGCGTGGCGGCGCAGACGCTGCTGCTGCGCAAGCTCGGCTTCCTCGAAACTCGAATAGCGGCCGATCGCCGCCAGCGTATCCTTGAGGTGACCGACCGCATGGTGGCCGAGGACCATCGCTGGTTGACGGTACAGCTTCGCTCGCTCGAAGCCTTCGGCCTGTTCAGCCCGCGCGACGACGAGCGCTCGCCCGGCTTCGTGCTGGCCTTCCGCGCCGCCTCGCCGATGATGCCGGTGGAAACCGCCGCCTTCGTCGGCCGGCACCCGGCCATCGCCTTCTTCATCATGCGCGATGGCGGCTACTCGATGCTGCTGGAGCTTCTGCGCGCCTGGCAGCGGGGCGGCTCGACGCGTGTCGGCTTCGACGTGGCGGAAACCGCCGCCGCCTTCTGCGTCTCCAAGAGCCAGATGTGGAGCCTGTTGCAGGCGGCGGCGGCGCGCGGCCTCCTGACGGCGGCGGCGCCGGCCTGGCGCACGGTCTGCCTGTCCGACCGGTTGCTGGCCGATTTCGATCGCTGGTTTTCCGACAAGGCGGCCGAACTGGCAGAGGTTGCCGGACGCGCCCGCGCTTTATGGGCCGAACAGTCGGCAAAATAAAAGCCGGAACAAAATTGTTCCGGCTTTTTAGGGAAGTATGGCTTAAAATAAGATTGCTCGCTCGGGGCGTCTAGTTTCACGTCATGAAAAATAGAACTTTTCAGGTCGCTCTTTCTGTTTCGCTCGGCCGAGGGCGTTTCCGGAATGTCTTGTTATTGCTATATTTCGCGGCAGCTGCCTATAACCTGACCATGAGTGAATATTAGCGGAAAATGCGGTCCGACACAAACGCATTTGAACTAAACGGCGTTATTTTTTGGGTGTTTTTACGTATCCGGCTTTCCATCCTTCGGATCTCCGCCGGGCGCGGGCCATCCCGTAGGGCGGGCCGCCGCCGTTTTCACGCCGGGGCAAATCTGCTAACGGCAGGGCCATGATGGACGCCGTCAAGCCGATCTTCTCCTACAAGCCCTACTGGGCCGCCCGCTTTGGCACGGCGCCGTTCCTGCCGCAGAGCCGCGCCGAGATGGAGGCGCTCGGCTGGGACAGCTGCGACGTGATCGTCGTCACGGGCGACGCCTATGTCGACCATCCGTCGTTCGGCATGGCGGTGATCGGCCGGCTCCTGGAAGCTCAGGGTTTCCGCGTCGGCATCATCGCCCAGCCGGACTGGCGGAATGCCGACGCCTTCAAGGCGCTCGGCAAGCCCAATCTTTTTTGGGGCGTTACCTCCGGCAACATGGATTCGATGGTCAACCGCTACACGTCCGACCGCCGCATCCGCCACAACGACAGCTACACGCCGAACGATGAGGGTGGCAAGCGGCCTGACCGCGCGGTGATCGTCTATTCGCAGCGCTGCCGCGAGGCCTTTCGCGACGTACCGATCGTGCTCGGTGGCATCGAGGCGTCGCTGAGGCGCATCGCTCATTACGACTACTGGTCGGACAAGGTGCGCCGGTCGATCCTGGTCGACGCCAAGGCCGACATCCTGCTTTACGGCAATGCCGAGCGGGCGATCGCCGAGGTGGCGCACCGCATCGCCAGGGGCGGCGATCCCCAGACCTTCGATGACGTGCGCGGCGTCGCGCTGATGAAATCGTCCGTGCCCGACGGCTGGAGCGAGCTGGCCGCCAACGACCTCGACGGCGCCGACGACGGCGCCCGCCGCACCGGCCCGGACACGGTGTTGCGCCTTCCCGCCTTCGAGCAGGTGGAGACCGACCCCGAGGCCTATGCCCGCGCCTCGCGCGTTCTCCACCGCGAGAGCAACCCCGGCAACGCCCGGCCGCTCGTCCAGCGCCACGGCGACCGCGAGCTGTGGCTGACGCCGCCGCCCATCCCGCTCTCCACCGAGGAGATGGACGCCGTCTACGAGCTGCCTTACGCGCGGGCGCCGCACCCGCGCTACGGCGGCGCCCGCATTCCGGCCTGGGAGATGATCCGCTTCTCGGTGACCATCATGCGCGGCTGCTTCGGCGGCTGCGCCTTCTGCTCGATCACCGAGCACGAGGGGCGGGTGATCCAGAACCGCTCGGAGGAGTCGATCCTCGGGGAGATCGAGAAGATCCGCGACAGGACCGAGGGCTTCACCGGCATCGTCTCGGATATCGGGGGGCCGACCGCCAACATGTATCGCATCGCCTGCCGCGACGGGGCGATCCAGCGTGCCTGCCGTAAGCCGTCCTGCGTCTATCCCGACATCTGCCCCAACCTCGACACCAGCCACGAGGCGCTGATCCGGCTCTATCGCAAGGTGCGCGCCGTGCCGGGCATCAAGAAGGTGATGGTGGCCTCGGGCGTCCGCTACGACCTCGCCGTCAAGAGCCCGACCTACATCAAGGAACTGGTGCGCCACCATGTCGGCGGCTACCTGAAGATCGCGCCCGAGCACACCGAGCCCGGCCCGCTCTCCAAGATGATGAAGCCGGGCATCGGCGCCTACGACCGATTCAAGCAGCTGTTCGACGCGGCAACGGCCGAGGCCGGCAAGAAATACTTCCTGATCCCCTATTTCATCGCCGCCCACCCCGGCACGTCCGACGCGGACATGATGAACCTCGCGCTCTGGCTGAAGCGGAACGGCTACCGCGCCGATCAGGTGCAGACCTTCCTGCCGTCGCCGATGGCGCTCTCCACCGCGATGTACCATTCCGGCGTCAATCCGCTGAAGCCGGTGCGGCGCGGCGCCTCGGAGCGGGTGGAGACGGTGAAGGGCCTGAAACAGCGGCGCCTGCACAAGGCCTTCCTGCGCTACCACGATCCGGAGAACTGGCCGCTGCTGCGCGAGGCGCTGAAGGCGATGGGCCGCGCCGACCTGATCGGCAACGGCAAGCATCACCTGATCCCCAGCTTCCAGCCGGCCGGCACCGGGATGGGCGGCGGCGAGGGCCGGCGCGTCGGCGCGAAGAACGGCGCCCAGACCTTCCTGACCAAGGGGCTTGCCGGCAGCGGCCGGCCGCGCCGGCCGGGCGGCCGCAAGGGCTGAGATCGCCCGCCGCCTGCCTCAGACGGTGGTGGCCAGCGTTGTCGAGGCATGGGATACGGCGTCGACGACGTCACCGGTGCGCATCAGACCGTAGAAGCCGGCGCCGCCCGCCGCGCCGGCCGGCAGACCCAGCAGCAGGGCGAAGATCGAGAGTTGTGCCGTAATGCTCTGGCCGAAGCGCATAGGCGACGGAGAGCGGGGTTGATTATGCCTAAAGGTGAAAGAATAAATCACTGAATTTTCTATGACATTCGGGCCTGGCCATGCTATTATCAATAACCGCCTAAGTTTTTTTGCCCGTCTTGCAGAGCTTTCCGGTGTCAATGCTTTGTTTGCCGGCTCCGAATACGTAGGTGGCCGGCGTCCGGTTCTGCCGTGGTGGGGGAGAGCGGCGGATCCCGCCGCCACTACGTTGATCGGCGGGCATCGCTGCGATTACCATGGAAATTCGCGAAACACCCTGGATATCCGGGGTTTTCCGGAAGAAAGACTGCCGGAGGGCTACAGGTTTTCCGCCTGATCGCAGTCACTTTCCCGACAACACTTTCCAACTATATCGATATAATAGTCGGGCAGGGGCGGGTTTACGCGTTTAAGCTCCTCGGGCAAAGACGACGTCGTGTTTCTACGGAAGATTTTATGATGCAAAAGGGGCAGTAAGTGCCCCGAAAAAGCGAGGCCGGCGACCGCGCCGACCTCATGGTGTTCCGCCGAGATGGCGGGCCCGGTTCGACAGCCAGAAGGATGGAAGACAGAGATGAACGACGTGACCCTCAAGGACGGCGCCGCCGTCAAGGCCATTCCCACGAGCCAGGCCCTCATCGAAGACCCGTTGCTGAACAAGGGCACCGCTTTCACCCAGGCTGAACGCGACGCCTTCAAGCTGAACGGCTATTTCGCCGACGTGGTCGAGACGCTCGACACGCAGGTTGCCCGTTCGATGGAGACCATCCGCGCGCTGCCGACCAACCTCGATCGCTACGTCTACCTGCGCGACCTGCAGGACACCAACGAGACGCTCTATTTCGCGGTGATCACCCGCAATCTCGACGAGCTGCTGCCGATGATCTACACGCCGACCGTCGGCGCCGGCTGCCAGCAGTATCACCACATCTTCCGCCGTCCGCGCGGCCTGTTCATCTCCTATCCGAACCGCGCCAAGATGGACGAGATCCTGGCCAACCCGCGCTATGACAACGTCGAGTGCATCGTCGTCACCGACGGCGAGCGCATCCTCGGCCTGGGCGACCAGGGCGTCGGCGGCATGGGCATCCCGATCGGCAAGCTGGCGATCTACACCGGCTGCGGCGGCATCGCCCCCGACACCGTGCTGCCGATCACGCTCGACACCGGCACCAACAACGCCGAGCGTATCGCCGATCCGCTCTACTTCGGCTGGAAGCACGAGCGCGTGCGTGGCGAAGAGTACGACAGCTTCATCGACCAGTTCGTCGAGGCCGTGAAGAAGCGCTGGCCGAACGTTCTTCTTCAGTGGGAAGACTTCCACAAGAACAACGCCAACCGCCTGCTCGACAAGTATCGTGACGCGCTCTGCACGTTCAACGACGACATCCAGGGCACGGCGTCGGTGGCCACCGGCACGCTCCTGGCCGGCATCCAGATTACCGGCAAGCCGCTCAAGGACCAGCGCGTCGCCATCCTCGGCGGCGGCTCGGCCGGCGTCGGCATCGCCGACCTGATCCGCATGGCGATGGTCGCCGAAGGCCTCAGCGACGAGGAGGCCCGCAAGCGCTTCTTCATCGTCGGCCGCTACGGCCTCGTCACCGAGAAGACGCCCAACCTCGACACCTTCCAGCTTGGCTTCCGTCAGGACAGCAAGATCATCGACGGCTGGGACGTCGCCGAGGCCGGCAAGGCGTCGCTCTATGAAGTGATCAAGAACGCCAAGCCGACCGTGCTCGTCGGCGTGGCCGGCCAGCCGGGCATGTTCACCGAAGAAATCATCCGCGAGATGGGCAAGCACACCGAGCGGCCGATCGTCTTCCCGCTCAGCAACCCGACCTCCTGCGTCGAGGCTCAGCCGTCGGACATCATCAAGTGGACCGAAGGCCGCGCCATCATCGGCACGGGCTCGCCCTTCCTGCCCTTCGAGTTCGAGGGCAAGACCTACCACTTCGCCCAGACCAACAACTCCTACATCTTCCCCGGCGTCGGCCTCGGCACGCTGGCCGTCGGCGCCAAGCGCGTGACGGACGCCATGTTCCTGGCCGCCGCCCGTGCTCTCGCCGAGCTGTCGCCGGCCAAGACCAACCCCGGCGACAAGCTGCTGCCGACGCTCGACCGCATGCGCGAGGTCTCCTCGCATATCGCCGTCGCCGTCGCCAAGCAGGCGATGGCCGAGGGCCTGGCCCCGAAGATGGACGATGCCGCCATCAAGGCCGCCATCACCGCCAAGGTGTGGGAGCCGGTCTATAAGTCGCTCGTCTGATTGACGATCGAAGTTGAGTGAATTGAGCCGGGCGGCCGCGAGGCCGCCCGGTTTTGTTTTGAGAAAACACCGGCGTCACGGAGTTGTGAACAGGCCCGGTACCTTGATCCGCCCGGCGAAATATTCCATGGTGCGGATGCCGGAAAGATTCTGGCTGGTGTGGTTATTCCAGCCCCCGCAATGCGGGATGAAGTCACTCGACAAGGTGTGAACCCACGGCGCCACCCATGGAGATGGATGGTGCCGCTGTCGTTTGTTGATTTTTCTGCGGCGCCGTCGATCCGGAACGTGAGAAGACTGGAATGATGGATAAGAAATCTGCCTTGATTGCCCAGGTATTCATGACCTTTATGATGGCCCTGACCATGTCGGGTATCATGTCGTTGATCGAATTGGGGCCGACGATGGTTTGGCTCAATCATTGGCCGAAGATATTCCTGATCGCCTGGCCGACCGCCTTCGTGCTGACCATGATCGCCTGGCCCACCGCGATGGTCTTGACGCGCAAGGTCTTGCGGCCTGCGCTGGAGGATGATCTCTCGGCGGGTTGATGTTGCCACTTTGAGAGTTCAAGCGAGCCGGGTGGCCTATGGGGCGCCCGGCTTTGTCTTGGTCAGGCGGGAGTTCGGAAATCGGGTGGCTTGAGGCGCCGGGCGGTTGCAGCTTGGGCAAAACCACCGGAGCCCCGATGATGTCCGCTCTCCTGTCGCCCGAATTCCTCCTGACCTCGCTGATCGTCGTCGCCTCGCCGGGCACCGGCGTCATCTACACGCTCGGCGCCGGCCTCGGGCGCGGTGCCCGGGCGGCGGTGATCGCCGCCTTCGGCTGCACGCTCGGCATCCTGCCGCATCTCGCTGCCGCCGTGCTCGGCCTTTCGGCGATGATCGAGACCAGCGCCGTCGCCTTCGAGATCCTGCGCGTCGCCGGCGTCGCCTATCTGCTCTACATGGCCTGGATGACGCTGAAGGAGACCGGCACGTTCGCCGTGGCAGCCGACGGCCACGCCGGCTCGGCCTTTGAGATCACCTTCAGGGCGATCCTCCTCAACCTCCTCAATCCCAAGCTCACCATGTTCTTTCTCGCCTTCCTGCCGCAGTTCGTCGGTGCCGGCGAAGCCGCCCCGACGCTGCGCTTCGTCGAACTCGGCGGCGTGTTCATGGTGATGACCTTCGCCGTGTTCGTCGTTTATGGCGTTGCCGCCGCGCAGGCGCGCGACCGGGTGATGTCGCGGCCGGCGGTGCTCGCCGTGCTGCGGCGGCTGTTCGCCGGCGCCTTCGTGTTGCTCGGCCTGCGCCTCGCGCTCGCCGATCAGCGGTAGTCGACGGCCATCATCAGGCAGAGGATGAGCAGGCAACACAGCGAGGCGAGGAAGATGCGCCGCGCCCAACGGCCGTCGTCGGCCGTCCTGCCGGACAGGGCGACGGCGAGCCAGCCGGTGCCGCACAGCACGGCGGCGCCGAGATAGGCGCCGCCGGCAAAACCGGCGAGCGGCAGCAGCACCGAGGCGAGGCCGAAGGCGGCGATCACCAGGACGATGCGCAGCTTGGTGGCGGCGACGCCGTGGCGGACGGGATGCACTGGCACGCCGGCGGCGGCATAGTCGTCGCGGCGAACGATGGCGATGGCGTCGGAATGCGGGATCTGCCACAGCGCGAACATCAGGAACAGCAGCGCCGCCGCGCCGTCCAGCCGGCCGGCGGCGGCGACATAGCCGATGACCGGCGGCGTCGCGCCGGCAAAGCTGCCGACGATCACGCCGACCGGCGAACGGCGCTTGAACCACAGGCTGTAGGGGCCGACGTAGATGAAGAGGCCGGCCGCCGCCACGGCGGCCGAGAGACGGCCGGCAATCAGCATGAGCAGCAGCAGGCCGGCGGCGGCGAGCGCCGCGCCATAGGCGGTGGCCGTGGCGACGCCGACCTCGCCGGTCACCATCGGCCGGCTGGCCGTACGGCTCATCAGGGCGTCGATGTCGCGGTCGATGACGTTGTTGAAGACGCAGCCGCCGGCCACCACCAGCGCCACGCCGATCAGCGCGGCGGCCAGCAGCCGGCCGTCGACCATGCCGCGGGCGCCGAGCAGGAAGCCGCCGGCCGTCGATATCAGGTTGCCGGTGACGATGCCGGGTTTGACGAGGCGCAGATAGGGGTTGCGGCCGGCCGTCACCTCAGAACGCCTCCGGCGGCATCGGCATGCCGTGGCTCATGTTGGCCTGGGCGTTGAACAGGATCCAGACGCTGCCGCCGACCAGGATGCCGACCACCAGCAGGGCGAACAGCGCCGCGTAGACGTTCCAGCGCTGTTCGAGCGAGCCGTCGATGTGCAGGAAGTCGACGAGATGCACCAGGATCTGCACGGCGGCGAGGGTGAAGATCACGTAGATGGTCGGCTCGCGCGGCAGCGCCTCGGTCATCACCAGGGCGAAGGCGGCGCCGGTCAGCAGCACCGACAGTAGGAAGCCGCGGAGATAGTGGCGGAGTGATGCGGCGGCGCCGGGAAGGTGCTGGGTTCTGCCGTCGGCCATGTCAGAGGACTCCCGTCAGGTAGACTTCGGTGAAGACGACGATCCAGATGATGTCGAGGAAGTGCCAGAACAGGCCGAGGAGGGCCATGCGGCGATGGACGGTGGCGGTGAGGCCGTCGCGGGCGAGCTGGACGGCCACCATCGCCATCCAGACGAGGCCGGAGGCGACGTGCAGGCCATGGGTGCCGACCAGGGCGAAATAGGCGGAGAGGAAGGCGCTGCGGCTGGGGCCGGCGCCCTCGCCGACCAGATGGTGGAACTCGTAGCCCTCCATGGCGACGAAGGCGAGGCCGAGGGCGAAGGTCAGCGCCAGCCAGCGCAGCGTCGCCCGCCTCCGGTCGTCGTGGGCGGCGAGCGTCACGAAGCCGTAGGCGACCGAACTCAGGAGCAGGATGGCGGTCTCGGCCAGAACGTAGGAAAGGTCGAAGATGTCGCGGCCGGTCTGGCCGCCGGCGTAATTGCGGCCGAGCACGGCGTAGACGGCGAACAGCGAGGCGAACAGCACGCAGTCGCTCATCAGGTAGAGCCAGAAGCCGAACACCGTCTTCTCGGTGAGTTCGGTGTCGTGCTCGGAGGCCGGCGGCAGTTGCGGGGCGTGCACCGAGTGGGCCTCGGGAAGATCGATGGTCATGGCTGGCCGGCTCCGGCTGCGAGGCGCCGCAACTCGATGTCCCTGACCTCGGCGGCCGGAATGACGAAGGCGGTGTCGGCCTCGAACAGGCGATGCATCAGCACGGCGAACATGGCGAGCCCGCTCGCGGCGACCAGCCACCAGATGTACCAGACGAGGCCGAAGCCGAGGCCGATGCTGAGGATGCCGATCAGGAAGCCGGCGGCGGTGTTGCTGGGCATGTGGATGTCGCCGTAGGGCGAGGCCGGCACGAACATGCCGCCGCCGCTTGCCTTCATGCGCGCCCAGGCGTCGAGTTCGGTAATGTGCGGCGTCTCGGCGAAATTGTAGGCCGGCGGCGGCGAGGTGGTCGACCATTCCAGCGTGCGGCCGTTCCAGGGATCGCCGGTGAGGTCGCGCAACTCTTCGTGCTTCCAGATGCTCCAGGCGAATTGCAGGACCGTGCAGAGGATGCCGAGGGCGATCAGCCCGGCGCCGCCGGCCGCCAACACCAGCCAGGGGTGCCAGTCGGGATTGTCGTAGTGGCTGAGCCGGCGCGTCATGCCCATGAAGCCGAGCACGTAGAGCGGCATGAAGGCGACGTAGAAGCCGATCAGCCAGAACCAGAAGGCCGCCTTGCCGAGCGGCTCGTGGAGGCGGATGCCGGTGGCCTTGGGGAACCAGTAGGTGATGCCGGCGAACACGCCGAACACCACGCCGCCGATGATGGTGTTGTGGAAATGGGCGATCAGGAACAGGCTGTTGTGCAGCACGAAGTCGGCGCCGGGCATGGCCAGCAGCACGCCGGTCATGCCGCCGATGGTGAAGGTGATCATGAAGCCGAGCGTCCACAGCATCGGCACCGAGAAGCGTACGCGGCCGCGGAACATGGTGAACAGCCAGTTGAACATCTTCACGCCGGTGGGGATGGCGATGATCATCGTGGCGATGCCGAAGAAGGCATTGACGTTGGCGCCGGCGCCCATGGTGAAGAAGTGGTGCAGCCAGACCACGAAGGAGAAGAAGGTGATGGCGATCGTCGCCCAGACCATCGACTTGTAGCCGAACAGCGGCTTGCCGGAGAAGGTGGCGACGACTTCCGAGAACACGCCGAAGGCCGGCAGCACCAGGATGTAGACTTCCGGATGGCCCCAGGCCCAGAACAGGTTGACGTACATCATCTGCTCGCCGCCGCCGTCGTTGGTGAAGAAATGCGTGCCGACGTAGCGGTCGAGGGCGAGCAGCGACAGCGTGACGGTGAGGATGGGGAAGGCGGCGACGATCAGCACGTTGGTGCAGAAGGCCGTCCAGGTGAAGATCGGCATGCGCATCAGCTTCATGCCGGGCGCCCGCATGCGCAGGATGGTGGCGAGGAAGTTGACGCCGGTGAGCAGCGTGCCGATGCCGCTGATCTGCAGGCTCCAGATGTAGTAGTCGACGCCGACGTCGGGGCTGAAGGAATATTCCGACAGCGGCGGATAGGCGGCCCAGCCGGTCTTGGCGAATTCGCCGAACACCAGCGAGGCGTTGATCAGGATGGCGCCGGCAAAGGTCAGCCAGAAGCTCAGCGAGTTGAGGAAGGGGAAGGCGACGTCGCGGGCGCCGATCTGCAAGGGGACCACGACGTTCATCAGGCCGACCACCAGCGGCATGGCCACGAAGAAGATCATGATGACGCCGTGCGCCGAGAAGATCTGGTCGTAGTGGTGCGGCGGCAGGTAGCCCTGGTTGGGGCCGAAGCTCATCGCCTGCTGGATGCGCATCATGATGGCGTCGGTGAAGCCGCGCAGCAGCATGACGAGGCCGAGCACCACGTACATGATGCCGATCTTCTTATGGTCGACCGAGGTGATGTATTCGTCCCACAGCCATTGCCAGCGGCCGGACCAGGTGATCGCCGCCGCGACGGCGAGGATCGCCAGCCCGCCGAGGCCGACGGCGGCCATGGTGACATACTGGTCGTAGGGAATGGCCTCGAGGGTGAGCTTTCCGAAGATGGCATTCACGTCGCGCTCTCCTTGGCCGCCGTCCTCAGCCGCCCGGATGGGCCGGCGGCGGCGCGTTGCGGTACTTGTCGACGAGGCTCTGCAACAGGGCGGGGCTGCCCGGCGCGTAATAGGCGACGGGGTTGTTGCCGCTGGGCTTGGCGAGATCGGCATAGGCGGTGGCGTCGAGCGGCCGGCCGGCCTGCTGCACCTTGCCGATCCAGGCGTCGAAGTCGGCCCTCGACATGGCCAGCGCCTTGAACTTCATGCCGGAGAAGCCGGCGCCGCTGAAGTTGGCCGACAGGCCGTCGAAGGTGCCGGCCTCGTCGGCGATGACGCCGAGTTCGGTGCGCATGCCGGCCATGGCGTAGATCTGGCCGGCGAGGCCGGGGATGAAGAAGGAGTTCATCACCGAGTCGGAGGTGATCTCGAAGCGCACCGGTGTGCCGACCGGCAGGGCCACCTCGTTGACGGCGGCGACGTTCTGCTCGGGGTAGACGAACAGCCATTTCCAGTCGAGCGCCACCACGTCGATCACCAGCGTCTCGTTATCGGCGGCCAGCGGCCGGTAGGGGTCGAGGGCGTGGGTGGTGGTCCAGGCGAGCGAGCCGAGCACGATGACGATCAACAGCGGCACGCCCCACACCACCGCCTCGATGGCGTCGGAGCGCGCCCAGTCGGGCAGCGATTTCGCACGGGCGTTGGAGGCGCGGTACCAGTAGGCGAAGGCAATCGTCAGCACGATCACCGGGATCACCACGATCAGCATCAGCCCGGTGGAGATCAGGATCAGCTCCTTCTCGCGGGCGGCGATCGGTCCCTTGGGGTCGAGCACGGTGAAGCGGCAGCCGGCGGAGAGGAGGGCAACAGCTACAGTGAACGAAGCGGCGCGCAAACGGCGGAGGGCGGTGGGCTTCGGTCTCAGGCGGCGGAAAACGGACACGGCATCTCTCCGGGGAGATCTCCCAGACGCGTGCAAAGGCGGACAACGCGCGGCCGTACGGAAAATTCCCCATCGGGTAAACGCCTATCGGTGGCTTTGGTTCCGTGGCTCATGTCGACTTGTCGTCGGGCGGTGGCCGGGTCGTCAGGCGGATGACCCGTTCGAGCGTCAGGCCCTGGACGACCGACGAGAACAGGATCACCGCGTAGGTGGCGGCTAGGATCAGCTCGCGCTCGTCGCCGTAGGGCACTGACAGGGCGAGCGCCGCCGAGATGGCGCCGCGCACCGCCGCCCAGGTCAGGATGACGCCGGCCCCCTTGTCGAAACGCAGCCAGCCGCCGAGCGTCGCCAGCGTGGCGGCGACGGTGGCCGAGCGGGCGATCAGCACCACTGGCACGGCGAGAAGGCCGAACAGCAGCGGCGTCGTCTGGAGGTGCAGCACCAGCACCTCGAGGCCGAGCAGCACGAACAGCGCGGCGTTGAGCAGGTCGTCGATCAGGCGCCAGAAGCCGTAGAAATAGGCGCGAGTGCGCTCGCTCATGGCGCGCGGCGCGCCGAGGTTGCCGATCAGCACGCCGGAGGCGACGACGGTGATCGGGCCGCTGACGCCGATGGCGTCGGCCAGCGCGTAGCCGCCCATGGCCAAGGCGAGCGAGATCAGCACCTCCACCGAATAGTCGTCGATCTGGCGGAAGGCGTACATAGCGGCGAAGCCGGCGACGACGCCGAGCAGCAGGGCGCCGGCGATCTCGGCCAGGATCTCCAGCGTGGCGACGGCGATGCCGGTGTCGCCGTCGCCGGTGGCCGCCGACAGCGCCAGCGAGAACAGCACCACGCCGACGCCGTCGTTGAACAGCGACTCGCCGACCACGTCGACGCGCAGCCGGTCGGGCAGCGGCACGTGCTCGAGCGCCGCCGACACGGCGATCGGGTCGGTGGGGGCGATCAGCGCGCCGAACACCAGGCACCAGGCAAAGGAGATCGACAGGCCGGCCAAGCCGGCCACCGTGTGGAGCATGGCCGCCACCAGCACGGCCGACAGCGCCACGCCGATGGTGGCGAGCAGGGCGATGGCCAGGCTGCGCCGTTTCAGCTCGTGCCAGTCGATGGTGATGGCGGCGGCGAACAGCAGGAAGGCCAGCACGCCCTGCATCAGCGTTGCCTCGAAGTCGATGCGCCGCAGCATGGCCTCGACGGCGTCGACCGGCCACAGCCACGGCACCGTCCGCTCGACCAGCACCAGCACAACCGCCGCGCCGAGGCCCATCAGCAGCAGCGCGATGTGCTCGGGCAGGCCGAGGAAGCGCCGGTTCAGCCAACTGAAGGCGGCGGTGGTGACGATCAGCAGCGCAAAGACCTGGAACAGCGACAGTTGAGCCTCCGGCGGGCTGGCGGGGAGGGGGCCGGGCACCCTGGCGCCCGGCCGAACGACCGGTCATGACCGGTCAGGGTAGGGCATAGGCGATCAGCTCGTCGCTGATCGGCGTCTCCATGAAGTGATGGCCACCGGCCATGATCACCACATACTGCTTGCCGTTCGCCTCGTAGGTCATCGGCGTCGCCTGTCCGCCGCCCGGCAGCGTATCGCTCCACAGCGTCTTGCCGGTCTTGAGGTCGATCGCCCGGATCAGGTTGTCGGTGGCGGCGGCGATGAACACCACGCCGCCGGCCGTCACCACGGCGCCGCCGTTGTTGGGCGTGCCGATGTCGATCGGCAGCATCGAGGGAATGCCGAACGGGCCGTTGGTGCGGGCGGTGCCGAAGGGGCGGTCCCACAGCGTCTTGCCGCTTTTCAGATCGATCGCCCGGATGCCGCCGTAGGGCGGCTCCTTGCACAGGAGTCCGGTGACCGGCAGGCGCCAGCCGGCGTTGACGTTGACGGCGAATGGCGTCTCGGCTTGCGGGTCGCCGGCGCCCTCGGCGCCGCCGATGGCGCCGCGCGCCTGACTGCGCGGCTTCCAGCCG
>LUYO01000052.1:0-16516 GCA_001603295.1 Rhodobacterales bacterium Alpha_02
CCGCCGGTGCGGCGGCCGGCGGAGCGGCGAGGGAGGGGGGCGGCTCGGCCGGCCGGGCCGCCGGGGCCGCCGCCGGCTTGACCTCTGCCGAGCCGAATGAGCCGCGCTTGCCAAACATCGAGCGTCTCCGCGTCTTGACCGTCAGCGCGCCTTGAGGCGCGGCAGGCGGGCGAGCAGGGGGATGAGGGCCGACCGGCGGCCGGGGCGGACGGTGCCGCGCCCGGTCAGGCGGGCGGCGAGCGATTCGAACAGCTGGGCGACCGGCGAGCGGGCATTGATCTCGGCGATCATCTGGCCGTTGTTGGTGGCCGTGCCGAACAGGGCGGCGTCGAAGGGGATGACGGCGGCCGGCTCGAGCTGCAGCGCCTTCTGGAAGTCGGCGGGCTTGATCTCCGGCCGCTTGGGCAGGCCGACCTGGTTGATGACCAGGCGCGGCGCCTCGTCGTTGGGACGGGCGAGCTTCAACTGGTCGACCAGGTTCTTGGCGTTCCTGAGCGAGGCGAGATCGGGCATGGCGGTGATCACCACCTCGTCGGCGGTGGCCAGCAGCCGGCGGGCCCAGCCGGTCCACAGGTGCGGCAGGTCGAGCACCACGGCCGGCGCGCCGATGCGGGCGGCGTCGACGATCGGGTCGAAGGCCGCCTCGTCGTGGTCGAAGGCGCGGTCGAGGGTGGCCGGCGCGGCCAGCAGACTGAGGTTGTCGGCGCACTTGGTGAGCAGCCGGTCGAGGAAGACGTCGTCGACCCGGTCGCCGGCGGCCAGCGCGTCGGCCAGCGTCTGCGGCGGCTCCTGATTGAAGTCGAGACTGGCGGTGCCGAAGGGCAGGTCGAGGTCGGCCAGCACGACGCCGCCCTCGAAGCTGCGCGACAGGGCGAAGGCGACGTTGTGGGCGACAGTGGACGAGCCGGCGCCGCCGCGGGCGCCGACGAAGGCCAGCGTGCGGCCGACCGGCTTGACGTCGGGCGACAGATAGATCTCGCCGATCTCGCGGATGACGTCGTAGAGGTCGAAGGGGGCGACCATGTACTCGGAGACGCCACGGCGCATCAGGTCGCGGTAGAGGGCGACATCGTTGTGATGGCCGATCAGCACTACCTTGGTGCCGGCATCGCAAACGCCGGCCAGCTCGTCGATCTGGCGCAGCGCCCCCTCGCGGCGTTCACGCGTCTCGACGAACAAGAGGTTGGGCGTCGGCGCGGCGGCGTAGAAGTCGAGGGCGGCGGCGACGCCGCCCTGGTGCACCTTGACATGCGCCTTGGCCATGCGGCGGTCGGCGGCCGCCTCTTCCAGCACGTGAGCGACCTCCGGCGTCTCGCAGAACGCCTGGATGGCGATGCGCGGCACGGGCTTCAGTCCGTCGGCGTCGGCGGGACGGCCGGAGGCGGGCGGAGCGAGCGGATCGTCGGTGGTCATGGCCGTCAGGTCCTTGGGGTTTGTCCGGCGCGAAGCCGAGGAGACAAACGAAAGCGGGAATACGAGCATCGCGCCGGCCCGAAAGGCGGCGCGGTGCCGGAAGCGGCTCAGCCGCCGCTGGAGCTGTCGCCGCTGCCAAGCTTCTGCACCGCCTGCCAGCGCTGCCAGCCGCGGACGGGCGTCTCAGCCCGCGGCATCAGGAGATCGTTGGGATTCTCCACCATGGCGGCGAGATTGGCTTGGGTGGCGCAGCCGAACTCGGCGCCGTCGTCGCCCTTGCGGGTGTCGGGCACGATGTCGGCGGTCCAGCGGCCGCAGGGCGGGCTCACCGCCTTGATGCGGGTGAAGCCGAGCCGGATCGGCGCCGGGACGCGGCGGTCGGCGACGGCATAGGGCTGCGATCTGAGATAGGCCGCCGCGACGCCCGACTGGCGGAGCACGGCGCGGATCTCGCGGGCAAGATAGTCGGCGGCCGCCTGGTTGACCGAGCCCATCGGCGTCATCACCACCACCGGGCCGGTGGCATTCCTTGCCGCATCGGCGCCGAAGTCGGCCACCACCGCCCGAAGATCGGCCGACAGGCCGGCGGTGCCGGTGCCGACGGGGATGTCCAGCGTCTGAGGCGCCTCGGTGACGGCGATCGGATAGGCGCTGCGGTAGCCGTCGGTCGGCGCGCCCTCGGTCAGCGCCTGGCCCTGCTGGTTGCAGGCGGCGAGCGCCAGCGCGAGGAAGGCGGCCGGCAGCGGCGCGAGCCGGCGTGTCGGCCGGCCGGGACGGGGAATGGGGAACGTGACCTGCATGGCACTCCTCCGATGCGCCGGCTCATTCATAGGAGAAGCCGTAGCGGCCCTGGTAGGAACCGGAAGCGGCGCCGTTGACGCGGTAGATGCGGTTGATCTGATTGAGGAAGAAGCTCTGGGCATCGGCCTGGAAGTTGAGATTCTGGTCAGGCCGGGTTATCTCCGCGGCGGCTACCGGCTTGACGAGATAGGGCGTGACGAAGATCACCAGCTCGGTCTGCTGGCGCTGGTAGGCCTCGCTCTTGAACAGCGCGCCGAGGATCGGCAGGTCGACAAGGCCCGGCGTGCCCTTGACGGTCTTCGAGATGTTGTCCTTCAGCAGGCCGCCGATGGCGATGGCGCCGCCCGACGGCGTCTCCACCGTTGTCTCGGCGCTGCGCTTGGTCAGGCCGGGATAGGTGGTGCTGTAGGAGGTGTCGGGATCACTGACCTCGGTGTTGATCTTCAGGCTGATGCGGCCCGACGACAGCACGGTCGGCGTGAAGCCGAGGATGATGCCGTATTCCTTGAAGTTGACGGTGTTGTTGTTGGTACCGCTACTGACGACGTAGGGGATCTCGCCGCCGACCACAAACTTGGCCGCCTGGCCGGAGACGGCGGTGAGGTTGGGCTCGGCCAGCGTGCGCACCACGCCCTGCGATTTCAGGGCGGTGATCATCGACGCGAAGTTGGAGGTGCCGATGCCGAGGGCCCCGGTGGTCGTCGCATTGCCAATGGTGTAAAGGGCGTCGGTAGAGCCGCCGATCGCCTTGTTGGCGATGCTGGCCAGATTGTAGGTCGTGGTCGCGGTGGGCGTCGAGATCGGCGCGAAGGTGACCCCGCCCACCGTGGTGAGCGCCGCCATGTCGATGCCGAGATTGCGGGCGGTGTTCTTCGCCACCTCGGCGACGACCACCCGGAGGTTGACCTGGTCGGAACCGGAGATGCTGATCGAGTTGACCACCTTGTCGGCGGAGCCGACAAACTTGGCGGCGATGTTGGCGGCCGTTGCCGCCGCCTCCGGCGAGGTGACGGTGCCGGAGAGGACAAGCGAATCGCCGAGCGACTGCGCCTTGATGTGCGAATCGGGCAGCACCCCGGCAAGCGTCGCCTCGAGGCCGACCGTGTCGCGACCGATCACCAGTTCGAAACGGGCGATCTCGCGGTTGCCGGCGCCGAACAGGAAGACGTTGGCCTCGCCGACGCTCATGCCGATCAGGTAGACCTTGCGGTTGCTGCGCACCACCGCGTCGGCCACCGCCGGGTTGGACACCAGGACGTCGCGGACATCCTCGGAAAGATCGATCACCATCGACTTGTTGAGGCCGAGATTGACGACCCGGCCCTGGATATCGGCCGCCGAGCGGACCGACGCGACGTCGGCGGCGCGGGCCGGCTCGGTGAGGCCCGCGAGGCCGGCGGCAAGGAGGCCGGCGAGCGGCAGGATCAGCGCGAGGCAACGGTTCATGACCGGATTTCCTGAGATTGCGGGCGGTCGGGCGGCTTGGTTCATGGTGCCTGCTGAGCCGTGACGCGGGAGACGACGCCGAACTTGACGACGGCGATGCCGGTGGGCTTGCGCTGGCGGGCGGCCGGCTGGTCGGCATCGGCGAGCGGACGCAACGCCAGCGAGATCGAGCCGACCTGCTGCGCCTGGGTGACCAGTTCGGTCTGGTCGGGGGTCAGCTCCAGCGTCGCGGTGTTCTGGGCGACAATCGACGGCTGCTTGTCGTCGCCGGTCTGCTGCACCGACTGGTCGATGGCCAGCACGCGGATATCGGTGAGGATGGTCTCGGCCACCGCCTCGCTGGCGTCCTTCTGGCGCACCAGGAGGATGTCGACGCGGTCCTCGGGCAGGATGAAGCCGCCGGCCGTCGAGGCGGCGTTGACGCGCACCGCCACGGCGCGCATGCCAACCGGCAGCACCGCCGACAGGAAGCCGCGGTCGGAGCGCACCAGCTTGGCCTTGCGAATCGGCTCGCCGGCCAGGATGGGGCCGCGGGCCAGCATGCCCTTGAGATCGCTGACCGCGTCGGGCTCGTCGGTCCGGCGGATATAGCCGTCGCTGAGGCCGTCCTTCGGCCACGGCTTCCAGACGAGATTGTCGGCATCGACGTTGCGGCCGATGCCGATGTCGGCGCTGGCGACCAGCACGTCCTCGAGATCGATCGTCGGCGGTGCCGGCGCGGCGATCACCTCGCGCGGTTCGGCCGGCTTCTGGGCGCCGATCCGGGTCGCGAGAAGGCCGGCGCCGGCGGCGGCGCCGGCGGCGACGAGCAGGATGACCAGTTGGATCGGACGCATGATCTTGCCTCGTGACGCAGGAGGGCGAGTGTTTCACTCGATGTCCGAGTACACGGGGTAAGGCTGAATTTATGGTTAATGAGGCGTTGGGAATCGTCTCGCTTTGCGCCGGTCGTTCAGGAATCGTCAGGATTTGACGGCTTTCCGCCTCACATCTGGGCGAAGATCGCGAACCACCGCGTTTCAGGGAAGACGACGAGGGCGGCGGCGGCGAGCGCCACGCCGTAGGGAACGCCGGCGCCCTTCTCGTGCAGGCGCAACGCCGGCGGCCAGCCGAGCAGGAAGCCGGGCAGCGGCAGGCTGCGGAAGCCGAGCACGGCCAGCGACAGCGCGCCGCCGTAGAGGGCGGTCAGGATCAGGAAGGGCAGGGTCTGCTCAAGGCCGAGCCAGAGGGCGATGGCCGCGGCGAGCTTGGCGTCGCCGCCGCCGAGAAAACCAAAGGCGAACAGCGCGAAAGTGCCGACGAGAAGGCCGAGGCCGATGAGGAGATTGAGGCCGAACGCGGCGAGCGGCAGACCGGAGATCAGCGCCAGCGCCAGGAAAGCGAGGGCGAGGGCCGCCGGGAAGCGGTTGGGGATCTGCATGGTCAGGAGATCGTAGCAGGCAGCGACCGTGACCACGATGGGGAAGACGGCGGTGAGGAGGAGCGCGACGATGAGCAAGGCTTTCTCCGGGGCGCCTGCCGGAGCGGCGGACGGCGACCGACCCTAGCCGGACAGGGTAAACGGGGCCTGAACGCTGCCGGAAAAACGGAAAGGGAGGCCATCCTGGCCTCCCCTTGCCAAATCTGGCTTCAACACGCTCACGGTCAGGCGGCGCATCCGGCGCCGCCTCGGCCCCTTTCGGGGAAACCGCCCCTCGCAGACTGTCGACCTGTGCGGCGAGACGCTCAGGTGGCAGTCTTGAGCTTGTTGGAAATCGACTGGAACGTGTTGCTGATGTTGTTGCCGAGGGTGCCAGCGGCGGTGATGATGGCAACGGCGATCAGCGAGGCGATCAGCCCGTATTCGATGGCGGTGGCGCCGGACTCATCCTTCAGGAAGCGCGACACGAGAGCCTTCATTTGAGATACTCCTAAGCTCACTTATCTGACAGCACAGGTTCGATGGTCTAATTTTTCGCCTGACCCGTCTGAACCGCGTTCAATCTAGGTCGCCAGCTGTTTCCACCGAGTTAAGGCGATCGCTGAAACCTGCTACTATCGGCAGAAGTCGCTGGATGGTTAAAGTTAACTGAACGGTCCGGCAAGAAACGCTTCCTTTACCTCGCGCCCGACAGTGGCGCCCTCCGGCGAACGGCTGAAATCCGCCGCGCGCCGCTGGCAACCGGCGTTGACCGGCACTGGCATTCCGGGTCGATGCCGCGGCGCTGCGACGGCCCCCAGCGGGGGCGGCGGGGAAAAGCGCTGGGTCGTTGGCGGTTTGTTTACCAACTTCTGGAAGGATCAGGTGAACAGATGGTTACCGGAGCGTCCCATGTCCACGAGGCTCGTTCGTTCGATTCTTCTCGCGGTCGCGCTCGCCGCGCCGGTGCTGGCGCCCGCCGCCGGTCTCGCCGCCGACACGGTGAAGGTTGAACTCGACCAGGCCCGCATCTATCGCCTGGCGGCGCCGGCCAGCACCATCATCATCGGCAACCCGGCGATCGCCGACGCCACGCTGCAGGACGCGCAGACGCTGATCGTCACCGGACGCGCCTACGGGCAGACCAACCTGATCGTCCTCGACGAGCAGGGCGAGACCGTCACCGACGCCCAACTCGCGGTGGTCGCCGCCTCGGAAAATCTCGTCACCGTTTACAAGGGCGCGAAGCGGCTGTCGCTGAGCTGCCTGCCGGACTGCCAGCCGACGGCGGTGCCGGGCGATGCGCCCGACCACTTCTCCGGCATTCTCGGCCAGGTCTCCGCGCACAACGGCGCCGGCAGCAGCAGTATGGCCACCGCCTCGACCGGTTCGACCTCGGCCGGCGTTTCGGTGCCGGCGCCCCCGAACAGTCAATAGCGCGGCATCGGCTACACCGGTTGGTAAGGTATGCCGGGGCACACTCCTGCTTCGCGGGCTGCGTTGCCCGTGGGGGGAGAAGCCGCCTTGCGCCCGACCTGGCCCTTCTATAGTTGCCGTCCGTCCACTGCGGCCGGTGACGCGCCGCCACGACGCGCCGGGCTCGCCGCCGACCGGCGCGGCGCGGTGGCCATCGAGTTCGCCATCGTCTCGATCCCGTTCTTCCTGCTGTTGTTCGCCATCCTCGAGCTGGCGCTGATGTTCTTCGTCGGTCAGGTGCTCGACACCGCCACCGTGGCGGCCTCCCGCCTGATCCGAACCGGCGAGGCCAAGGCGCAGGCGATCACTCAGACGCAGTTCAAGACGCAGATCTGCGCCGGCATGGTCAACCTGATCGATTGCGGCTCGCGTCTCTACGTCGACGTCCAGTCCTATTCCACCTTCGGCTCCTACACGCCGACCAGTCCGCTCGACAAGGACGGCAACATCACCACCACCAAGTACACCACCGGCAACAAGAGTGAGATCATCGTCGTCCGCAGTTTCTATGCCTGGCCGGTACTGTTCGACTTCCTGGCGCGGGACACCGTGCGGCTGTCGACCGGCGACCAGTTGCTCGGCGCCGTCGTCGCCTTCCAGACGGAGCCCTTCCCATGGTAGCTCGCCTTCGGCCATGGATGGGCCTCATGCGTCTCACCCGACGCTTCGTCGCGGAGCGCGGCGGCGTATCGGCGGTGGAGTTCGCGCTGATCCTGCCGCTGATGCTGCTGATCTATGCCGGCTGCGGCGAGCTGACGTCGGCGCTCGTTCTTGACCGCAAGGTGAGCCGGGCCGCCAGCACCATCTCCGACCTCGTGGCACAGCAGACCTCGGTCAACTCGTCCTCAATGGCCAATATCTTCGACGCGGCCACGGCGATCTTCGAGCCTTACAGAACGTCGACGGCAAAGCTGGTGGTGGTCGTCGTCAACGTCACCTCCTCCGGTCAGACCGTCGTCTGGTCCCAGGCGCGCAACGACACCGCCGCCCCGGCGAACACGGCGCCGCCCAGCGGCCTCACCGTGCCGAGCGCCATTGCCACCACCACCGGCCAGGTGGTGGTCGGCCGCGTCACCTATGCCTACAGCTCGCCCTTCGCCAACGTCATGAAGAGCATCACCGGCAGTGACACCTACAACCTCAGCCACGTATTTTATTTGAAACCACGCCAGGGCACCACCATTGCGTTCACGAGCTGACGCAGCCGGCCGGAAACGGACCTTTCTGCCGCCGCCGCAGCGCCATTTTGGCGGAAATGCCAGTTAACGAGCCGGCAAGACCGGGCTGCTAGGATCGGCTCGAAAGTGGGTTCCGGTGTCCGGACCCCCGAGAGAAAGCGTCCCGTGGCATCACCGGCCTTTCACATCTCCACCATCCTGAGGCCGTCGGTGTTCGCCTTCGGCGCGGTGTTCGTCGCCCTCTTGGCCATCACCAGCTTCGTCCGCGACAACGACGCCAGCCGTTATCTCGAACGGCGCTATGCCGACGTCGGCAAGATCCTGTCGGCGGCCATTGATCCCCGCTTCCAGAGCAAGGCCGACGAGATCACCCGCGTCGCCGAGCGGCTGGTGGTGATCGGCGCCATCCGCGGCGGCGTGCTCTACGACGGCTCGGGCCACGAGCAGCAGGTATTCGGCGAGCGGATCGAGGCGACCTTCGACGCGGTGATGCGTACCGGACGCACGGTGTTCCGGCCGGCCGGCGGCGCCAAGGCCGACTTCTACTATCCGCCGGAAGTGTCGGTGACGCCGTTCCATATCTTCCTGCGCGTCGACGTCGGCGAGATCACCAGTCTCGAGACGATCCGCGACGACCGGGCGATCACCATCGCGCTCGGCGGCGGCGTGGCGGCGGCGGCGGCCACCGAACTCCTGATGCTGATGATGGTGTGGTGGCCGCTGAGGCGGGTGCGCACGGCGGTCGATGCCATGCTGCACGATCCCGCCAAGGCCGATCGCGGCCAGCCGTTGCGCGCCTGGGGCGGCGAGGTGGGCAAGGTGACCTTCGCCATCGAGTGCCTGCGCTCGCTCCTGGCCGACGTCTGGCGGACGCGGGTGATGGTCGCCGACACCATCATCGAATCCTCGCCCTTCGCCGTGCTGCAGATCAACGTAGACGGCCATCCCTTCTTCGCCAACGCCGCATGCTCGCGGCTGTTCGGCCGCGACATCCTGAGAACGCACGAGGTGTCGCCGCTGATGCTCCGCGACATCGCCAGCGGTGCGCGGCAGGGGCTGAAGGCCTATGTCGAGACCCACAAGAGCGGCGTCCGTACCGTGGAGTTCCCGACGCCCAACGGTCCGAAGCAGGCGATGATCGCCTCGCTGGTGCTCGGCGCCGAGACGCGGGCGCCGGTCAACGTGCTGGTCGGCCTCGACGTCAGCGCCCTGCACGGCGCGCGCCTTTCGGCCGAGGCGGCGCTCAAGACCGGCATGGAGGAGGTGGCGCGGGCGACGACGCGTACCTTCGAATACCGACAGATGCTGGAAGCCTGCCTCGCCCTGATGGGCGGCGGCAAGAAGGCGCAGGAGCATCTGCAGATCTCCGGCTTCGCGCGCGAGTGGCTGGACACGGCGGCGGAGGTGGGGGCCATCCAGGCGTCGGAAATCGACGGGGAGGACCCCGAGGTGGCCGGCGGCAGCGACAATCTGCGCGCCGTGGTGCGCTTTGCCGCCTTCGTCGCCTACACGCGGCTTGGCACGCTGCCGGCCGACATGAGGGTCGACGTCCGGGGCATCGACTTCGAGACGGTCGGCCTGCAGGTGCAGGCGCGCGCCGCCGGCGGCGCCAAGGGTGCCGCCTGCGTCGCCGACCCCAATCTGGCGCTGGCCGCCCTGAAGGCTTCCATCGCCCGCGTCGACGGCCAGCTCGCCGAGGTGGCGACGGACGAGCAGGGGGCGGCGGTGGTGCGGGTCATCCTGCGCGGCGCCGCCGAGCGCATGCAGACCGGAATGGCCTCGAAAACCACCGGTTAGCGGGCCGCCGCTGGATGCCCGCGTACTGGCGGACGCCAAGCGGCGTCCAGGCTGCTGTCGCATCGCTGGAATTGCTCTAACGGCTCAGCACCAGCCGTCCGTTCTCGACCGAGAAGGCCCGGAGGCGGCCGAGGAAGCTCATGCCGAGCAGGCTGATGGCCAGCCGCTCGTCGGACAGGACGAGGGCATCGACGCTGTCGAGCCGGATGTCGCCGATCTCCACCTCCTGCAGACGGACGCGGGCCGCGCTGGCGGGACCGCCGGCCGTGTCGACCTTCTCGGTATAATCGCCGGGCAGCACGATCAGGCCGGCTTGCCGTGCATCGGAGGCGCGCAGCGCCACCAGCGTCGCGCCGGTGTCGGCCAGGAGCGACAGCGGCCTGCCGTTGACGCGGCCGGTGAGAAGGAAGTGGCCGCGGCCGTCGGCGGCGATCTCGACACGGCCGGATGGAGCGGCCGCCTTCGGCGCCGGGGCCGATGCCTCGCTGGCCGGCCGTGGGGCGGCCAGCCGCTGCAAGTCAGGCACGAAGAAGCCGATCACCACCGTGGCGGCCAGCACCAGCCAGACGAGACGCGCCATCGCACCCTCCGCGCGGCCATGTGGCCACGGCGGGAAGGGTAGGCAGCGCCGGTTCCCAAAACCTTAAGATGCCGTCATCCGTTGGCGGTGAGACTCGCCCTGGCCAGCGCCGCCCACACCGCCGCGCCCGGCGCGATGGCCGCGTCGTCGAAGTCGTAGGCCGGGTGATGGAGGCCGGCCGACGGGCCGTTGCCCATGAAGAAATAGGCGCCCGGCACCTTCTCGAGATAGAAGGAGAAGTCCTCGGCCGCCATCATCGGCGGCGCCGCGCGGTCGATGGCGGCGTTGCCGAACAGGCTCTCGACGACGTCGCCGACCCGCGCCGCCGGGCCGGCATGGTTGACCGTCACCGGATAGCCGCGCTCGTAGGCCAGACGCGCCTCGGCGCCGAAGGCGGCGGCGGTTGCCGTGGCGATGCGGCCGACCGACGCTTCGAGTTCGGCGCGGACGGCGCCGTCCAGCGCCCGCACGGTGCCGGAGAGGCGGGCGGCCTGGGGGATGACATTGTCGGTGTTGCCGGCGTGGAAGGTGGTGACCGACACCACCGCCGAGGCCAGCGGATCGGCGTTGCGGGCGGCGATCGATTGCAGCGCCGTGACCACGTGGGCACCGGCCAGGATGGGATCGACGGTCTCGTGCGGCCGGGCGGCGTGGCCGCCGCGGCCGAGGATGTCGAGATAGAAACGATCGGTCGAGGCCATGATGGCGCCCGGCCGCACGGCGAAGCGGCCGACCGGCAGGCCGGGCAGGTTGTGCAGGCCGTAGATCTCGTCGACGGGGAAGCGCTCGAACAGGCCGTCGTCGATCATCGCCCTGGCGCCGGCGCCGCCCTCCTCGGCCGGCTGGAAGACGAAGACGACGGTGCCGGCGAAGTCGCGTGTCGCAGCGAGGCGGCGGGCGGCGGCGAGCAGCGTCGCCGTGTGGCCGTCGTGGCCGCAGGCGTGCATGGCGCCGGGCGTCTGGGACGCCCAGGGCGCGCCGGTGATCTCCTCGATGGGTAGCGCGTCCATGTCGGCGCGCAGCGCCACGGCGCGGCCGCCCGGCCGGCCCCGCAGCACGCCGACGACGCCGCTGCCGCCGACGCCGGTCGCCACCTCGTCGAGGCCGAAGGCGCGGAGCTTGCCGGCGACGAAGGCGGCGGTCTCGTCGAGGGCGTAGAGCAGTTCGGGGCGGCGGTGCAGATCGCGGCGCCAGAGGGCGGCTTCCTCGGCGACGGCGGCGATCTCTTCGAGGACGGACACGGTTGCTTCCTAAGGACAATTGCGGAGAACGGCCAGCCTAGCATGCCCTCGGCGAGCAAGGCGAGGGGCAATCGCCATTGACGGCGATACCCGGAATTTGCCGAAATTTAACCATCTGTTCGTGGTCTGCGTGGCAAACCGCCTGCCGGCCGGACGTGCCGGCCGGCCCATCTGCTGGAGATTTCGCCGTGTTCGGACGCGCCTTCGCCCTCCTGCCGCTTTGCGCGGCGCTGATCCTCGCCGCCTGCCAGAGCGCGCCGCCGCCGCCGCCCAAGCCGACCTTCTACGAGGACCTCGCCTCGCCGACGGCGCGCGTCGACGAGCAGAAGGCGCTGTCCATGCTCAACCAGTACCGCGCCCAGTCGGGGATCGCCCCGCTCGCCCTCGATCCGCGCCTCAACCGCATTGCCGAGGATTACGCGAAGAAGATGGCGGCGGCCGACAAGATGGGCCACGACGTCGATGGCCACTCGCTGCTCGGCACCCGCCTCAAGGGCTACGGCTATCCCTTCTCCAACGCCGGCGAGAACGTGGCGGCCGGCTATCACACGCTGGCCGAGGCCTTCTCCGGCTGGCGGCAGTCGCCGCCGCACGACCGCGGCATGAAGGACCCGGAGATGAGTCTCATGGGCATCGCCACCGCCTACAACCCGAACTCCAAGTACAAGGTGTTCTGGTGCCTGATCCTCGCCCATCCGCCGGTGGTCACCGCCGACGGCACGTTGCAGGGCGCGACGACGGTGGCGGGCGTGACGATCCGCTAAGCAAGCGCGTGGGGCCGGGGCGTCGATTACGCCTCGGCGGCGCCGGACTTCTCTCCGGAGAAGGCGGCGGCCAGCGCGGCGTAAAGCTCGCGCGGCGTGAACGGTTTGCGCAGCGTCGCGGCGGCGCGCAGGTCGACCGGCATGCGCGTGGCGGCGCTGACCATGACGACCGGCGGCAGACCGCCGGAAAGGTGGCTCTCCAGCGCGTCCAGCACGTCGGCGGCCGTCTCGGCGTGCAGCGTCCAGTCGACGATCAGCACGTCGGGCCGGCGACGGGCGGCGACGGCGAGCGCCTCGGCGCTGCCGCCGGCCTCGAACACCTCGACCTCGAAGGAATCGAGGATGCTGGCCATCAGCATGCGGGCGATCGGGCTGTCGTCGACGATGAGCGCCACCGGGCGCTGCTCGCCGCCGGCATCGGCCGAATCATCGGCGGACGACGGCGATGCACCGCCGCGCCGTCCGAGGAGATTGCCGACGACGCGCCGGCCGCTGAGAACCGCCTGGGCGCCGGTGGCGGACGGAGAGGCGGAGAGCGATCGCATGGGCATGGTCGGTTTCCTGGCGAATGGATCGATCGAGCATAGGCCGCCGGACCTTTCCGCCGTCTTAAGCGGCGACGCGTTCGCCGAAATGCTGTCCGCAAGGGGCGATCTTTCGCCGATCGCCCGTTGACGGCCGACCGGCGGCCGCTATAGTCCCGCCACCGTCGCCCCGGTGCAACCGGCGGCCAATGTGCGGGCGTGGCGAAACGGTAGACGCAGCGGACTCAAAATCCGCCGGAGCAATCCATGTCGGTTCGAGTCCGACCGCCCGCACCATTCCCCAGATAACAATTATGCCCGGCCGATCACGACAGGCGGGGCCACCGACTGCAGACCAGGATCGCTGTGCCGGGGCTGCTCTTTGGTCGAAAAAGGAGTATGTTGAACTCAATTTTATGGACGTCCCGCTCCCCGGCCGACGGGCCAAAGCTCGGATGGGGCTTGACCGGGCGGCCGTCTCCAACCGACTGGAGCTTGCATCATGACCGACATCGACAGTTCCGCCACCGATCAGGCCGGCCGGCAGCCGTTCACGCTGGATGCCGCCTTCGTCGCCCGCACCTTCGACCTGACGACGGCGCGCGTCCGCGCCCTGATGGCGCGCGGATTGTTCCGCAGCCTCGTCGAAAAGGGCGAGGCCGAGGACGCCGGCAACTGGCGGCTGACCCTGCGTTGCGGCAACCGCGTCTGGCGCGGCGTCGTCGATTCCGACGGCGCCATCCGTCAGCAGAGCATGGGGCTGGTCGCCTCGAAGTCGACGCGCTGCGGCGACCGGTAGCAGCGGGCTAGTCGATCTCGCCGACCGGCGCCGGGCGACCGCGCAGCATGCGGGTTAGCGTGTTCTCGCGCCAGACGTAGGCGTGGGTTAGCGCCATGGCGGTGTGGCCGAGGATCAGCAGCAGCAGCGTCCAGCCGAAGAGGCCGTGCAGCATGTTGGCCGGCGCCATCAGCGCCGGGATACGCTCGCCGCCGCCGGCGAACACCTCGATGCCGAACACTTGGAGGCCGCGACCGCTGCCATAGGCGCGCAGCACGGCCAGCGTCGGCACCGCCAGCATCAGCAGATAGAGCGCGAGATGACCGATACGGGCGGCGGTGCCGAGCAGGCCCGTGGCGTAGGCCGGACGGTTGCGGAGATTGATCAGCGCCCAGGTGCCGCGCAGGAAGATCGCCAGGAACAGCAGGAAGCCGACCGAGAAGTGCCAGGACCAGAAGAAGCGCGCTATCGGCATGTCGCGGTCGACGGCGTGCAGGATGGCCGACGTGAACTGCCAGGCGAACAGCGCGGCCATCAGCCAGTGCAGGGTGCGACTGACGAGGCCGTAGCCATCGGGGTGGTCGAACAGCGTCGAATGATCCTTGGTCAAGGGAACCTCCTGTTGTTCGGCGCGGGAACGGCCGGAATTTACGCAATTATGCGTGCGGGAGGCGGAAAAGCCAGCCGGAATTGACCGGCTGCCGGCCGTCACCCGCGGGCAGCGGCTCAAAATTGCGTGAAACGGCCGGATGGCGCGGCGCCCGGATCGGGGCAGGCCCCAAGGTTGCCTCGCCGGGAGGCTTCCTCTAGAGTTTTCGGGAAAGTAACGGAAACGGGCGCCGGCCCGGGCGCCGATCGTCATCGGGAAGGCCGGCGGAGGAGGACGGATGAAGCGCGTATCCGACATCGGCCATCCCTTCTATCGCCCGCTGTGGCGGCGCGTGGTGCTGGTCGGCGTCACCGGGCTCTGGGCCTCCTACGAGAATTTCGTGGTCAAGGACCCGATGTGGATGGTGCTGACGGCCGGCGTGTTCGTCTATGCCGCCTGGGTGTTCCTGATCAAGTGGACCGATCCGGAGGACAAGCCGGCGGAGATCACCGATGCCGCCGATCGCCAACCGCTGGACGAGCCCTCCGAGACGGAGGGGAACGACGAGGCCGAGCGGCGCTGACTTGCCATCGGCGCGAGGGATTCCCACGTAACAGACGGCATTCCAGCCGAAACCGTTTCCGGGAGCCCGCCATGACCGCCGAGACCTTCCCGATCACCCGCAGCGACGAGGAATGGCGCCGGCTGCTGACGCCGGAGCAATATCGCGTCATGCGCGGCCACGGCACCGAGCCGCCGGGCAGTTGCGCGTTATTGCAGGAGAAGCGGCCCGGCGTGTTCTATTGCGCCGGCTGCGACGCGCCGCTGTTCGCCGCGCGCGACAAGTTCGAGAGCGGCACCGGCTGGCCGAGCTTCAACGAGCCGGAGCCGGGCGCCGTCGAGACCTCGACCGACCGCAGCCATTTCATGGTGCGCACCGAGGTGCATTGCGCCCGCTGCGGCTCGCACCTCGGCCATGTGTTCGACGACGGCCCGCCGCCGAGCGGCCTGCGCTACTGCATCAACGGCGTGGCGCTGGTGTTCCGACCGGCGGCCTGAGCCGCCGGACGTGCTGGCGACTTCAGGCGCCGTCGGTCTTGCCGGCGGCGATCGCCGCGACGATCAGTTCCGCCGCTTCCTCGACGCCGCCCCAGCCGATCACCTTCACCCACTTGCCGGGCTCGAGATCCTTGTAGTGCTCGAAGAAGTGCTCGATCTGGTGGACGGTGATTTCCGGCAGATCGTCGATGGTCTTGATCTTGGAATAGCGGGTGGTCAGCTTGTTGGAGGGAACGGCGATGATCTTCTCGTCGTGGCCGCTCTCGTCCTGCATCTTCAGCACGCCGATCGGCCGGCAGTTCATGATGGCGCCCGGCACGATGGCGCGGGTGTTGACCACCATGACGTCGATCGGGTCGCCGTCGTCGGACAGCGTGTGCGGCACGAAGCCGTAGTTTCCGGGGTAGTGCATCGCCGTGTAGAGGAAGCGGTCGACGTACATGGCGCCGGCCGCCTTGTCCATCTCGTACTTGATGGGCTCGCCGCCGAGCGGCACCTCGATGATGACGTTGATGTC
Source organism: Rhodobacterales bacterium Alpha_02 (assembly GCA_001603295.1). Lineage (GTDB taxonomy): Bacteria > Pseudomonadota > Alphaproteobacteria > Rhizobiales > Pleomorphomonadaceae > Pleomorphomonas. The sequence goes on from LUYO01000052.1 coordinate 15,563, forward strand.
CTCGGGCGGGTTGTTGCCGATGGGAACGGCGTCGATGCGCATGATTGATCCTTGAAAAGCGAGAAGCTCGCCAGCACGTGTTTATCCGTAAGCGGGCGGCGAAAGCAAGGCGCCGCACGCCGACGAAACGGCCGATCGCTCAGCCGCGGCCGACCGGCGGCCAGGCGTAGACGGTGACCGGTACCAGACGGCCGGCGATCTCCTCGCTGGAGCCGACCACCTCCTGGCCGCCCAGCCGCTGATAGAAGCCGACGCCGACGTCGTTGGCGGAGAGCACGCGCACGACGAGGCCGTCAAGGCGCATGTCAGCCAGCGCCGCCCGCGCCTCCTCGAACAGCCGCCGGCCGAGACCGACACCGTGCATGTCGGGATTGAGATAGAGTTCGTAGATCTCGCCGCGGAAGGGCAGGGCGCGCATGCGGCTGGGGCCGAGCGTCGCATAGCCGGCGACGCGGCCCTCCACCTTGACCACCAGCACGGCGACGTTGCGGGCGATCGCCTTCGCCCACCAGCGTGGCCCCCGCCGCTCGATCATCCGTTCGAGTTCGATGCCGTCGAGAATCCCCCGGTAGGCGTAGCGCCAGGCGGCGTCGTGGACGGCCGCGATCGCCGCGGCATCCTCGACGGCGGCGCGCTGGACGTCGATCGAGAGGGTACTCATGGCGGCAAGCTTAACCCGGACCCTCAAGGAGCGGAAGACAAAAACGCCGGCCGTGGCGGCCAGCGATCCTGGCTCAGAACCAGCTGCCGATCCGGTCGAGGATGCTCTTGTCCTTGGCGCTGGCCTCGGCGTTCTCCGGCGCTGGCGCCACGGCGGGCGGACAGGGCGGCGTGCCGGGCGGTACCACCACGCCGGGCGCGGCGCAGGCAGTGGCCGGCTGCGCAATGGCGGCCGGCTGCGCAACGGCGGCGGGCGCCGCCGGATTGGCCAAGGGGATCGGCGCGGCGGCAGGG
>LUYO01000053.1:0-4594 GCA_001603295.1 Rhodobacterales bacterium Alpha_02
GCGGCGGCACGCCGACCATCGTCAACAGCGCCGCCGACCTGATGGCGGCGGTGAGCCGCACCCGCCTCGTCTCCTGCTCGGAAGCGCCGATCAGCCTGTTCGGCCTGTCGTTCGCCGGCTGGGACGTGCTATCGACGCTGTTCGTCGGCATCATGAGCTGGCGCGGCGTCGTCGCCCGCCGCGACGCGCTGATCTGAGTGCGACACCCCGGAGGAACGCAATGAAAACCGTGCGCATCGTCGTCTGGCTGCTGGTGGCCGTGCTGTTCGCCGCCACCGGCTGGCTGGTGTTCGGCGGACGGCTGCCCTTCATCGGCGCGGCGACGCAGACGGCATCGGTCGGCGGTCCGTTCAGCCTCGTCGACATGAACGGCCGCGCCGTCACCGAGGCGACCTTCGCCGGCCGGCCGCACGTCGTGTTCTTCGGCTACACCCATTGCCCCGACGTCTGTCCGACGACGCTCGGCGAATACGCGGCGCTGAAGGAGCGCCTTGGCCCGGACGCCGGCAAGATCGACCTGTTGTTCGTCACCGTCGATCCCGAGCGCGACACGCCCGAAGTGCTGAAAGACTACCTGTCGTCCTTCGGCGACGTGGTGCTCGGCCTCTCCGGCAGCCGCCCGCAGGTCGATGCGATGATCAAGGCGTTCAACGTCTATGCCCGCAAGGTGCCCGGCGCCGACGGCGACTACGGCATGGACCACACGGCGTCGAGCTTCCTGTTCGACGCCGGCGGCGGCTACCGCGGCACCATCGCCTATATGGAAGAACAGGAAACGGCGCTTCAGAAGCTGAAGACGCTGATCGCCGGGAGCTGAGCCGATGACCGGGGAGCAGGGCACCGGCAAGCGCGGACGGAAGGCGTCGCGGCTTTCCGATCATCTCGCCTCGCTGGCCCTGCCGATCGCCGTCATCGCCTTTGGCGTGGCGCTGTCGGTCGGGTCGGACGGGGTTCGCGCCTTCGTCGACCTCTGCCGCGCCGCCCTGCCCTGATCATGCCGCGCCGCCTCGACCTCGACCTCCGGGGCCTCAACTGCCCGCTGCCGGTGCTGAAGGCGGCGAAAGCGCTGATCGCCCTGTCGCCGGGCGATCTCCTGGGGCTCGCCGCCACCGATCCGATGGCGGCGATCGACATCCCGCATTTCTGCCGTCAGAAGGGACACCGCCTGGTCTCCAGCGACCGCGACGGCGAGGTACTGCATTTCGTCATCGAGAAGGGATGACGCCGGCCATGTCCGGGCGGGGCACCGGATCGGCAAGCCCCTGTATTTTCGGGAGAAAGCCGGCGCGGATCCACATGGTGAGGGCAACAGGGCACCGCCGTCGGATGCCTGTCGCCCTGTCCGTCCGGCCGTTGCCGCTTGACAGCCGGCCCTCGGCCGGTCCACTGATTGTTATGTTATAACGTAACAGAGAGATTGCCATGTCCCCTCTCCGCCTTTGCCTCCTCTCCGCGCTTGCCGTCGTCCTGTCGGCGCCGGCCGTCGCCGCCGATCGCCTGCCGGTGGTCGCCTCCTTCTCGATCCTCGGCGACATGACCGCCCGCGTCGGTGGCGACCGCGTCGCCGTCACCACGCTGGTCGGGCCGGATGGCGACGCCCACGTCTACGAGCCGACGCCCGACGACGTCCGCGCCGTCGCCGCCGCCAAGCTGCTCGTCGTCAACGGCCTCGGCTTCGAGGGCTGGATGGATCGCCTCGCCGGCGCCTCGGGCTATGCCGGCCCGGTGGTCGTCGCCTCCAAGGGCGTGGCGCCGCGCGAGATCGTCGAGGAGGAGCACGCCGACGCCGAAGGTCACGACCATCACGGCATCGACCCGCACGCCTGGCAGGATGTCGCCAACGCCGTCACCTACGTCCGCAACATCGCCGCCGGCCTCGACGCCGCCGACCCCGCCGGCAAGGCCACCTACGACGCCAACGCCGCCGCCTATGTTGCCGAGCTGGAAGCGCTCGACGCCGAGGTGCGCGCTGCCCTGGCGACCCTGCCGGCCGAACGGCGCAAGATCATCACCAGCCACGACGCCTTCGGCTATTTCGGCGCCGCCTACGGCCTCCGCCTGTCGGCGCCGGAAGGCATCAGCACCGAGGCGGAAGCCTCGGCCGCCGACGTCGCCGCCCTGATCCGCCAGATCCGCGCCGACGCCGTACCAGCCATCTTCGTCGAGAACATCAAGGACCGCCGGCTGATCGACCAGATCGCCGCCGAGACCGACGCCGCCGTCGGCGGCGAACTCTACACCGACGCCCTGTCGGACAAGGACGGCCCGGCCCCGACCTATGTCGAGATGATCCGCCACAACGTGAAGACGCTGGCCGAAGCGCTGGCGCCCAAGCCCTGAGACGCCGGCATCAGGAATTTCGTGCTGATGACAGGGAATTCCGGCTCAAAAGGTTGATTCACGGAAAACGCCTCTGGAATGGCGGCCTCTGGACGGACTATACCGGCGATATGTCGGCAGGGAAAGCGCGGCAGGGAATCCTGTGCCCTCCCGGCCTCCTTCCGAACTCGAACAGCCGGGGTCCGTCCATGCCGTCCACCCTCACTCTTTCAGCCGGTCCGCTTTTCCTCGTGCTCGGTCTGCCCGAGCGCGGCATGCCGGAGATCCTCGCCTTCGGCCGCGACGCGGCGGCGCCCGACTTCTGGCCGGACGTGCCGCGGTCGAGCCGCATCAACGGCATGGACGTCGACGTGCCCTCGGCGGTGCTGTCGCCGGTCGCCGGCCTCGGCGCCTTCGGCTGGCCGGCCATCGCCGGCCACCGCGACGGCCGCGATTTCCTCCTCGACTTCGCCGGCTGGACCGCCCGCCGCGACGGCGCCACCACGCGGCTTTCGGCCAGCGACGCCGTCGCCGGCCTCGACATCGAGATCGCCATCACCGCCAGCGACACCGGCGTCTTCGGCCTCTCCACCCGCCTGACCTCGATCAAGGACGGCGTTTACACGCTCGACCGCTGCATGGCCGGCAGCTTCCTGCTGCCATCCGGCGAGGCCGTCGCCACCCGCTTCACCGGCATGTGGGGCCGCGAGTTCCAGATCCGTCGCCACCCCCTCGCTCCCGGCCTCACGCTCCAGGAAAGCCGGCGCGGCCGCACCAGCCACGACCGCCAGCCCTATCTCGGCATCGCCGTCGGCGACACCCGCTTCGCCTTCCATCTCGGCTGGAGCGGCAACCATAGGATCGCCGTCGACACGCTCGACGACGGCCGCCGCCTCGTTCACCTCGGCGCGCTGTTCGAGCCCGGCGAGATCCGGCTTCAGAAGGGCGACAGCTATCAGAGCCCGGTCGCCTATGCCGCCGAGGACGCCGCCGCGCTGCACGCCTTCGTCCGCACGGAAGTCCTGTCCTGGCCGGGTGGCGCCATGAGCCCGCGGCCGGTGATGCTCAACACCTGGGAAGGCAACTATTTCGACCACAAGCTCGAGGAGCTGAAGGCGCAGGCCGATGCCGCCGCGGCGCTCGGCATCGAGCGCTTCGTGCTCGACGACGGCTGGTTCGGCCGCCGCGACGACGATACCTCGTCGCTCGGCGACTGGACGGTCGACCGCCGCAAGTATCCCGACGGCCTCAAGCCGCTCGTCGATCACGTCACCTCGCTCGGCATGCAGTTCGGCATCTGGTTCGAGCCGGAGATGGTCAACGAGGAGTCCGATCTCTATCACGCCCATCCCGACTGGGCGCTGCAGGTGGAGGGCCGGCCGCTGCTGCGCGCCCGCCACCAGCAGGTGCTCGACCTCACCCGGCCCGAGGTTGCCGACTACCTGTTCGACCGGCTGTCGGCGGTGCTCGGATCGCTGGCCGTCTCCTACGTCAAGTGGGACATGAACCGCGACATCACCCATGCCGGCGGCGCCGACGGCCGAGCGGTCACAGATGCCCAGACGCGCGCCGTCCACGCGCTGATGGCCCGCGTCCGCGCCGCCTTCCCGCATGTCGAGATCGAGAGCTGCGCCTCGGGCGGCGGCCGCACCGACTACGGCGCATTGGCCAACACCCAGCGCGTCTGGACCTCCGACGGCACCGACGCCCTCGAGCGGCTGGAGATCCAGCGCGGCGCCAGCCTGTTCCTGCCGCCTGAGATCATGGGCGCCCACGTCTCGGCCAATCCCAACCACCAGACGGGGCGGACGCTGTCGCTGACCTTCCGCGCCCTGGTGGCGCTCGCCTATCATCTCGGCGTCGAGCTGAACCCGCTCGACATGACCGCCGCCGAGCGCACCGAACTTGCCGGTTTCATCGCCCTGCACAAGCGCCTCAGGCCGCTGCTGCACGCGCCGGGCGCCAATTTCAACCTCGACCCGCGCGACGGCCGCTACGTCTGGGGCGCCGCGACGGCGGAGCACGCCGCCGTCTTCGTGGCGCAGGGTCCGGCGATGATCGCCGAGCAGCCCGAGCCGCTGGTCGTTCGTTTGCCGGGCGCGCCCGATCGCCACTGGCGCATCGCCGCCGTGCATGGCGATTGTCCCTCGGGCTTCATCCGCATGAGCGACGGCCAGACAAGGCTGCTGGCCGGCGAGATGACCTTCAGCGCCGCGGCGCTCGCGACCGCCGGCCTGCCGCTGCCCATGCAGCGGCCGGAAACCGCCATCCTTCT
>LUYO01000241.1:0-1506 GCA_001603295.1 Rhodobacterales bacterium Alpha_02
ACCGCGCCGTCTCCACCGACAGGGCCATCTCCGCCAGCATCCACTGCATCCCCTGGAACGAGGACAGCGGCTTCCCGAATTGCACCCGCTCCTTCGCATACTTGATCGACGCCTCCAGGGCACCCTGGGCGATCCCCAGGGCCTGGCCGCCCACGGCCGGACGCGTGTAGTTGAACGTCGTCATCAGCGTCCGGAATCCGCCCCCCTCCGGGCCCAGCAGACGGTCCGCCGGCAGGAACACGTTCTCGAACACCAGCTCCCGCGTGTCCGAGCCGTGGAGCCCCATCTTGTGCTCCTTCTTCCCCACCGTGAATCCCGCCTCGCCCTTCTCCACCAGGAGCATGCTGATGCCCCGGTTCCCCTTCTCCCGGTCCGTATAGGCCAGGACCGTCACGATCTCCGCCTCGCCCCCGTTGGTGATGAAGATCTTCGCGCCGTCCAGGATATACCCGCCGTCCACCTTCCGCGCCGTCGTCTTCATCCCCGAAACGTCGGAGCCCGCCCCCGGCTCGGTGATCCCGCAGGCCCCTAAGCACTGACCCGAGGCCAGCCGGTACAGCCACTTCTTTTTCTGCTCCTCCGTCCCCACCAGGAGCAGCGGATCGGAGGCCAGCGCCTGGGTCGTCAGGATGACCGAGGTCGAGCAGCAGACCCGGGCGATCTCCTCCACCACCAGGACCATCGCCAGCATCCCGGCCCCCGCCCCGCCGTACTCCTCGGGGATCTGCACGCCCAGCAGGCCGTTCTCCGCCAGCACCTTCACCGACTCCGACGGAAAGATCTCCTTCTCGTCGATCTCCGCGGCGATGGGCGCGAACTTCTCCTCGGCGATCCGCCGCACCGTGTCCCGGAGCATCCTTTGATCATCGTTCAATATGAAATCCATCGTCGTTCTCCCTTTCCTGTTCTTGAATCCTGTTTTGTCATTCAGCTCTTTCGCTGGAGAGACCGGACGATTGCATCCAATGGCTCACACGGAAGGTTTTCCACATCGGGCATGAACTGCGGAAAGATGGGAAGGATACGGTGTCCAATCCGTCGCGATGAGGCAGGTCTGCCGGGGACCCGACGGTCCCCGGCATTCCCGTCAGCCGGTCATGGTCTTTTCTATAATTTTTTACACCTCCCGCCGCCGGTGCGGCCCCGCAGGGTCCCGCACCGGCTTTACGAGGCTGTATCTTCATGCCATTCCGGTTTCTATCGATTCTCCGTCATTCGGGAGCCCGAAACCGGACTACTTGAAAAGGCCTTTTTCCTTAGCGGCCTTGACCAGATCCTCCTGCAGATCCGGGTGGGCCACTTTGATCAGGGCCTCCGCCCGCTCGTCGATGGACAGGCCGTCCATCGGACCGGCGATGCCGTTCTCCGTGACGACGTAGTCCACGTGTACCGCCAGGGTCCCGACCAGCGCTCCCGGCGAGAGATTCGGGACGATGCGGCTGACCAGCTTGCCGTTTGCGTCCTTGGCGGAGGAAGCCATGACGATGATCATGCGCCCGAAGGGGG
>LUYO01000054.1:0-1602 GCA_001603295.1 Rhodobacterales bacterium Alpha_02
GCGTCGAGCCGGTCGCGCTCGGGCCACAGCACCATGGTCATCACCGTGCCGAGCACCGCCACCTTGATCAGGCCCTTGACGAAGTTGGCGAGACTTTCCGGCGAGAACAGCCGCTTCAGGCCGGCCAGCGGCGACACCTTGTTGAGCTTCGGCTCCAGCGACTTCCAGGAGAACACCATGCGGTGCTGGGCGAGGTTGCCGACGATGGCGCCGAGCGCCACCAGCAGCAGCGGGAAGGCGAGCGCCAGCAGGAAGCCGCCGACCAACGTCAGGTACAGCCGGCGCAAGCCACCGCCATCGACGGCGATCTCGGCCGCATGCTCGAAGATGCCGCGGAGCGGCGGCAGCAGCGCGCCGGTCATTCCCGAGCCGGTGAGCCCGATGACCGCAGTCACGGCGACGAGCCCGAAGAACGTGCTCACCTCCATGCTCTTGATGACGTCGCCCTGCTCGTGCGCCTGCTCGAGTTTTCGTTGTGTTGGTTCTTCTGTCTTGTCGCTGTCGTCGTCCGGACCGGCCATGGCGGCACCTCAACCCGGAACGAGGCGCATCAGACCGGTCTCCAGGAAGGACCGGTAGAGGCCGATGATGGTGACGATCAGCGAGGCGAAGATGGCGAGGCCGATCATGATGGTCAGCGGCATCGCCAGGAAATACACCTGGAACTGCGGCATCAGCTTCTGTAGCACGCCGAGGCCGAGATTGTAGACGAGCGCGAACACCAGGAACGGCGCGGCGATCTGCAACGCCGTCTTGAAGGATTCGGCGATGGTCAGGATGGCGGCGTCCTTGAAGTCGCCGACCGGCACCATCTCGCCGGGCGGAAACATGGTGTAGCTGCCGGCGATGCCGGCCAGCGCCACGTGATGCAGGTCGGTGACGAAGATGACGGTCATGCCGGTCACCGACAGGAAGGACGAGATGATGGCGCCCTGCTGGCCCATGGTGGGGTCGACGCTCTGGGCGAAGCCGAGGCCGATATCGGAGGCGATGGCCGTGCCGGCGGTCTGCACCACGCTCATCAGGAGGCGGGCGGTGAGGCCGATTGCGACGCCGATGATCACCTCGGCGATCAGCGCGAAGATCAGCCGGTTCATGTCGTTGGCGAGGCCGGACGGCAGGCGGTTGGAGAGGACGGGATAGAACACCGCGGTGAGCAGCAGCGCGAAGGTCAGGCGGACGCGCGCCGAGATGGTCTGCTCGCCGATGCCGGGCATCAGCATGCACAGCGCGCCGATGCGTGCGAACAGCAGCAGGAACAGCACCGTCACCTCGGGGAGGATGCGGATGGTCATCCCCGGACGATCCATTCGGCGAGCGTCGACATGAAGTTGTTGAGCGAGTCGGCCATGAACGGCAGCGTCAGCATCAGCACGATGAAGATCGACAGGATCTTCGGGATGAAGGCCAGCGTCTGTTCCTGGATCTGGGTCAGCGCCTGGAACAGCGACACCAGAAAGCCCACCGCCAGACCGGCGAGCATCACCGGCGCGGCGATCTTGATGGTCACCCAGATGGCGGTCCGGGCCAGGTCGAGAACCTCAGCGCCACCCATTCCCGTCCGCTCCCGCACCGGCGCCGGCGTCAGATCGCCATGCGCAT
>LUYO01000242.1:0-2031 GCA_001603295.1 Rhodobacterales bacterium Alpha_02
GGATGTGGTTGTCGGGGCCGTAGAACAGCGCGCCCTTCCAGAACTCGGCCTGCTCGGCGCCGACGAAGACGCCGTAGAACACCATGCCGGCCAGGACGGCGCCGAGCGACAGCACGCCGAGCGGGATCAGCACCACCGGCGGGCTTTCCTCGGCGTGGTCCCAGACGTCCTTCGGCGCGCGGCTGCGGCCGAAGAAGGTCAGGAAGATCAGACGCCAGGAGTAGAAGCTGGTGAAACCGGCGGCGATCACCAGCAGCGCGGCAGCGAGGCCCGACACCGGATTGTGGCCGGCGAAGGCGCTCTCGATGATGGCGTCCTTGGACAGGAAGCCGGCAAAGCCGATCTCGGTGCCGGGGATGCCGACGCCGGTGATGGCCAGCGTGCCGAGCAGCATCGCCCAGAAGGTCAGCGGGATCTTCTTCCTGAGGCCGCCCATGGCGCGCATGTCCTGCTCGTGATGGCTGGCCATGATCACCGAGCCGGCGCCGAGGAACAGCAGCGCCTTGAAGAAGGCGTGGGTGAACAGGTGGAAGATGCCGGCGCCATAGGCGCCGACGCCGAGCGCCACGAACATGTAGCCGAGCTGCGAGCAGGTGGAATAGGCGATCACCCGCTTGATGTCGTTCTGGACCAGACCGACGGTGGCGGCGAAGAAGGCGGTGACCGCGCCGACCAGCGTCACGACGGTGAGCGCCGTCGGGCTGAGGTCGAAGAGAGGCGACAGCCGCGCCACCATGAACACGCCGGCCGTCACCATGGTGGCGGCGTGGATCAGCGCGGAGACCGGCGTCGGGCCTTCCATGGCGTCGGGCAGCCAGGTGTGCAGCAGGAACTGCGCGCTCTTTCCACACGCCCCCATGAACAGCAGCAGGCAGACGACGGTGATGGCATCCCAGTCGCCCCACAGGAAGTGCAGCGTCTTGCCCTCGACGGTGGCGACGTTGGCGAAGATGTCGGAGAACTGGATGGTGCCGAACAGCACGAACAGGCCGAAGATGCCCAGCATGAAGCCGAAGTCGCCGACACGGTTGACGACGAAGGCCTTGATGGCGGCCGCCGAGGCCGACGGCTTCTTGNNGAGGCGAGGCCGACGCCTTCCCAGCCGAAGAACATCTGCACGAGGTTGTCGGCGGTCACCAGCATCAGCATGGCGAAGGTGAACAGGCTGAGATAGGCGAAGAAGCGCGGCCGGTCGGGATCGTCGGCCATGTAGCCGATCGAGTAGAGGTGGACCAGCGAGGAGACGGTGGTCACCACCACCAGCATGACGACGGTCAGCGTGTCGACGCGGAAGGCCCAGTCGACCTGCATGGCGCCGGAGGTGAACCAGGTCAGCACCTTGATCGACTGCATCGGGTGTTCGCCGAAGCCGACCGAGATGAAGGCCACCCAGGAGAGGATCGCCGAGACGAACAACAGACCGGTGGTCACCAGCTCGGCGACGCGCGAGCCGGGCGCCGCCGGCTCGACGGCATGATGGTGGTCGTCATGGCCGGCGTGGTCATGATCGTCGTGCGCAGCGACGGCATGGGTGTGGCTGTCGTGGCCGTGGGCGTCGTGCCCGCCCTCGGGCGCCGGCACGGTGGCGGCGGCGCCCCAGAGCGCGATGGCGCCGGCGACCAGGAAGCCGATGAGCGGAAGGAAGACGATGAGGGAATACATCTCAGCCCTTCATCACGTTGATGTCTTCCACCGCGATGGAGCCGCGGTTGCGGAAGAAGGCGACCAGGATGGCAAGGCCGATGGCGGCCTCGGCGGCGGCGACCGTCAGCACGAACAGGGCAAACACCTGTCCGACGAGATCGCCGAGGAAGTGCGAGAAGGCGACGAGGTTGAGATNNACGTTCTTCCGGTTGAGGAAGATGCCGAGCACGCCGAGCGTGAACAGGATCGCCGCCACCGAAAGGTAGTGCGCAAGACCGAGCGTCATGGGATCAACCTTCCTTGTCCGGCGGGATGGCGGTGCGAAATGGCGGTCACAGTCCCCTCCCCGGCTCGACATGCTTGACCTCGATGGCGGTGGCGCGGGTG
>LUYO01000243.1:0-1528 GCA_001603295.1 Rhodobacterales bacterium Alpha_02
GCCTGAGGCCGTGTGATCCGGAAATGGACCGGATCACACGGCCCGTGCCGTTATTCCCCGCTGCTCCGTCGAAAACCCTCGAAGCCGTTTGTGCTGCGATCAGGCAAGGTCGAAACGGTCAAGGTTCATGACCTTGTTCCATGCCGCGACAAAGTCGTGGAGGAACTTCTCCGGGGAGTCCTCGCATCCGTAGACTTCCGCCAGAGCCCGGAGCTGGGAATTCGAGCCGAAGATCAGGTCGACCCGGGTGGCGGTCCACTTGAGTTCGCCCGTCTTGCGATCGCGCCCTTCAAACAGGTCCCCGTCCTTCGACGTCGCCTTCCACTCCGTGCCCATGTCAAGGAGGTTCACGAAGAAATCGTTCGTGAGCGCCTCCGGCCGTTTTGTGAAAACGCCGTGCCGGGACTGCCCGAAATTGGCATTCAGGACCCGCATGCCGCCGATGAGAGCCGTCATCTCGGGGGCGGTCAGCGTCAGCAGCTGCGCCTTGTCAACCAGCAGTTCTTCCGCCGGCACGCTGTATCTGGCCTTCAGGTAGTTGCGGAAGCCGTCCGCCCTGGGCTCGAGGACCGCGAAGGAGGCCGTGTCGGTCTGCTCCTGAGAGGCGTCCATGCGTCCCGGCGAGAAGGGGACGGTTACCTTGTGACCGGCATTCTTCGCCGCCTGCTCGACGCCCGCACAACCGGCCAGAACGATCAGGTCGGCCAGCGATACTTTCTTGCCGCCGGCCTGAGCGCCGTTGAAGTCCTTCTGAATCCCCTTCAGGGTATCGAGCACCTTTGCCAGCCGGGACGGCTCGTTCACTTCCCAATCCTTCTGCGGCGCCAGGCGGATGCGCGCCCCGTTCGCCCCGCCGCGCATGTCGGAGCCGCGGAAGGTGGACGCCGACGCCCAGGCGGTCGAGACCATCTCCGACACGGAGAGGCCGGAGGCCAGGATCTTCGCCTTGAGGGCGGCGATGTCCCTCTTGTTGATCAGTTTGTGATCGACCGCCGGGACGGGGTCCTGCCAGATCAGTTCCTCCGCCGGGACCTCCGGGCCGAGGTAGCGCGAGCGGGGGCCCATGTCGCGGTGGGTCAGCTTGAACCATGCCCGGGCGAAGGCATCGGCGAATTTCTGGGGATTCTTCAGGTAGTTCCGCGCGATGGGCTCGTAGACGGGATCGAAGCGCAGCGAGAGGTCCGCCGTGGTCATCATCGGCCGGTTCTTTTTGGACGGGTCATGGGCGTCGTCGATCATGTCCCTCTCATTGACATCCTTGGCCAGCCACTGGTGCGCACCGGCCGGACTCTTGAGCAGTTCCCACTCGTACTGGAACAGCACCCTCAGATAACCCAGGTCCCACTTGGTGGGGTTCGGCTTCCAGGCGCCCTCGATGCCGCTGGAGATCGTATCGCCGCCCTTGCCGCTGCCGAAGCTGCTCTTCCAGCCGAGACCCTGATCTTCGATGGAGGCGGCCTCCGGCTCGGGTCCCACGTGGGTCGCCGGACCGGCGCCATGGCATTTGCCGAAGGTATGGCCCCCGGCG
>LUYO01000055.1:0-499 GCA_001603295.1 Rhodobacterales bacterium Alpha_02
CCGGCGGTGCGGGCCCGGGAGGCCCTGTTTTCACCATCCACGGGAATCGTCGATTCCCACCGGTTCATGCTGGCGCTCCTGTCCCGCCTGCAGGCGGCGGGGGCCACCGCGGCGTTCCGGTCGGATGTGACGGCGATACGGCCGGATGGAGACGGTTTCGACGTGGAGATCAACGCCGGCGAATACCGGTTACGGACGAAGGTTCTCGTCAACTCCGCCGGCCTGGCGTCCGACCGGCTGGCCTCCATGGCCGGCATCGACGTGGACGCCGCTGACTACCGCCTCCAATTCTGCAAGGGGAACTATTTCTCCGCCTCCTCCGCTCCCCGGCTGAAACACCTGGTCTACCCCGCTCCGGAACGCGGGAATGAGGGGCTGGGCATTCATGCCACCGTGGACCTGGCGGGCAGGGTCCGCTTCGGGCCCGACGTCGAATACGTCGACCGGATCGACTATGCGGTCGACGAGGGGCGCCGCGCCCGGTTCCACGAGGCTGTAC
>LUYO01000055.1:506-7144 GCA_001603295.1 Rhodobacterales bacterium Alpha_02
GCGACCGCGGCCTTCCGGGCCTGATCAGCCTGGTGGGCATCGAGTCCCCGGGCCTGACGGCCTCCCTGGCCATCGGCCGCCGGGTGGCCGCTCTGGCGGAGCCGTTTCTGGACGGGTACCGATCGAGGTGAAGGACGGGATGGAGAGCCGCGCCCCCGCTGCTTTTGTTTCGTCCCTGGCGCGGGGGCTGTCACGGGGATTCCCGCCGTCGCGGAAGCGTTTCCCCGTTTTGGCGTTGGCGAACCGGCACGCCGGGTGTTGGAAACGCTTCCCAATTGCTCCTCTGGGAACCCCCGGCCGCGCCCCCGCGAACGTCGGCGAGAAGTCCGTCTCCTGAAGGAAGCGGGGTCCGATTTCCCATCGGTCCCCCTCATGGGTCATGCTGATTCGTCCACACCATGAAATTCCCGGCAATCCCCGCCGCATTCTCGTCATCCAGCTGGGTGACATCGGCGACATCGTGTGGACCTGGCCGGCCCTGGCCGCCGTCCACGACCGGTTCCCTGAAGCAGGGATCACCCTGCTGGCGAGAAAGGGAAGGGGCGGGCTCCTGGAGGCGAACCCGTTCCTGCAGGAAATCGTCGAGGTGATTCAGCCTCAGGGGGGCGGTCTCGCATCCTTGTCCGCCCAGGCCGGCTTCCTGGCGGGCCTCCGGCGCCGTCGCTTCGACCTGGCAATAGACCTGCGGGGGGACGAGCGGGGGGCCTTCCTGGCCTGGAGCTCCGGGGCGCCCGTGCGGATCGCCCTCGCTTACGGCCGCAACGATGTGCCGTTCTGGCGGAACCGGCTGTTCACGCATCTGGCGGCGGCGCCCCTGCCCGGGAAAGGACCGTTCCGGGGGCCCGCGGAACAGTCCCTCGCCGTACTCCGGCCTTTCGGCATCGATATCGAGGGGGATTTGCCGCCCTTTCCCGTTCCCCCGGTCATCGCGGAGCGGGTGGACCGCCTCCTCGAGGATGAGGGAATGGATATGGCGATTCCCTGGATAACCATCAGTCCCTATTCGCGCTGGACCTACAAGGAATGGGGCACGGAGAAGTGGACATCCGTCATGCGGTGGCTGTGGGATTGCCGGGGCGTCGCGTCCGCCGTTGTCGGCTCCATGGATGATCGCAGCAAGGCGGATGAGTTTGTCCGGAGCGGGGGGGATCATGTCCGCAATCTGGCGGGTAAAACGACGCTGGCCGAGCTGGCGGGAGTCATTGCGCGAAGCGTCCTGCACGCCGGGGTCGACACGGGAGGCCCTCACCTGGCCGCGGCCCTGGGCCTTCCGACCGTGACGATATACGGTCCCTCTTTCGGGGAGGCCTGGGCACATCCGGGGCCGCGGCATCGGGTCGTCTTTCCCGACCGGGACTGCGTTCCCTGCCGGAAGCTCGGCTGCGACAACTCGCACCGCAGTGAGTGCCTGGAGGAGCTTGAACCGGGGAAAGTAGAGCAGGCCCTGGAGGAATTGTTGACCGGAATGGGATATATGCCCCGCGTCTGAGCGGACACACGGAAGACAAATGCGAAGAAGCCCCTGTCGGGAATCCGGCAGGGGCTTTTTTCATGGCGCCGGTTTTTTCAGGTTGTCGGCGATCCTCTCGTGGATCATCCGGGTTCCCAGCGTGTCTCCGATCAGGCCGACCAGGACCCAGACGGAGGTCCGTTCTCTGGAGACGTAATCGATCATGATCATGACCTCGTCACCGCCGATCTTGCCCTTGATCGAACCGGAGGCGATGCCCCGGTCCGGGACGACGTCCGTGGCCCTGATCTGAGCCATGGTCTTTTCAGCGGCCTTCCATACCTGCTCGTACGGGTACGGGTAATCGGAGCCCAGTTTCCCGTCGATTACGACAAACCGGCCGGAGCGGACGCCCACAATCCGGTCCTTCACCTCGACGGTGGAGGCGGTATAGCAGCCGCTCACGGTCAGGACGGCCATGATGCTGCACAGGAAGACGATCGCGCGGCGCATATCATGTTCTCCTGTTTCGTGTTGGTGGTGGGGGGGATTCCCTCCGTTTGCTCTGCATCCCCGATGGCGGGGCGGTTCAGCCCCGGCCGCGGACATCCGGTAACGGTTCCATCTTATCGAAAGGCGGCGGGGCTGTCAATTAGGGGCGGGTGACCGGACGGGTGCCTTTCACCCCAGGCGCAGGACGGCGGCCGCAGCGCCCACCAAGGCATAGAGCAGCGAGAGGGCGGTTGCTCCCATAAGGATCGCTCCCAGCAGGCGATGCGTCGCCGTCTCGGGTCCCCGGTCCCGGTGGCCCGTCAGGAAGGCGGCGCCGATTCCGGCCAGGAGCCCGCCGCCGTGGGCCCAGTTGTTGATGCCCGGCAGGAGGAGGCCGAAGACGGCCAGCCCCACGATCCAGCCCATGGCCTGCCGGGAGATCATATCTCCCAGGAACCCGCCCCGGCTCTTGCCGTAGTAGAAGATTGCCCCGATGAGGCCGCAGAGGCCGGCGGAGGCGCCGATGGTAAACGGGACGCCCGCCGGGAGGGACAGGAGGAACCCGCCGACGCCGCTGGCCAGGTAGATGATCCAGAAACGCCAGAACCCGAACTGGCGCCATACGAAGGGACCCAGCTGGGTCAGGGCGGCCATGTTGAAGAAGATGTGGAGGAGCCCGCCGTGCAGGAAGGACGCTGTGAAGAGGGTCCACCAGCGCCCGTATCCCAGGATCGGAACCGTGCCGGTGGCTCCCAGGTAGAACAGGCTGGCATCGGAGGGGGACAGGAACGAGAGGGGATTCAGGGAAAATCCGAGCGAGGACGGGTTCAGCAACAGGGACAGCAGAAACAGCGCGACGTTGGAAAAAAGGACGACCTGGACGGGATTCACGGCTCCCGACCCGATCCGGCCCAGCAGGGCGGCAACCCGGCGCGTTCCGGGCCGTGTAAGACCGCAATGCGGACAGACCGGTTCGTCCCGGCTGATGAGGCGCCTGCACTGGGGGCAGAGAATCGCTTTTTTCTCCTCATCCATCACGGATTCCTCATAACGGCTGAAAGATGAACTTCATCACCACCGGAATGGCGACAAAGGTTCCGATGGAGGTGGTCAGGTTCACGAACGCCACCAGGATCAAGAGCCGGGTGATCTTGTTGTGGAAGAATCCCCGGAAAGAGGTGATGTCGTCCTTGAGGTCCAGGAAATCTTTCACCTGCGGTTTCCGCAGGGTCGCCTCCACGAGTCCCGCCACCCAGCCTGTGGCGATGAGGGGATGAAGCGTCGCGACCGGGGCGGAAAGGGCGGAAGCCAGGATCGTCAGTGGGTGGGAGAGCATCAGCAGGGCGCCGGCGCTGGCGCATACCGCGGTTATGCCCGACCACCAGAGGATCATGGCCAGGCTGGTCCGTCCTCCGGAAGTGAAAAAACCGCCGACGAACAGGGCCAGGATGGCCAGGGGAAACAGCCAGCCGGCCGAGCGGGCCAGCCATCCCTGCGGGGGAATCTTCTCCAGTTCGGTCCGATCCACCGGCCGGTCGATGTTCTCAATGATTCCCGGGACGTGGCCGGCCCCGACGACGGCGACGATGCGCTCTCCCCCGGCTTCGCGGATCCGGGAGGCCAGGTAGCGGTCCCGCTCGTCGATCAGGATGGTCTTGACCTGCGGGAGCTTTTCGCTGATGGCCTGGAGCGCAACCTCCAGCATGTCCCGCTCCTTCAGTTTCTCGATTTCTTCTTCGGTGATCTCTTCCGTATAGAAGAGGGAGGCGAGGACCTCCGTCATCAGCCCCGCCTTCTTCCATAATCCCAGGCTGCGCCAGGTGCGCATCAGGGTGACGCGGACCTCGCGGTCCGCCAGGACGACCCGGGCGCCCGTTTCTTCCGCTTTCGCGATGGCCCGGATCATCTCCTCGCCGGGCTGGATGTTGAAGCGCTGGGCGATCTTTTTCTGGAAGGAGGCCAGCAGGAGCTGCGAGAGGAGAAGCGACGTCCGCTTCTCCCGGATGACCTTGACGATGTCCATTTCCTGCCACTTGTCCTTCTGCTTCAGGGCTTCAAACCGGGGCTGGCAAAGCTCGACGCATACCGTGTCGGGTCTCACCTCGTCCAGGACCTGCTCCACCAGATCGGCGCTTTCGCGCGACACGTGGGCCGTCCCGACGAGGAGGATTTCCTTCCCGTCATGCTGAAGGCGGTGGACATGGGGGTGTTCGAGAAGATTCATGATTTTCCGGTCACTGATTGAGGGAAACCGCGAGGGATCCCAAAGGCGACTGTCAATATCAGCAATCGCAAAGGATGTAAAGGGGCTTGCCTCGGGCTGGAAAAGATGCCGAATCCGCTATCTTGACACGGAGGCCGGGGCGCGGGGGCTGCTGTGGGGCTTCCGTCGCCGCGGAAGTGTTTCCGCGGAAAGGTGTTGAGAATCGGGGACGACGCCGGAGAGGAAAAGCTTCCCGAATGCTCCTCCGGGATCCCCCGGCCGCGCCCCGCGAACATTCGCGAGCGGGTTGCCCGAACAGGGGACTGGATCCATTTCTGCCATCGTGAAAAGGGTCGGATCCCTTTTGCGGCGGCCTTGTGTTTCCGTGCGAATCCTGACATGAGGGGACAAGAAACGTGAGCGGAAAATGGAGAAAGGCGCAAAGATCAAGGAGCCAATCCGGATGACCATCGAAGCCGTAGCCTTCGGCGGGGACGGGGTCGGACGGCCCGGCGGCTTAGTGACGTTCGTCCCGTTCACGGTCGACGGCGATGAGGTCATGGTGGAAATCACGGAACGGAGGAGCCGTTATGCCCGGGCCGTCCTTCGGGAGATCCTTTCCCCGTCGCCCCACCGGGTCGAGCCGGCGTGCCCGCATTACGGCCGTTGCGGCGGCTGCTCCCTCCAGCACGTCCGATACGGCCACCAGCTGGTACTCAAAGAAAGCCAGGTCGCGGACTCTTTCAACCGGATCGGCCGTTTCCCCGCTCCTCCCCTTCGCCCGGTGATCCCCTCCCCACGGACCTTTTCATACCGCGGCCGCGCAGAGGTGCACCTGGTCTGCGGCGGCGGCCGCCGGGCGAAGGCGGGGTTCATGGAGAGGGGCAGCCATGTCCTGCTCGACGTGGAGCAGTGCCTGCTGATGGCGGAAAGCATCAACGACTCCCTGTCGGGACTTCGTCGTTCCCTGGAGGCGCGGAAGGACGGGCCGGTTCGCAGGGAGGAGAGGCTTCTCTGGTCGTCCCTTCCCGATGAGCGGACGACGGGGCCGGTGAATGGAGCGCCGCCGTTGGAAGGCCGCATTCTCCGCATGGTCAAGGGAGACACGCTGTCCGTTCCGGTCCGCGGTTTCTTCCAGGCCAACGAATCCCTCGTGGACACTCTGGTGGACGTTGTCCTGGAACTGGCCTCCCTGTCTCCTGAAGATGCGGTCCTGGATGCCTACTGCGGCTCGGGCCTTTTTTCCCGGTTCCTGGCGGAACGGGCCGGCTCCGTTTTCGGAATCGAGCAGCACCGGGAGGCCGTTGCCTGTGCCAGGGAAAACCTGTCGCGGGCCGGTTTTCAAAATGCTTTTTTCCATGAGGGGGACGTCGTGGAGGGATTGCTGGATCTCATGCACCGCCGGCTTCGGATCGACGTGGCGGTCCTGGACCCGCCCCGGACCGGTTGCGGACGCGGGGTCCTGGATGCTCTCGTGGAGTTGGCTCCAAGACGGATCGTCTATGTGTCCTGCGACCCGGCAACCCAGGCCCGGGACGCACGCCATCTGGCGGACCGGGGCTATTCCCTGGCGGCTCTCCAGCCGCTGGACATGTTTCCCCAGACGTCGCATCTGGAGGTGTTGGCGGTCCTCGAAAAGGGCTGACGGAATTTCACGGCGAGGGTAGGGTCAGAGAGAGATGCATGTATCGTCCCGGGCGGCGATGGTCTCCGGGAAAATGCGGCGGGCCGCGGCTTCCGATTCTTCCCGTTCCCGGAAGGTCGGATACGTCCAGGCTTCGAAGTGGACCAGAACCAGCCTGTGGGCCCCTGCCTCCAGGGCGATCCGCGCCGCCGTTTCGGGATTCAGATGGGGCCAGTCCTCATTTCCCTGACCGCTCCGGCAGGCGCATTCGGCGATGAGGAGGTCGGCGCCGCGGGCCAGGGACAGGGCGTTTTCGCAGTAGCCGGTATCGGGGCAATAGGCCACGGTCAACCCCTCCGCCTCGATGCGGAACCCCAGGGTAATCCCGGCGTGTCGCAGGGGAAGAGCCAGAAGCGGAAAGGGAATCCGGGCCAGATCGACCGGCAGTTCCAGGACGTCCACCGGGTAGGGAAGCTCCGCCAGGGGAATGGTGAACGGTGCGTTCACGAGGACGTCCATGGTTTTTCGGGACCCCTCCGGGCCGGCAATGATCAGGCCCTTGGGAAATCGGAACTTGGCAAGGGTGTGGAGGCCCGCCACGTGGTCCAGGTGGAAATGGCTGAGGAGAAGGATCGCGGGATCGGCCGGGTCCGGCTTGAGGTAACGGTCGGCCTTGGCAATTCCGTAGCCGGCATCGAGGAGAATCTCCCACCGGTCCGTGCGGATCAGGATGCTGATCGTATTTCCCGTTTCCGTATCGTACCAGCCGTTCGTTCCCAGAAAATGGATGTCCATAGGATTTCCGGTCACGAATCTCCCAGGATCGCCTTCCTGGCTTCCTGGAGCACATCGAAGCGGAATGCAGGATA
>LUYO01000056.1:0-57616 GCA_001603295.1 Rhodobacterales bacterium Alpha_02
TTTCTACATTATCTTCGATACGAGGGCGCCGGGCGTACGTATCTCCGCCCGCCTCAAGGAGCGCTACCCGGACGAGATGACCATCGTCATCCAGCACCAGTACTGGGAGCTGGTGGTGGGCGATACAAGCTTCGAGATTGGCCTTAGCTTTTCCGGCGTGCCGGAAAAGCTGGTGGTTCCCTTCGCGGCCATCCGCGGCTTCTTCGATCCGTCGGTGGAATTCGCCGTGCAGTTTCCGCTCGTCGACGAGAGCGGCAACGCCGCCGACGTGACCGAAGACGGGCCGGTGAAGGCGATCGGCCCGGCGAGCGGCGAGCCGAAGGCGCCGCGCCCGGCTGCCAAGGCGCCGGCCGCCGACAAGCCGGCCAAGGCCGACAAGGCTGCGAAGACCGAGCCGGCCAAGCCGGCCGCCGAGGACAAGCCGGAGGATGGCGACAAGCCGCCGACCGTGGTCTCCCTCGACGCCTTCCGCAAGAAGACCTGAGGGCCATGGGCGATCTCGTCAACCTCCGCCGGGCGCGCAAGGACCGCGACCGCCGCCGCCGCGAGGACGAGGCGGCGGAGAATCGCGCCCAGTTCGGCCGCAGCAAGGCGGAGAAACTGACGGCCAAGGCGCAGGACGCGCTGGAGGCGCGGCGGCTCGACGGCCATCGTCTTGCTTCCCCCGCCGATCCGGAGACGCCGCCGGACTCCCCGACATGAACGCCAAGCGGTCGCTGTCGCTGGCCGGGCACCGGACCAGTCTGGCGCTGGAACCGGAGTTCTGGGCGGCGGCCGAGCGGCTGGCCGGTCAGCGCGGGCAAAGCCTGTCCGCCTTCATCCTCGATATCGACCGGACGCGTGGCGACCGCAATCTGGCCAGTGCCGTGCGCGTCGCCGTGCTCGTCCATCTCAGCGCTGCCACCGCTTCCCCGCAGCGCGCCGTTTCTTCCTCCTGATCCTGAGTTCCATCTTGGTTGACCTTTCCCTGCATCTTCTGACGGCGCTGTTCTTCGCCGCCTTCGTCGCCGGCTTCATCGACTCGATCGCCGGTGGCGGTGGCCTGATCACCGTGCCGGCGCTGATGCTGGCCGGGTTCACGCCGATCCAGTCGCTCGGCACCAACAAGCTGCAGGCGCTGTTCGGTTCGGCCTCGGCCACCCTCGGCTATGCGCGGGCGGGGCAGGTCGATCTCAGGTCGCAATTGCCGATGGCGCTGATGTCGGCCGGCGGCGCCGTGCTGGGGGCCTTGCTGGCCACCGTGCTGCCGGGCGACTGGCTGCAGATCGCCATGCCGGTGATGCTGATTGCCATCGCCGTCTATTTTGCCTTCAAGCGCGGCCTCAACGATCAGGATCGCCACGCCCGAATGACGCCCTTCCTGTTCACGCTGACCTTCGTGCCGGCCATCGGCTGGTACGATGGCCTGTTCGGTCCGGGCACCGGCTCGTTCTTCATGCTGGGCTTCGTGTCGCTGGCCGGCTTCGGCCTGCTGAAGGCGACGGCGCATACCAAGATGCTCAATTTCGCCAGCAATATCGGTAGCTTCTTCGTGTTTCTTGCGTCGGGCGTCATTTTCTGGAAGCCCGGCCTGGTGATGGGCGCCGGCCAGTTCCTCGGCGCGCAGATCGGCTCGCGCCTTGCCGTGCGGGGTGGGGCGAAGATCATCCGGCCCCTCTTGGTGATCACCTGCATCGGCCTCGCCATCCGCCTGCTCGCCGACCCGACCAATCCCGTGCGGATGTGGGTGCTGGGGGGCTAGATCGCCGCGAACTCGTCGCGGGCGTAGCCCTGCAAATAGAGTACGGCGGTGAGATCACCGTATCGGATCGACACCTCGGCGGCGGCGGCCACCTTGGGCTTGGCGTGGTAGGCGATGCCGAGGCCGCTGTCGTTGATCATGTCGAGATCGTTGGCGCCGTCGCCGATCGCCAGCGTCTCGTGGCGGGCGAGGCCGCGCGCTTCCCTGAGTTCGCGCAGCGTGGCGAGCTTGGCCGCCTTGCCGAGGATCGGCTCGGCGACGAGGCCGGTGAGCCGGCCGTCCTCGGTGATCAGGCAGTTGGAGCGGTGCTCGTCGAAGCCGATCAACTCGCGGATGTGCCCGGTGAACAGCGTGAAGCCGCCGGAGACCAGCGCCGTGTAGGCGCCGCGCGCCCGCATGGTAGCGATCAGCTCGCGGCCGCCCGGCGTCAGGGTGATACGCTCAGCCAGCACCTCCTCGACCACGCTGGCGGAGAGGCCCTTCAGAAGGCCCACGCGCTCGCGCAGCGCCGGCTCGAAGGCGATCTCGCCGCGCATCGCCCGCTCGGTGATGGCGGCGACGTGGTCCTTGAGGCCGACGAAGGCGGCAAGCTCGTCGATGCATTCCTGGCCGATCATCGTGCTGTCCATGTCGGCGACCAGCAGCTTCTTGCGCCGGCCCTCGGCCGGCAGCACGGCGAAATCGACCGGCGCATCGCCGATTACTTCAGTGATACGGCGCCCCGCTTCATCGCGCGAAAGAGGGCCCTCGACGGCGATGTCGGCGGCAATCCCGGCACCCAGCACCCGGTTGCCACCGCCGCCCAGCGCCCGCGACACGCCGGCGATCAGCCCTTCCGTCACTTGCGGATCGGCCGGAGATGAGACAAGCGTGGCGACGAGCGACATGGGAGGCTCCAGGTGACGACCGAGACGGCAGAAAGACGCGCGGTTCTGATAGCCGGCCCGACGGCCAGCGGCAAGTCGGCTCTGGCGCTGGCCATCGCCGAGCGCTGCGGCGGCGTGGTGATCAACGCCGATTCGATGCAGGTCTATCGCGAACTGCGCATCCTGACCGCCCGGCCGACGGCTGAGGACGAGGCGCGCGCGCCGCACCGCCTCTACGGCCACGTGGCGAGCGGCGACGGCTACACGGTGGCCCGCTATCTCGACGATCTCGAACGAGCGCTCATGGAAACGGCCGGCCGGCCGGCGGTGGTGGTCGGCGGCACCGGGCTATACTTCAACGCCATGACGCTGGGGCTCTCCGATGTGCCGCCGGTCGACGAGCGGGTGCGCGGCTTCTGGCGCGAGCGGGCGAAGACGATGAGCGCCGGCGCCCTGCACAAGGAACTCGCCGTCGTCGACCCGGTGCTCCACGGCCGCCTGCATCCGCACGACACCCAGCGTATCCTCCGGGCGCTGGAGGTGGCCGACAGCACCGGCCGCCCGCTGTCCGACTGGCAGGAGAAGCGGTCGCCGCCGCTCCTCGCCGGCGGCGTTCGCATCGTCATGGCGCCCGACCGGGCGTGGCTGCACGACCGTATCGACGAGCGCTTCCGGGGAATGGCGGCGGATGGCGGCCTCGACGAAGCGCGGGCGTTCGCCGCCTTCCATCTCGATCCGGGGCTGCCGGCCATGAAGGCGATCGGCGTGCCGGAGATGATGGCGGCGGCGCGGGGCGACCTACCGGTCGAGGAAGCCGTCGAGGCGGCGGTGACGGCGACGCGGCAATATGCCAAGCGGCAGGAAACCTGGTTCCGCAACCAGATGGCCGACTGGCGGCGCGTCGATCCGGCGGCACGACATTTTCTTGCCGTGGCCGACGATGTGGCGCAACGAATGAAATAGGCTCTTGACCGATCCGCCGGCCGCCGCTACGTTGCCGACCAATCCGGGGTGGTCCCGGCCGAACCAGAGGGCGATATGCGTTCCCTGCTCGTAGTACTTAGATGGCGCACCGTGGCGGAGGTCTCTTCCTGAGGCCTGCCGGACAGTCATGGTGCGCGGAAATCGGGTCCCTTTTCGGGGCCTTTTTTATTACCTGAACTAACGCAGCAAAAATGCCCCCGGAACGGCGGGACGAGAGCTTGAGGTAACAGGCGATGACACGGCAGATGACAGGCGCGGAAATGGTCATCCAGGCGCTGATCGACCAGGGCGTCGACACCATTTTCGGTTACCCCGGCGGCGCGGTGCTGCCGATCTTCGACGAACTGTTCCAGCAGGAGGAGGTCCGCCACATCCTCGTCCGCCACGAGCAGGGCGCCGGCCACGCCGCCGAGGGCTATGCCCGCTCCACCGGCAAGGTCGGCGTGGCGCTGGCCACCTCCGGCCCCGGCGCGACCAACATGGTGACGGCGCTGACCGATGCGCTGCTCGATTCGATCCCCATGGTCTGCATCACCGGCCAGGTGCCGACGACGTTGATCGGCACCGACGCCTTCCAGGAGGCCGACACCGTCGGCATCACCCGGCCCTGCACCAAGCATAACTGGCTGGTCCGCCGCATCGAGGACCTGCCGGCCATCCTGCACGAGGCGTTCCGCATCGCCACCACCGGCCGCCCCGGCCCGGTGCTGGTCGACATTCCCAAGAACATCCAGTTCCAGACCGGCACCTACGAGAACTGCAAGGACAAGGCGCTCACCCAGTACCATCCGGCGGTGAAGGGTTCGGACGCCGCCATCCGCGAGGCGGTCGAGCTGATGGCCGCCGCCAAGAAGCCGATCCTCTATACCGGCGGCGGCGTCATCAACTCCGGCCCGAAGGCGGTGGCGCTGCTCCGCGACCTCGTCAAGCTGACCGGCTTCCCGATCACCTCGACGCTGATGGGCCTCGGCGCCTATCCGGCCTCGGGCAAGAACTGGCTCGGCATGCTCGGCATGCACGGCACCTACGAGGCCAACCTCGCCATGCATGACTGCGACGTCATGGTCTGCATCGGCGCCCGCTTCGACGACCGCATCACTGGCCGCATCGACGCCTTCTCGCCCAAGTCCAAGAAGATCCACATCGACATCGACCCGTCGTCGATCAACAAGAACGTCGTGGTCGACATGCCGATCGTCGGCGACGTCGGCAACGTGCTGGAGGACCTGATCGCCGCCTGGACGGCCCGCAAGCCGGTGCAGGACAAGGCGGCGCACGCCGCCTGGTGGAAGCAGATCGACGGCTGGCGGGCCAAGCGGTGCCTTACCTACCGGCCGTCGGCCGAGGCGATCATGCCGCAATACGCCATCGAGCGCCTGCACGCGCTGACCAAGGACCGCGACACCTACATCACCACCGAGGTGGGCCAGCATCAGATGTGGGTGGCGCAGTATTACGGCTTCGAGGAGCCCAACCGCTTCATGACCTCGGGCGGTCTCGGCACCATGGGCTACGGTCTGCCGGCGGCGGTCGGCACCCAGCTCGCCCATCCCGGCGCGCTGGTGATCGACGTGGCCGGCGACGCCTCGATCCAGATGAACATCCAGGAGCTGTCGACGGCGGTGCAGCACAATGCGCCGGTCAAGGCGTTCATCCTCAACAACCAGTACATGGGCATGGTGCGCCAGTGGCAGCAACTCTTGCACGGCAACCGGCTCAGCCATTCCTATGTCGATTCCCAGCCCGACTTCGTGCGTCTCGCCGAGGCCTACGGCGCGGTCGGCATCCGCTGCTCCAAGCCCGCCGATCTCGACGACGCCATCGAGGAGATGATCCGCATCGACCGGCCCGTGCTGTTCGACTGCCACGTCGTCAGCCTCGCCAACTGCTTCCCGATGATCCCTTCGGGCAAGGCGCACAACGAGATGCTGCTCGGCACCGACGTCTCCGACGAGGAGATCGAGACGGCGATCGGCGCCGCCGGCAAGGTTCTGGTGTGAGGCGCGGCTGCTGACGCAACCCCTCGCACCCTTCGCAACAGCCTATCGGAATTGACATCATGATGATCGTCGCAGGCCAGTCCCAATCCGCCTACTTCCTCGAGGAAGAGCTTCCCGCCACCGAGCGCAGCCACACGCTGTCGGTGCTGGTCGACAACGAGCCGGGCGTCCTCGCCCGCGTCGTCGGCCTGTTCTCCGGGCGCGGCTACAACATCGAGAGCCTCACCGTCTCGGAGATCGAGCACGCCAGCCACATGTCGCGCATCACCATCGTGACGACCGGCCGGCCGCCGGTCATCTCGCAGATCATGCACCAGCTTGGCCGTCTGGTGCCGGTGCACAAGGTGATCAACCTTACCTGGGCCGGCGATGCGCTGGAGCGCGAGCTGGCCTTGATCAAGGTGTGCGGCAAGGGCGAGATCCGCGACGAGGCGTTGCGCCTTGCCCAGGCCTTCAATGCCCGTATCGTCGATGCGACGCTCGACAGCTACGTGTTCGAGATCACCGGCGCGCCGGCCGACATCGACCGCTTCGTCGGCCTGATGAGGGACTGCGGCCTGGTCGAACTGGCCCGTACCGGCCTTGCGGCGCTGTCGCGCGGCCGCAACGGCATCTCGAGCGCTCCGGCCATCGCCGGCTGATGGCCGCTATCGAACTCGACCATCTGCTGGTGTTCGTCGAGCCGGCGGAGGCGGCGCCCGGCGGCGCCGTCTTCGAGCGGCTCAAGGCGCTCGGCCTCGAACCGTCGTTCACGCGCCGGCACGCTGGGCAGGGGACGGCCAACCTCTGCTACGCCTTCGACAACGCCTATATGGAATTGCTCTATGTCGTCGACGCGGACGAGCTTCTCGCCTCGCCGCTCGGCCGCGCCGGCTTCGCCGCTCGGGCGACGTGGCGGCAAACCGGCGCCTCGCCCTTCGGCATCGCCTGCCGCGGGGCGTTGCCGGGCGACGGCTGGACCTATCGCAATCCGGATTTCCCGCCGGGCGTATCGATCGCCGTCTCCAGCGAAAGCGACGATGCGGCGATGCCCTTTATCTTTTCCTCGCCGGGCAAGGCACCACCGTCCGCCTGGACCGACGGCCAGGCGGGACGGCGGCAGACGGCAGCCGGCTTCAGCCGCCTGACCATCGAGCGCCTGACGTTGCCGAGGCTGCCGGTCAGAGGCGGTGCGCTCGACGGCTTCCATCGGGCCGGCCTCGTCAAGGTGCTGGAGATTGCCGACGGCCAGCCGGAGCTGCTGATCGGCCTCGCGCCGGGCCGGCGGCTGCGCCTGCCATCCTTCACGGCGGGCTGACGTCGCTTGTGCGGTAAGGACGGGCGGACTATCGTCGCTTTTTCCGAACTCTCCGGACCGCACGCGATGAATCACGCCAAGCTTTCCGTCAACGTCAACGCCATCGCCCACCTGCGCAACAGGCGCGACCTGCCGTGGCCGTCGGTGGTCGGCCTCAGCCGCATCGCGCTCCAGGCCGGTGCCGCCGGCATCACCGTGCACCCGCGTCCCGACGAGCGGCACATCCGCCGCACCGACGTCTTCGCGCTTCAGGAGATGCTGAGGACCGACTGGCCGGGCCGCGAATACAATATCGAGGGCTATCCGACCGAGGAGTTCCTGAAGCTCTGCGAGGCGGCGCGTCCCGACCAGGTGACGCTGGTGCCCGACATGCCCGGCCAGACCACGTCCGATCACGGCTGGGACGCCGTCACCCACCAGTCGTTCCTGTCGGACGTGGTGCGGCGCATCCAGGGAGAGGGCATGCGCTGCTCGATCTTCGTCGACGCCGATCCGACGCAGGCGGCGGCCGCCGCGCTGACCGGCGCTCGGCGCATCGAGATCTACACCGGCCCCTACGGCCACAGCTTCGACCCCGCCGAACAGCGGGCGCGGCTGGAAGAGGTGGCGGTGACCGCCGATGCGGCGGTGAAGCTCGGCATGGCCGTCAACGCCGGCCACGACCTGACGCTCGACAACCTGCCGCCGCTCGTCAGGAGGACGCCGCACATTTCCGAGGCGTCGATCGGCCACGCGGTGATCGCCGACTGCCTGATCCACGGCATGGCCGAGACGGTGCGCCGCTATCGCGCCGCCCTCGGCGACGCCGACGCCTGACCGCGAGGGCTACTGATATTGCTGCCGCGCCTTTTTCTGCCCGAGGTCCTACGCCTGCGCGTAGGGTGACACCTTATGTATATGTTTCTACATATAAATCTGTCAGCCTGCGTGCAGGCGTAGGACCTCGGGCAGGCAAAGCGAGGGGCCGATATAGGGCATTCTCTGCGAGACTGCCTTTATTCGGCGGCGGCCTTGGTCTCGTCCGGGAGCGCGAAATCGACGGCGGCGGCGACGTGGATGGCCGTGCTGTCGAAGCCGGGCAGCGGCAGGGCGGCGGGGTCGAGCAGCAGGCAGATTTCCGTGCAGCCGAGGATGACGGAGTCGCAGCCGTCGGCCTTCGCCCTGTCAATCAGCGCGAGGAAGGCGTCGCGCGAGGCGTCGCGGACGGTGCCGGCGCACAGTTCGTCGAAGATGACGTCGTGGACCACGGCGCGGCCGGCATCGCCGGGTATCGTCAGCGTCAGGCCGTGGGCGGCCATGCGACGGGCGTAGAATCCCTGCTCCATGGTGTAGCGGGTGGCGAGCAGCAGCGGCCGGCGGGCGCCGGCGGCGACAATCGCCTTGGCCGTCTCGTCGATGATGTTGAGGAGCGGCACCCGCACGGCCGCCGCCACCTCGTCGGCGACGAGATGCATGGTGTTGGTGCAGATCAGCAGGCAGTCGGCGCCGGCCCGTTCCAGCCCGCGCGCCGCCTTGCCGAGCCGTTCGGCGGCGGCGTCCCAGCGGCCGGCCTTCTGCAGGTCGACGATCGACTGGAAGTCGACCGAGCGCAGCAACAGTTCGGCCGAATGCAGGCCGCCGAGGCGGGCGCGCACCGCCTCGTTGATCGTCTTGTAGTAAACGGCGGTGCTCTCGAAGCTCATGCCGCCGATGAGGCCGATGGTGCGCATGCTGTTCCCCTGTCGTCGCCTGTCCCTGACGATATCGGATCATAACGCCGGCCGGTCGCCGGGCGTTTGCGTGATTCGGCGTCGATGCAGCGAGGTTCGCAATTATTTGGCGCGATCCGATTGGATTGTGCAATGTTGGCGCGTCAACGGCGCAAGCAGGAGGAATCAACGTCATGCTCGACGAACGCGACCGCAGGCTGCTGGACCTGCTGCAACAGGACGCCGGCCTGGCGGTGGCCGATCTCGCCGACCGCGTGGCGCTGTCGGTGTCGGCCTGCTCGCGGCGCATCCAGCGGCTGGAGGCCGAGGGCTACATCGCCCGCCGCACGGTGGTGCTCGACCGCGGCCGGCTCGGCGTGCCCACCACCGTCTACGCGCTGATCCGCACCGCCCATCATTCGGCCGAGTGGATGGAGCGATTTGCCGCCGTCATCTCCGACATACCCGAGGTGGTGGAGGCCCATCGCCTGACCGGCAATGTCGACTACATCCTGAAGTTGGCGCTGCCCCGCGTCGAGCATTACGACGTCATCTACAAGAAGATCATTCGCAAAGTGGAGCTTTTCGACGTTTCCGCCTCAATTTCCATGGAGACATTGAAGGACGGCGCACCGCTGCCCGTAGACTATGCGACCTGACGGGAGCCGCCCCGCCATGGGGCTGCTCTGGGCGCAGGCATTACGCCACTAGATATTTTCTTAACTGACTTCGCCTACTAATAGGAAATTCCGGGCGTATGTGTGGGAGGAATGCATGGCCCTTAAAAATCTGCGTATATCACTCAAGATTGTGATTTCGCTGGCATCCATCATCATCTTTTCGCTGGCCGCCATCTTCTATGCGGCCGAAAACATGATGAAGCTCAACGCCGAACAGGCGCAGTTCATCGACCGCGACGCGCAGTCCAGCCTTCTCAGCAAGGAGATCGAGGGAGCGGCCTATCGGCTCAACACCACCCTCTACCGGCTGATCACCACCTTCGACAGCGAGCAGCTCGACAAGCTCACCGCCGAAGTCCAGAACGCCGAGCCGCAGTTCCGTTCGACGATCGACACCATCCGCGCCCGCCGCGGCGACCTGTCGGCCGATCTCGACGCCATCGCCGCGCCGCTCGACGAGTTGTTCGCCAAGACCAAGGAGGTGGTCGCGGCGGCCAAGCTGATGGATGCCGGTCACGGCCGCGAGGTGATCTCCGGCGAGGTGGAGCCGCGCATCGACGCCATGCTGCAGGCGACCGAAAAGTTGCAGTCGACCATCGAGGCGCAGCTCGTCACCAACCGAGCGGCGCTCAACGACGAAGCCAACTCCACCGTCGAGATCATGGCGGCCATGGTGGGCGGCGGCCTCCTGGCCGGTCTTCTGGTGGCGCTGACGATCTCGCAGGTCGGCATTTCCACGCCGATCCGCCGCCTGTCGGCCACCATGTCGCTCTATGCCAGGGGCGAGTTCGCCGACGCGCCGCAGGGCACCGAACGCAAGGACGAGATCGGCGCCATGGCGCGGGCGCTCGCCGTGTTCCGCGACAACGGCATCGAGGCCGAGCGGCTGCGCGAGCAGCAGCGCGACGCCGAGGCAGCCCGCGAGCGCGACCGGCACGCCTTGCTGGCCGAACTGGCCAGCGACTTCGAGGGCACCATGGGCGGCGTGGTCGAGGCGGTCGGCAAGGCGGCCGTCGAGATGAACCAGGGCGCCTCGTCGCTGCAGACGGCCACCGAGCGGACGGCCTCCACCGCTCGCAGCGTTTCGGCCTCGTCGCAGGTGATGTCGCAGAACGTGCAGGAAGTGTCGGCGGCGGCCGGCCAGATCTCCTCGTCGATCGAGGACATCTCGCGTCAGGTGGAGAGCGCCAAGGGCATTGCCGAGGAAGCCGGCACCCAGGCGACGCAGACGGCGACCATCGTCGGCGATCTCAGCCAGGCGACGCATCGCATCGGCGAGGTGGTGAGCCTGATCACCTCGATCGCCGACCAGACCAATCTCCTCGCCCTCAACGCCACCATCGAGGCGGCGCGGGCCGGCGAGGCGGGGCGCGGCTTCGCGGTGGTCGCCGGCGAGGTGAAGGCGCTGGCCGGCCAGACGGCCAAGGCCACCGAGGAGATCTCCGGCCACATCTCGACGGTGCAGGACGTCACCGACCGGGCGGTGAAGGCGATCAACCGCATCTCGGCGACCATCGGCGAGATCAAGTCGGTCAGCGTCACCATGTCGGCGTCGATGCAGGAGCAGATGGCCGCGACGCAGGCCATCGTCCACAACGTCGCCTATGCCGCCTCCGGCGCGCAGGAGGTGTCGGGCGGCATCAACGGCGTGGCCGAGACCGCCCAGACGTCGGGCAGCGCCGTCGCCACCATCTGCGAGATGTCGGACGTGCTGATGAAGACCGTCGACCGGCTCCAGGCCAAGTCGTCGGAATTCGCGACGCGCATCCGCGTCGGGTGAGCGACAGCTTTTGAAACAAATACGAAAGGCCGGAGCGTCGCGAGATGCTCCGGCCTTCGGCTTTCATCGGTCGTGCCGGCCGTTCACTCCGGCCCGATCATCCGCTCCGGCCGGACGAGGGCGTCGAACTCCGCGTCGGTGACGTAGCCGCCGCCGACCGCTTCCTGGCGCAGCGTCGTGCCGTTCCGGTGGGCGGTCTTGGCGATCTTGGCGGCGATGTCGTAGCCGACCTTGGGGGCGAGGGCGGTGACCAGCATCAGCGAGCGGTCGAGGGCGGCCTTGATGTTGTCCTGGCGCGGCTCGATGCCGACGACGCAGTTGTCGGTGAAGGAGACGGCGGCGTCAGAGAGTAGCGCCACCGATTGCAGGAAGTTGTAGGCCATCACCGGATTGTAGACGTTCAGCTCGAAATGGCCCTGGCTGTCGGCGAAGGTCAGCGCCGCGTGGTTGCCGAATACCTGCACGCAGACCATGGTCAGCGCTTCGCACTGGGTCGGATTGACCTTGCCCGGCATGATAGACGAGCCCGGCTCGTTTTCCGGCAGCGACAACTCTCCAAGGCCGGAGCGCGGGCCGGAGCCGAGGAGGCGGATGTCGTTGGCGATCTTGAACAGGCTCGCCGCCACCGTGTTAAGGGCGCCGTGGCTCATCACCATGGCGTCGTGGGCGGCCAGCGCCTCGAACTTGTTGGGCGCCGAGGTGAAGGGATGGCCGGTCAGCTCGGCGACGCGGGTGGCGATCTTCTCGGCGAAGCCCTTGGGCGCGTTGAGGCCGGTGCCGACGGCGGTGCCGCCCTGGGCGATCTCCATCAGCATCGGCAGCGTCATCTCGATGCGCTTGATGCCGTTCTCCACCTGCCTGGCGTAGCCGGAGAACTCCTGGCCGAGCGTCAAGGGCGTGGCGTCCTGCGTGTGCGTCCGGCCGATCTTGATGATGTCGGCCCAGGCCCGCGCCTTGTCGTCGAGCGCCGCGTGCAGGTGACGGAGCGCCGGCAGCAGCTTCTCGATCACCTCGGTGGCCGCCGCGATATGCATGGCGGACGGATAGGTGTCGTTCGACGACTGGCTCATGTTGACATGGTCGTTGGGATGCACCGGTGTCTTGGAGCCCAGCGTGCCGCCCAGAAGCTCGATCGCCCGGTTGGAGATCACCTCGTTGGCGTTCATGTTGGTCTGGGTGCCCGAGCCGGTCTGCCAGACGACCAGCGGGAAATGAGCGTCGAGCTTGCCGTCGATCACCTCCTGCGCCGCCGTGACGATCGCCTCGCAGAGCTGCGGATCGAGCTTGCCGAGGTCGCGGTTGACCTCGGCGGCGGCACGCTTCAACACGCCGAGCGCCCGGACGATGGAATGCGGCTGCTTCTCCCAGCCGATCCTGAAGTTGCCCAGCGAGCGCTGCGTCTGGGCGCCCCAGTACACTGAGGTGTCGACGTCGATGGGGCCGAAGGTGTCGGTTTCGATACGGGTAGACAATCGAGTGATCCCTGTGGCTGCGGCGATGGCGGGCGGCGGGTCGCCGAGGCACGTCACGATCGCACGGATTCGCGCCTGACGCCTCAACTTCCGGTTTTGCACCTGTCGGGATCGCAAAACCCCCACCCACTTTTGCGCGACATGCTTAGGCGATTTTCATCGACGATTCCACCATGCCTAAGGAGTAATGCGGAGGTTTCACGACAATTTGGCCGGTCTTGACAGCCGGGGATCAGCGAACTAGAACATCTGGAACCGTACCGTACGGTACATTGAGCGCCGACAGAGCGAGTCCCGTGGTGACCGAGTCCTTCACCCCCCGCCAGAATGCCGTGCTGGAATGCGCGCTTCAATTGCTGGTCGCCGGTGGCGAGCGGGCGTTGACCACGGCCGGTCTGGCGCGGGCCGCCAACTGCTCCAAGGAGAGCCTCTACAAGTGGTTCGGCGACCGCGACGGCCTGCTCGCCGCGATGATCACCTATCAGGCCAGCAAGGTGAGGACGCCGGGGCCGCGCGAGACGATGCCGACGCCCGACGACTTCAGTCGCAGCCTCACCGTGTTCGCCGAGGACCTGATCGGCGTGCTCTCGGGCGAGGTGTCGCTGGCGCTCAATCGCCTGGCCATCGGCCAGGCCGACCGCGACGGCGCCCGGCTCGGCGCGCTGGTGCGCGAGCATGGCCGGCTGCCGATCGAGATGCGCGCCCGCGCCCTGCTGGAGCTTGGCCGGCGGCACGGCTACGTGCACTTCGCCGACACCCATGAGGCCTACGAGACGCTCTACGGCCTGATCGTCCGCGACAGCCACGTGCGAATGCTGCTGGGCGAGCCGCCCGTCGGCCTGTCCGATGATCGACCGCGGCGGGCGCGGCTGGCCATCTCGCAGTTTTTCCGTCTCTACGGGCACGGCGCCCAGGACACCGAGTAACCCCGTTTCACCAGTGAACCGACGACCGGCGGGGACCGGTCGTTCCAAGAACGCCAGCGGCGAGGAAGGACAACAACATGCGCGTCTATTATGATCGTGATGCTGATCTCAACCTGATCAAGGGCAAGAAGGTGGTGGTGGTCGGCTACGGCTCGCAGGGCCGCGCCCACGCCCTCAACCTGAAGGACTCCGGCGTCAAGGACATCGTCATTGCCCTGCGTCGGGGCTCGGCGACGGCCAAGAAGGTCGAGGCCGACGGCCTGAAGGTCATGTCGGTGGCCGATGCCGCCAAGTGGGGCGACTTCCTGATGATCGCCACGCCGGACGAGTTGCAGGCCGACATCTACCGCGACGAGATCGCCCCCAACATCCGCGACGGCGCCGCCATTGCCTTCGCCCACGGCCTCAACGTCCACTTTGGCCTGATCGAGCCGAAGGCCACCCTCGACGTCGTGATGATCGCCCCGAAGGGCCCCGGCCATACGGTGCGTGGCGAGTACCAGAAGGGCGGCGGCGTGCCCTGCCTCGTCGCCGTGGCGCAGAACGCCTCCGGCAACGCCCTGGAACTGGCGCTCTCCTACGCCTCGGGCGTCGGCGGCGGCCGCTCGGGTGTCATCGAGACCACCTTCAAGGAAGAGTGCGAGACCGATCTTTTCGGCGAGCAGGTGGTGCTGTGCGGCGGCCTCGTCGAACTGATCCGCAACGGCTTCGAGACGCTGGTCGAGGCCGGCTACGCGCCGGAGATGGCCTATTTCGAGTGCCTGCACGAAGTGAAGCTGATCGTCGACCTCATCTACGAGGGCGGCATCGCCAACATGAACTACTCGATCTCCAACACCGCCGAGTGGGGCGAGTATGTCTCCGGCCCGCGCATCATCACGTCCGAGACCAAGGCCGAGATGAAGCGGGTGCTGAAGGACATCCAGTCGGGCAAGTTCACCTCGGAGTGGATGCAGGAATACAAGGCCGGCGCCGCCCGCTTCAAGGGCATCCGCCGCAACAACGACGCCCACCAGATCGAGGCGGTCGGCGAGAAGCTCCGCGCCATGATGCCGTGGATCGCCAAGAACAAGCTGGTCGACAAGGCCCGCAACTGATCGCCGCCGGCGATCCACGCTTTATGACTTGCGCCGGGCGGCAAGCCGCCCGGTCGCGGGGGATGCCGAGGCCGAAAACGGATCACCGCTGGCGTTAAGTATCGCGAAATATTGCAATACTACCGGCAGGATCACTAAAGAATTAGCAGCTATAGGTTGCGAAATAACGCCGGAGTGCCTTGAGCGCTCCGGCGTTTTCGTTTGCCCGATGAGAAAATTTTCCCAATCGTCGACCCAGGGTGGAAGTCGATCGGCTGTATAAATTTGCAAGATATTTCCACGACAGCCGGGATATGGCTGCCGCTGCGACTTTCGTCCATCGACGGGGCGGAATAACCGACTGACACGGTAGCATTCAATGAAAATAGTCCATGCGTTAATAAGTCGGCAACGTAAATATTTCTATTCTGTGAACCGGCTGCTCCCTCCCGCTAGCCGCTCAAGGCCGGTTCACCCGTGGAATCCCGAGAATGAAAATCCAAGGAAAGCTGTATTCGATCGTTGCCCTGCTGGGGGTCATCGCCATCGGCGTGGCCCTGCTCGGCATCCGCCTCATGCAGGGCTACAACGAACAGGTCGATGCCTACCAGCTTGCCTCCCAGCGAGCCTATGACGGCGAACACCTCAACCGTCTGATCACCGCGGTGGTGATGGATTCGCGCGGCGTCTATTCGGCGCCGAGCACCGAGGCGGCCAAGCCCTTCGCCGACGGTATCCTGAAGAATCTCAAGTCGATCGACACGCTGCTCGGCGAATGGTCGGCGCGCGTGCCCGACGATCGCAAGGACGCGTTCGCCGCCGTGGTCGCCAAGGCCAGGGAGTTCCAGACCTTCCGCACGGAACTCGCCCGCCTCGGCACCGAGGTGGCCCCGGCCGCCGCCAACGAACAGGGCAACAACGACGCCAACCGCACCAACCGCAAGCAGCTCCAGGCCGACGTCGACAAGCTCGTCGATCTGGACGTGCAGGACCTCGACACGGTGCGCGCCTCGATCGACGATTATTACATCGCCGGCCGCCGCACGCTGATCATCGTCGCGGTGATCGGCATCCTCTTGGGCGTCGGCATCGCCTCGTGGATCGGCACCGCCAAGATCGCCGGCCCGCTGCGCCGGGTCAACGGCGCGCTCGGCGACCTGACGCACGGCAAGCTGGACGTCTCCATTCCCCGGAAGGTCGGCCGTGACGAGATCGGCCTCCTCTGGAATACCGTCGGCACCTTCCGCGACACGCTGGTGGAGACCGAGCGGCTGAAGGCTGCGCAGGCCGACGCCGAGGCTCAGAGCCGCGCCGAGCAGAAGGCGCTGCTCGACAAGCTCGCCCGAGAGTTCGAATCCGAGGTCGGCGAAGTGATCGCCACCGTTACCCAGACCGCCCAGTCGACGCTGAAGGCCGCCGAGATGATGGTGACCGACGCCGAGGAGACCTCCGGCCGTTCGGTGGCCGTGGCCAGCGCTTCCGAGCAGACTTCGGCCAACGTGCAGGCGGTGGCCGGCGCCTCCGAGGAACTGTCGTCGTCGATCTTCGAGATCGGCCGCCAGATCGGCGAGGCTTCGACGCTGATCGGCGCCGCCGTCGAGCAGGCCCGCCGCACCGACCAGGACGTGCGGTCGCTGGCCGACAGCGCATCGAAGGTCGGCACCATCGTCGCCATGATCCAGGCGATCGCCGAGCAGACCAACCTCCTCGCTTTGAACGCCACCATCGAGGCGGCGCGGGCCGGCGAGGCGGGGCGCGGCTTTGCCGTCGTCGCCTCGGAGGTGAAGGCGCTGGCCAGCCAGACCGCCAAGGCGACGCAGGACATCGAGGCGCAGATGGGCACCATCCAGGGCGCCACCCAGCAGTCGGTGGAGAAGATCGCCGACATCTCCCGCCGCATCGCCGACCTCGACCACATCACCTCGTCGATCGCCGGTGCCGCCTCGCAGCAGAACGCGGCGACCGGCGAGATCGCCCGCAACATCTCCGAGGCGGCGGTCGGCGCCGCCGAGGTGGCCTCGACCATCGTCGGCGTGCGCAGCACGGCCGAGAAGAGCGGCACGGCGGCGCGCGACCTGCTCGACCGCATGTCGCAGCTCGCCCAGCAGTCGGAAACGCTGGACCGGAAGGTGTCGGCCTTCGTCGGCACCATCCGGGCTGCCTGACACCGACCCTCGCGATCAATCCCATCCCCGCCGGTCCGCCGGCGGGGATTTTTCTTGTCCGGGCGGCGGAGCGGCACGGGGACGCCTTTCCGTCGCCACGCGCGCCGGCTAGAGTTGACGGGTTATCCTTGCCGGAATGCTCCATGCTCCACGACATCACCGACGTCCGCCTGCGCCTCCGGCTGGGCACTTGGCCGATCGCCGACGACCTCCGCCCGAAGATCGCCGCGCACTGGGCGACACGGCTCGCCGTCAATCCGCATCTCTGGAACGGCCGCGTGCTCGGCACGCTGGCGCCGGGCCAGCCGGGCGGCATCGCCATTGACGGCGGCGTGCTGACCGGCGAGGCGGTGGAGGGCGATTTCGCCGGCTTCCTTGCCTGGCGCGACTGGGGCTTTCCGGAGATCGGCATCCGCAACTTGTTCGGCTCGGCGCTGATCCTGTCGTCGGACGGCGCGCTGATCCTCGGCGTCATGGCCGCGACGACCGCCAATGCCGGCCAGATCTATCCGCCGGGCGGCAGCCTGGAGCCGGCCGACGTCGACGCCGGCGGCAACATCGGCGTGGTCGCCTCGATCGAACGGGAACTCAAGGAGGAAACCGGGCTCGACGCCGCCGAGGCGGTGGTGGAGGGAATGATCGCCGCCTTCGACGGGCCGCGCGTCTCGGTCGGTCGGATGTTCCGCTTTCCGCGTACCGCCGATGAGATCGTCGCCGGCATCATGGCCGAACTCGACCGGCAGGCGGAGCGCGAACTGGAACGGGTGATCGCCTTTCGCGAGCCCGCCGAACTCGACCGGCCGGAGGTCACGGCTTATGCACGCGCCTTCGCGGCGCGGCTGCTCGGGGGGCGACAATAAAAATCGCCGTCCGCCGGGAGGTCACGGCGAACGGCGACGAGGTGCTGCGATCTGCCTGGGGTGGTGGCTTGTTCCGGTCAGCCGCCGTAATAAGGCGACTGACAGGGGCGCAGGTTTCCGCGGTTGTCGACCCACGTGTTGTCGTAAGCGTTGTAGGAGCGGTAGCGTCCGGCGCACCAGGCCTGATGCTCGCCCGACATCGGTGCGGCGGCGTAGACAGGGGCCGGTTGCTGGTAGACGACGACCGGTGCCGGCTGATAGACGACGGGCGGAGCCGGCTCGTAGTAGACCGGCGGCGGAGGCGGAGAGGCCAGCGCCGCGCCGAGCATGGTACCGCCGATCAGGCCGATCACCCCGGCGGCGGCGATGTCGCCGCCATTCGAGCGGTGATGGTGATGATAGTAGCCATCCGCAAGCGCCGGCAGCGCCAGCGACGACAGCACGGCGGCGATGGCCACGGGGGCGGCAATCTTCGAGAGCCTGAGCATTTCGCGTCTCCACGTCCGGTCCCGGAGTATTGTCCGGCCGGAAAATCCTTTCCGTTAGCCATAGCTGGGAATTTTGGTCGCATTTTGGAAGGGCCGTGGTGAAATTCGGATGATAACCGACGTGGACTAACGTCCCCACCGCAACTATTGTGGCCGGCGTTCCGGCCGTCTCAGGAGAGAACCAAGTGGCTCGTCGATATGCGATTCTCGATGTCTTCACCGCCAAGGGGCTGACAGGCAACCCGCTGGCGGTCGTGCTGGACAGCGAGGGCCTCGACAGCGCCGCCATGATGGCGATCACCAAGGAATTCAACCTCTCCGAGACCGTGTTCGTCGAGCCGCCGTCGCGGCCCGGCACGTCGGCCAAGATCCGCATCTTCACGCCCGGCCGTGAGCTGCCGTTCGCCGGCCACCCGACGGTGGGAACGGCGGTGCTGCTCGCCCACGAGCGTCTGCAGGGCATCGCGCGCGAGACCGACGCCATGGTGGTGCTGGAGGAGGGCGTGGGTGTCGTTCGATGCGGCGTCACCATCTCGCCCCAGCGCTCCGGCCGCGCCGTGTTCGACCTGCCGAAGCTGCCCGAGGAACGGCCATTCCACGGCGACGTCGGCCTTGCCGCCTCGGCGCTGGGACTCAATCGCGGCGACATCGGCTTCGAGAACCACGTGCCTTGCGTCTTCGATGGCGGCGGCCCGCTGTTCGCCTTCCTGCCGCTGGCCGGGCTCGACGCCATGCGCCGCATCCGCGTCGACAAGTCGCATTGGGCGGGCGCCTTCGGCTCCACCGAACTCGACCTCTACGTCTATACCCGCGAGGTGGTCACCAACGGCCACGATTTCCATGCCCGCATGTTCGCGCCGCATAACGGCATCGGCGAGGATCCGGCTACCGGCTCGGCGGCCGCCGCCTTCTCGGCGGTGGTGCGTCGCTTCGACCGGCCGGCCGACGGCGAGCACAAGCTCATCATCGAGCAGGGATTCGAGATGGGCCGACCGAGCCTGATCGAGCTTGAGATCATCATCGAGAAGGGCAAGCTCACCGGTGGCCGCATCGGCGGCGAGGCGGTGATCGTCGGCCGCGGCGAGCTTTACGTCTGAACCAGCCGAGGCGGCGAAAGTCCCGCCTCCGACGCCTTGCCGTAGCCGCGGCAGGGCGCGCGGTTGTACGCCGTTTCCAGGCTCCGACACGGCCAACTCCTTGAAAGAAAAGACCGTTCAATTTTTTCATCGGCCGGGGCGAAAAGGACTTGCGCCCGCTCTCCGGCGTGGTTATAAGCCGCCATCGCTTCCGGACGACAACGCCGTCCGGCGAGAAAAGTGGGCGCGTAGCTCAGTTGGTAGAGCAGCTGACTCTTAATCAGCGGGTCTACGGTTCGATCCCGTACGCGCCCACCACTTTTCCCCTCGATGCCAGTCGGTTGATCATTCTCGCGACGAGAACGGCTGCAAACGGGTTTCTCGTTTGGCCGTTACCGTTGGCGTAATTCAAGCGACGTGTTGTTCTCTTCGGCCATTCCGGACGAGAACGCGCCGGGTTTGTCTATGGCGTTTCGGGGGCACCGCTTGCCGGTAGCCAAGTGGCGCTTCCCTGATCTGGCATCCAGCGACACCGCCGTGGTCGACGGCTATGCGGCGCAGCCGGCCGAAGGGAGACGTGTCGCCAAGGGGGCGCCGAAGTCACGTCTCGGCCTCGCTCCGGCTCTGCCGCCTTTTACTTGGCCGGCTTCTTGTAGGAGTTGTTGTCGTACAGGACGAAAGAGGAGAAGCTGATTCCGCCGGATGCCAGGTCGAGAAGCTCGTCGGGGAGTTCGTCCTGGGCGATTTCCGCCGGCAACACGACATTGATCTCGCCGGGCTTCTCATCGATCACGTTGATCTTGAAGCCGGGGATCGGGTCGACCCCGAGCAACTGTTGCAGGGCCTTGTGCGGCTCGGACTTCAGCAGGGCACGAAACTCGCCGTCGGTCTGGGCGCGTTTGATCAGCTTTGCAGAAACCTGGTTGCGCACGGCAGTCATTGTGTCGGACATGTTTCCCTCGTTATTCGTTTGCTTGAAAGAAGGCTGACTGACTTGGCTGGCTGTATCGAACCGCCGACGCGCCCCTTGGAAAAAGTCGGGTTCGCCACGCATCGCGCCATCGAAGTCGATAGAGTCCTATGATTGTCGGCGGGTAGGCGCCAGCGCGGCATCAAGGCAAATCGTCTCTCATTGATGGGCTTTCGTCCCGCCTTGCGAGCGGCGGTGCCAAGCGCCGTCAGAGCCGCTTTTCGGAGACCAGCAGCCGGTCGGCGCGTTCGGCGTGAGGGGCAAACCGGTGTTCCAGCACCCGCCACATCATCGGCAGGCCGGACGAGCTTTCAAAGACGGCGATCGCGTCGGGCCCATGGCGGGCCTCTATGAGATGAGCCCCCTGCGCGTAGGCGACGAGCAGCCAGCCGCGCCTTTGATGCTCTTCGTGAATCCAGCCCACGGGAAAGCCCCAGCGGCGGACGCCGGCGTGGAACTGGCAGATGACCCATCCGACCGCCTGGCCGGCGCCGTCGGTCAGGATCATTGAGAAGTCCGGGTCGACGGTGTCGGCGAGAAGGCCGATTTGCGTCCAGTCCGGAGCCCGCCCGGCCTCGATCTCCCGCAAGATCAGGGATCGGGGATCGCCGGCATGATCGCGCCAGGGGATGATCGACAGACCGTCGCGCAAGGCGCGCTGGACCAGCCGCTCGCGGTCGCGAAACACGTCGCTTGTCTTGCCGACGCGGCCGAGAATGCGAATTCGCTCGGGTTCGGGCGCGCTCCAGCCGGCGCCGACCAGCAAGGCGGCGAAGCCGCCGGCGCCGGATAGCTGATCGGAGAAGTATGCCGAGACATGCTTGCCGCCGTCGTCTCGCAACCGCGTCTCCATCTGGCGAAGGAGGGCGCGCGCCGTTCCTATTCGCCGGTGGCTCCTGTCGACCACCAGCGATCTCAACTCGGCGTGTCCTGATGTTGTCTCCAGCGTCGCCAGCGCCAGGCCGATCGGCTTGCCCTCGGCGAAGGCCACCAATCGGTACGGCCGAAACGGCGAACTGCCGGACGGCGCCTCCGAGAATGCGCTGGCGAAGGCGGGAAAGGTCAGATGCGCCAATCGACTCATGTCCCGGAAATCCACGGATCGGATTTCGGTGATCGCCACTGCCGTGTTTTCTGTTTGGGTTGGGTCAAGCATGGGCAAGCTGCACCAGCCGGTTGGCGAGCGCCAGACGCTCGGCGAGGGTTGCGGCGAACAGGCGATGAGCCAGCACCGCCAGTTCCGCGTCGTCCGTCTCGAGCCGCTTCAGCGTCGATCCGGTCAGTCGGAAAAGCACGGCGTCTTCTTCGACGATGACGTCGGCGGTCCGCTTGCCGCCGAGATAGAAGGCGACCTCGCCGAGAATGGCGCCGGCCTTCAGGCTGCGGAGGCGCAGCTTGCGGCCGTTTGCCAGCGTGACCTCTACCTTCACCCGCCCGGACGCCAGAACGAAGACGTCGCTGGCC
This sequence comes from Rhodobacterales bacterium Alpha_02, assembly GCA_001603295.1. GTDB lineage: Bacteria > Pseudomonadota > Alphaproteobacteria > Rhizobiales > Pleomorphomonadaceae > Pleomorphomonas. The sequence continues at coordinate 21,534 of LUYO01000056.1, forward strand.
TCGTCCCCGGCGGAGATCAGCGTCTCCTGCGCCTTCATCTCGATGCGTCGCATGGCGGAGATCAGCGCGGGAAGGCGCGGATGCGGGCCGAGTTCGCGCACCAGATGCGCGGCGATGCCGCCGCTCTGTCCCGTGTCGCCATGGGCGGCGAGCAGTTCGTCCTCGGCCGCTTCCAGCGCGTGGTCGAGATCGGCCTCGATGGTCGCGGCAACGGCCCTGCCGCGAGCCTTCCTGGCGCGTTCGACGATCTCCCGGACGTCGGGGGTGGCAGGGGACAGGACCACGTTCACTTTCGCCGATGCCAGCATGTTGAAAATCTTGACGAAGCCGGCCATGGCCGCCGAGTCCATGCCGCTGACGTTGCGGAAATCGAGGATCAGGCAGCGCGGCGGGACGCCTTTGCCGATCCGGCGCCGGACGGCCCTGACGATCTGCTCGACGGTGCCGAAGAACAGGTAGCCCTGCAGTTCGACGATCTGGATGAGATGGCCGTTGGCGTCGAGAATGTGGTTGGCGGTGGACGAGCGATCCGTTCGGCTGCGCCGCTCGCGGCTGCTTGCTTCCAGCCGCACCACCGGCAGACGAGCGTAAGTGTAGACGAAGGTGGCGATCGCGAAGATCAGGCCGAGCGCGATGCCGGTGACGAAGCCGAAGATCATCATGGCGACGACAATCGCCAGCGCCACCGCCCATTCGAGCGCCGGCAAGGCCCGGCGGGACGCGATGGCCCAATCGTAGAACAGCTCCCCGCCGAGCATGATCATCAAGCCGGCGGCGACGAACAGCGGGATGGCCGAGGCCAGCTCGCTGGCGAATGGCAAGGCAAGGGCGAGCACTAGCGCGGCGGCGAGCCCGGCCGACCGATCCCGAACCCCGAGCCGGCCGGCGAGAAGCGTCATCCCCAGTCCGGTGAAACCGGGCGCCCCGCCGAGGACGCCGACCACGAGGTTGGCCTGGCCGGCGACCTTCAGTTCCGTGTTGGCGTCGATGTCCCGGCCGGTCGCCGCCTCCAGTCCGCTGGTGTTCAGCAGCAGGCCGGCAATGGTGATCAGCGGTATGGCGGCAAGGATCGGCAGGACGCGGACGACCACCTGCCAATCGGCCTGTGCGGCGACGGAGAGAGGCGAGGGCAGGGCCAGTCCGGATTGATCGGGAGGGACGGCGGGCAACCAGTGCAGATGGCGAGCGTCTTCGAACGACAGGCTGCCCGAGAGCATAAGCCCATAGAAGAGGCCGATCGACAGGAGCGTGATGGCGGGAGCGGCGATCGGGCTGGCGGTCAACCGGAGGCCGGCGCTCATGGCGATGGCGAAGACGATCGCCGGGATGAGAACGGCGAGGACAGCGGGCTCGGCCATCGAGCGCAGGATGCCGGCGACGCCCGCCTCGTTGCTGATCATCATCAGCGCCCCGTCGATCAGCAGCCAGCCGGAGCCGGCCAGGAAGCCGGCGATCACCGAATAGGGGAGGAAGCGGATCAGCACGCCGAACCGGAAGCGCCCGGAGAGGTAGCAGAGCGCCCCGGTTCCGATGGTGCTGACGGCGAGAATGGCGAAGACGGTCGATATCTTCTCGGCGTCGGTCGCCCCGCTCATCGACGCGGCGGCGGCCGAGACCGCGGCGGCGAGAATGCCGACATTGGTTTCCTGCACCTGGGCGAGGCTGGCCCGGTAACCGCTTCGCCAGGCGACGTACACGGCAAGGATGACGCAGCTCAGCAGCATGACGCTGACGCCCTTGCCGAAGCCGGCGGCTAGCGTTCCGGAGAAGATCAGCGCCGCGAACGCGACGCTGGTGCCCAGGCTGTCCACGCCGGCGATCAGCCCGAACATGATGGAATGCAGGTATTTGCGGATCGCCATGTACGGTGGGGCCTGATGGCCGGCTCGTGAGGGAGCCCGGCGGGACGGAGAGGAAAGCACCGGCGATCCTACAGGCGGTCCGGTTGCCCGAGCAAAACGGCCAAGCCGTCATTTCATCCCGTAATACCGGCAATTCGTTCCAGCGATGCCGGAAGGTCGATCCTGCGATCGGCCAGCGCCGCGAGATCCTCGCGATGGGTGGCATAGAGCAGGATGACGTTCCGCCGCCGCGCGGCGGCGATGATCCCCTTGACGACTTCGATGTCGAGGCCGGACAGGGTCTCGTCGAGGACAATCAGGTCCGGTTGCTGCGCCAGCGCCTGCGCGACAAGCACCTGCTGGAGCAGGCTGGCGGGCAGGGCGCCCTCGACCAGCAGCGTCTCGAGACCCATGGGGAGCGCGGCGATCGCCGGCAAGAGACCGGCGTCGGCGGCGGCGCGGCGAATATCGGCGTCGCTCGCGTCGGGAGCGTTGGTGGCGATGGCGGTGCGGATCGTCGAAGATCCGACCAGACCGTCCTGGAAGACGCGGGCGATGCGGCCGCGATAGGCGGACAGGGATTCCCAACGGCGTTGGCGGCTGTTGACCGATATGTCGCCCGACTCTGGCCGGCAGAGACCCGTCAGAATGTCGAGCAGGGTCGACTTGCCGCAGCCGGAAGGTCCCGTCAACGCCACGACGTCCCCCCGCTTCAGGGCGAGGGAGACGCCCTCGATCAGCGGGCGTGTCGCGTGGTGGTGGCGAAAGCGGATGGCGTCGAGTGCAACCTCGTCGACCACCAGCGACCCGCCTTCGTCGTCTTCACCGGAAGCCAGGATGAGCGCCTTCGCCACGGCGACCCGGTGGATGGCGGTGGCGAGCCGGGCGACGTGTTGGCCAAGCCGGGCTGCGCCGTGAACGGCGGGGATGAACAGAAGAAGGGCGGGAAGATCGGCACCTTGCGGCCCGTGCCCCGGAAGTGTGACGAGAAGAGCGCCCGCCGCCGCCATGGCGGGCAGCAGCCGGTCGAAGACCCGAGCGAATTCGGCCCAAAGCGTCTGGCGCGCCTGTCGCCGTCCCGTGCCCTCTAGCTCGACGAGTACGCTGTCTCCGAGGCCGAGTTGCCGCAGAAGCGGTATGCGGGAGGCATATCTCGACTCGATGCGATCGAGCCCATCCGTTTCCAGATCAAGCCGAGCCCGAAGCCAATCGTCTGCTTGCGTGGCCAGCCAGCCCGCCAGAAATGCTCCGGCCGGGATGCCGAACGGGACGGGACCGGAAAAGGAATGCGGTACGAAGGTCAGCGCGACCAGCGCAATCGCCAGTGAGGCGGCGCCGGCGACGATTCGTCGCAAGGCGCTGGCCGCCGCGAGTGCGCCTTCGAGTGCCTGTTTCAGCTGGAAGGTCCGGCTTCGGGCGTCGCTCGTGAGATCGTCCGGGTCGGCCGGAGGGGGAGGGGATCGCAACAGGTGATCCCAGAACCGGGCGTGAATGCGCAGACTCTCGTCGCGCCTCAGACGGTTGTCGCTTCGCCGGGAGGCGATGAGAAGCAATGCCGTCCCGCCGATCAGGCCGATCCGAATGATATCGCTCGGGGCCTGAAAAAGAAGGAAGGGCAAAAGTGCGAGGTAGGTGGGAACCCCGCAGAGCACCATGTCCGCCAGATGGGCTGGGCGAGGAGTGGCGGGATGCCAGCGGGCGATCCAGGAAAGAAGCGAAAGCCCCTCGGAAGGCGCCGTGGGGTAGGCCATGTCGATGCGGTCGGCACGCGCCGGAATGGCCTTTCGCAGCCGGCCGTGGCGGAACAGCCTCACGCCGTCCGCCAGGCGGATCATCAGCGGGCCGGCATCCTGTCCCCTCTTCGGAGGCGTGGCGAAGCGCACCCTGCGAGAGCGCATCGGTTCGTCCGGAGCGGCCCGGCCGCTCACGCTTGGCCTCCCAGTTCGATGGTTTGATCGGCAAAGCCAAGAAGATCGCGATTCCTGCTGGTCACGACGATCGCCAACCCATGTTGGCCGAGGTTGGCGAGGATGGAACCGGCAAGTTCCGTCTCTATATTGTCCAGCGCACCGTCGAGGATCAGGATGTCGGGTGACCGGCAAAGAGCCCGCGCGATCATGAGACGTCGGATCTGCCCGCCGCTGAGGCGGGGATGGTCGGGTTTGATAACGAAATCGAGCCCGCCGCGCGGCTCGACCACGGCATCCAGCCCGACCGCTGCGAGCGCCGATCGCATGGCTTGCTCGTCGATATCCCGCGCGCCCAGCGACAGGTTGTGCCGCAGCGTTCCCGGCAGCAGGAAGCGCTGATCGATGAGGACCGCCGAGCCCGCGAGGCGGACCTGTCCGGAGGTCGGCTCGATCAGCCCCCCGGCCAGCCGGGCGAAACTGGTGGCTCCCGATCCGGGCGTCCCATGGGCGATGGCGATCTCGCCGGCACGGAGACGAAGCGACAGCCCGGACAGCACGGGATGCGCCGCGCCGGACGGCGCCCAACCCACGCTATCCATGACGAGCCGTGCGTCCGATGGCGCGGCCGGCGAGACCGGCGCTGTCGCCTCGAGCGGAGGATCGGATAGGCGCAGCAGGGCGTCTTTCAACGGCCGGACGCGCAGACCCGAGGCGGCGACATGCAGCATCATGCTGCTTGCCGCGGCGATCATCAGGCCGAACAGCAGGTCTTCGCCATGGCCGCCGCCCCGAGCCGCGAGGCTGATCGGCAAGACGATCTTGCAGAGGTCGAGCATCACGACGATCGCGTCCGCGATATCGTATTGCTCGGACGCTTTCAGGGCCTGCGACGCCTCCTTCGCATGGCTGCCGGCCAGCCACGCGAAAAGAGAATCGGTGCCGCGCCCGAGCCTGAACCATGCCGCTTCCGCCAGATAGCTCTCGTCCATGGCGCGGACCGGCATGGCCTCTCTGCCGAAGCGGGCGGCGTGGCCGCTGCGCCGGAGCGAAGTGCGCATCAGGACGCCGGCCTGAAGAAGCGAAAGCACGGCCAGGGGAAGGGCCGCGACGGGCGCGACCCATGCGGAGAAAGCGAGGACCGACGCGATCCAGACAAATGCCAGCATGGCCAAGAGGGTGCCGTTTTGCTGCAGCGACCGCAGGGCGGCGAGAAGCGCCAGCGTCCTGTCCGGCCTTGCTTCGAGATAATAGAGGTCGGGCGCCGCGCCGAGGCCGGCGATGACCCGACGCCGCGCGAGGTTCGCCGCGTCGTGTGCCAGAAGGGTGGCAAGAAGCAGGGCGCTGGTCTGACTGAGCGCCGACAGGAGGAGCAGGCCGCCGGGAACCGCCGCGCTATCCCCGCTTCCCGACAGTGTCCAGAAGCCGGCCGAGGCCAGCACGCCGCTGATCGCCGCCAGGACGCCGGCCAGCAGAAACACCGGCACCTGCGGCCTGAAGGCGGCGATCATCGAGCGTACGAGCGAGAACGGGCGTCCTCGCGGCTTTGCGTCGCGCGGCGCCAATCGGAGCACGATGCCCGTGAAGTCGCGGGAGAATTCTTCGCGTGTCAGGATCATCGGGCCGGACGATGGATCGTTCAGGTGAACGGTGTCCTTCGAGATCCGCTCGACGACGGCGAAATGGATGAAGCGCATATGGGCGATCAGCGGCAGGCCCAGCCTCTCCAGACCGGACGGCACGGCCCGGCACGCGCTGGTCGCAAATCCCTCGCCTTCGGCTATGTCGCGCAACTGCCGCAAGGTCGTTCCCAACAGCGTCGAACCAGCGCGTTGGCGCAACTCCCTCAGGGACAGGTGGACGCCATGGTAGCCGAGAACAATGCCGAGGGCGGCAAGGCCGCATTCGGCGTGCTCGCCCTGACGGATGTCAGGCGTTTGCTCGTTCCGGCGCGGCGATGGTCGGACTGAAAATCCCATTTGGGCGGTGACGCGAGCCCCTGTTGATGTCGCCGCAATAGCCGACCGAGGCCCTGAGGGGCAGCGCAAAGCGCCCCGTGGGACGAAATGCAATCAGTCTGGGACGGAACGGCATCTCGTAAGTCGTTGATTTCGCATCAGGTCGCCGAGCTTCATGCTAGAGGAACGGGAGGATATAGGTAGTTTCAGTGATCTCATGTTCATCAAATCGAATTCTCAAGCCGGCCACCCCGTATTCATCGCTGTTCTCGCGGTCCTGATGGCGACATCGGCGGTTCACGTCGCAATCGCCGCACCTCCGGATCACAACCGCCCGCCGCGCGCTTCGGCGGAGGATGTGGTCAAGATCGAACAGCGGCGCACGGCGCTGTTCCAGGTGATGCTCGACCACCCCGACAACCTGGACGCGGCGTTCGAGTACGCTGCCCTGTCCTCGCAGGTCGGCGACCTCGAGGGGGCGATCGCCACGCTCGAGCGCATGCTGATCTTCGCGCCGGGCCTGCCGCGCCTGCAACTGGAACTCGGCGTTCTCTACTTCCGGCTGGGTGCCTATGAGGCCGCCCGCGGCTATTTCGATGCGGCCGTGGCCGTGCCGGGCGTGCCGGAGGAGGTGCGGCAGAAGGTAGCCTCCTATGTCGCCGCCATCGACCAGAAGAGCGACGGGATCGGGCTCGCGGGATCGTACACCATCGGCGCGCGCTATCAGACCAATGCCAACGGCGGCCCGACCTCGGCGCTGGTTACCCTCAGGGGGCTCAGCTACGAGCTGTCCGACGACGCGAGGCGTTCGCCGGATGCGAACCTCTTTGCCAGCGGCGAGGTTCGTTCGACGTTCGACCTGCCGGCCCAGGGCGTGGAGTTCAAGCTGAACGGCCAGGCTCAAACCGAGTTTTACCGGGATCGCTCGGATCTCAACCTCGGCCTTGTCGAAATCACCGCCGGGCCGTCGTTCGATCTCAACCGCTTCGGGCTCGATGGCTATTCGCTGGACCTTTACGGCGTGGGGGCCGGCGCCCTGCTTTCCGGCGAGCCGTTCCTTGCGTCCTACGGCGCGGGGGCCTTGCTCGGCGCGAGGCCGACCACCGACGTCTACTACGGCTTACGGGGAGAGTATCGCCGCGAGACCTTCTACAACTCCGACGACCATCCGACCATGGCCGAGAAAAGCGGCGACCGCTTCCAGCTTCAGATGGCCGCGACCTATCGCCTCAATCCCTCGGTCAGCGTCGGCATTGCCGGCATCGCCGACCGCTTCGAGGCCGAAACGGCCTACAACACCTATTGGCAGGTCGGCGGCGTCGCCGGCTTCTCCGTCGATTATGCCTCGCCGGTCGATGCCCTGCCGGGCGCCTGGAATTTCGCCCTGTCCAGCCAGTTGTCCCGTCGCTTCTATGATGAAGCCGATCCGATGATCAGCACCGACAGCCAGGACACGACGAAATGGGCCGTCAACCTCATTCAGACGATTCCGATCAAGGCGGATCTCGCGGCTCAGCTTCAGGCCGGCTACCAGCACGCTTGGTCCAACTACGACACCTCCGAGTCTGACAATTTCTTCCTAAGCATTGGTCTAAAAAAGGTTTTCTGACATGGCTCCGTCAAGGAACTGCCTCGCCGCCGTTGGGGTAGCGCTGTGCATGGTCGCGTCGCCGGACAATGGCCACGCGGCGACGCGGGTCGGCGTCACCTCGGCCGTCAATCCCGACGCCCGGGCGCAACGCCCGGGCGGCGTGGCGAAGACCATCACGCTCGGCGACGAGGTGGTCCACAATCAGGTGATCGATACCAGCGACGAGGGCCTGGTGCAGATTCTCCTCGCCGACGGAACCACCTTTACCGTCGGGCCGAACTCCAGCCTGACCATCGACAGTTTCGTCTATGACCCCGACGCCGGAACGGCCAAGGTTACCGCCAGTCTCTCCAAGGGCTTCATGCGCTTCATCGGCGGGCGAACCTCCAAGACGCCGGATGGCGCGACCATCAACACGCCGATCGGCACGGCCGGCATTCGCGGCGCCGTCGTCGACATCGACCTCGGCAAGATGGGCCAGCAATCCGGCGGCAAGGGCAGGGGCGCCGGAAAGGCGCGAGGCGGCGGCAGCGATGGCGAAACTTCGACTCCGCCGCATGTCTCGCTGATTTTCGGCCACGAGGTGACGCTGTCGGCGGGCGGGGTCAGCAACAGGCTGTTCAAGGCCGGATACTCGATCACCGTCGACGGCGGTGAGGCCCAGGTGATCCGCACGCCGCCGTCCTTCCTGCGCTCAATACAGGACCGGCTGGCCGGCGGCCCCGGCACGACCGGCGGCGCCGTCAGCCCGCCGGGCGACGGGAACGTTCGCAACAGCGGCATCGATCGGCACAACTCGGGCAGCCCGATCGCCTCGAACATCCCCGTGCCGCTTCCCCGTCCGGGAAATATCTCCGAAAAGGTCGTCGAGGCCGCGCAGACGGACTCCGTCGAGCGCGCCGCCGAAAAAGCCTCGGAGACGCCGGGGGGAGCGCCCCCCGCGGCCATCCGTGTCCTGACCTCCCGCGATCCCGCCGATGGCGGCGGCAACGGCATTCTCGGCGGCTCGGCCGAGACGGATCGTCAGGGCTCGCTGACCGGCGCGGACGGCTCGGACGGTACCGCGACGCTCGCCGACGGCACCACGCTTATGCTGCCGGTCTATGCCGACAGCGCTTTCGCGAGCCACGCCGTCAGCGGCGTTGCCTATGGCGGCTCGACCTATTCCGGCCTCGGCTATATGGGCATGGAGGGCTTCAGGGCCTACATGCTGACGAGCGGCGCCGATCCGCTCTACGTGATCGCCGGAACGCCTACCGCGAATGTCTCCAGCGTCTTTTCCTCCTCGGGAACGCGCCACTATTCGCTGACGGCCGACGCCCTGACCGGGTTGACGACGGGGGCGGGGGCGACGATTCCCTTCGCCTACGGGCCCGGTCTCTCAGGCGTCGACATGGGCGGCGCCCAATCAAGCGATTTCCTGATGGCGGCAACGCCCGCCAACAGCAATCCGGGCATCGCGGCCAAGGGACTTCAGGCCTGGCTGGTGATCGACGGGACGGGTGCCGGCCAGAAAAGTGCCATCGGCGTGACGACGGGCAGCATCGAACGCCTGAGCGATGGCGTTTCCTATGGCTTCGTCGGGAATCGCGGCGGTAGCCAGAGGCTCGACGCCAGCGACGGAAGCGTTGCCTACTCCGGCACCGTGGCGAGCGCCGCCGGGGCTGGCGGCGGCACGTCGATCTTCGGGTCGAACGGGCAGAATCTCGTTCTGACCAACGATCTCGATGATCCGAATGCCACGTTCACGGACTCGCCCAATTTCGGGATGTCGCTACCGATCGGCGATACCGATTTTTCGACGGCGCACGTGGCCAATCTCGCCTCGACCGACCAGACCGCGAGCCAGAGCTACGCCGGCAAGACCCTGACCGGATACAATTCCGTCGCCAGGTCGCTGAACGGGTCCGTCGCGCTGAAAGCCGGCACCGTCAGCATGACGTTCAATGGAACCAATGGCACCTTCAGCGCCGCCTTCAAGCAGTTCGACGACGACGGCAACCTCTACAACGACGAGATCGGCTTCACCGACAGCTATGGCGGCGCCGTCTATCTCGACGATGCGGCCTTTGCATCCTCGGGCTCCAACCATCGCTCCTACGTCGTCAATTCGGCCCTCGTTCCGGCCAAGATCTTCGATGGCGGCACGTCCTCGGCCCTGTGCTCCTGTTCCTATTTGAGCTGGGGCTGGTGGGGAGAGGCCGACAACGCCGACGGCTACGTCACCTCGTCGCACATGGGCAACTGGGTGATCGGCGACGTCACGGCCAATATCGACATGCCCGCATCGGGAACCGCCACCTATTCCGGGCACGCCGTCGGAACCGTCCTTGATGGGAGCAGCCAGTATATCGCGACCGGCGACATGGCGGCGTCGGTGAATTTCGCATCCCGTACCGGCAACGTGGCGATCAGCGACTTCGACGGGCACAGCTTCGGCAGCAACGTGTCCTTCGCCGGGTCCTCCACCTTCACCGGCACCAGCGGCGCCACCTCGCTGACCGGCTCGTTCGTCAACGGCAACGGACTGACCGCGGAGGGGCTGATCGGCGCCTTCACGACCGCCGACGGCCTCTGGTCGGCTTCCGGCATCTTCGCTGGAGACAGAAACTGATGGCCCCGATCTCAAGCTGCGCCCTCGAATGACCCCGCTCTCCGGGCAAAGGGTGGCGCCCCTGTCCTCGTTGAGCCGGTTGCCCCTGATGGCGGGCTTTGTCGCGCTGGCGATCTGCCTCATCGCAATGCGCATCTGGCCGGCCGCCACCGAGGTGCTGACCAACCAGCTTTTCGACGGCTACCAGCGGCTTCTGCCGAGGGAGGCGACCGAACCGCCGGTCGTTGTCGTCGACATTGACGAGGCGTCCATCGCCGAACTCGGCCAATGGCCGTGGTCGCGGCGGGTCGTCGCGGCGATCGTCGATCGGCTGCACGCGTTGGGCGCGGCGTCCATCGGCTTCGATATCGTGTTTTCGGAACCGGATCGCCTGTCCCTCAGCCGGGCGGTCGACGACCTGCGCGCACACGGCGCCATCGTCAGCCTTCCGCCCGGAGCGGAGGCGCTCGACAGCGACGCCGATCTCGCACGGGCGCTGTCGGGCGCCAATGCGGCGGTCGGGCTGGCGTTGACCGACGAGGGGCGGCAGCCGCCGCCCCAGCCCAAGGCCGGCTTCGCCTTCGGGGGCACCGATCCTCGCCGTTATCTGACGCAGTTCTCCGGCGCGGTGCGCAATATCGAGCCTTTGCAGGCGTCCGCCGCCGGGGTGGGCTTCTTCTCGTTTACGACCAGCCGGGACAACGTGATCCGCTCCATGCCGCTGGCGGCGGTGGCGGGCGACGCAATCTTCCCGGCCCTCAGCGTGGAAGCGCTGCGGATCGCCCAGGGCGCCTCGGGTTTCGTGATCCGCACCAGCGATGCGAGCGGCGAGGGCGGCGGCGGCGAGCCGGCCATGGTGGACCTGCGCGTCGGCAGCCTGGCCGTTCCCACCGACGCCGACGGACGCCTGCGCATCTATTACTCGGGCATGCCGAACATGCCGGTGATCGGCGCGGCGGACCTCGTCGCCGGCCGGATCAGTGCCAAGGCGTCGGCGGCGGTCGAGGGGCGGATCGTGCTGATCGGCACCAGCGCGGTGGGGCTGCGCGACATCGTTGCCACGCCCATCGCCTCGGCCGTGCCGGGGGTGAACGTCCACGCCGAAATCATCGATCAGATCGTAGCCGGCTCCTTCCTCAAGTCGCCGGACTGGGCCGAAGGCGGAACCCTGCTTGCCGCCTTCCTGTCGGGGCTGATGCTGATCGGGATTGCCAGCCGAAGCGGCGCCCTGTTCAGCGCTCTGGCTTTCCTGTTGCTGTCGGCCGCGCTGATGGCAGCATCCTGGTTCGCCTTCGCCCGGGGGCAATATCTGCTGGACCCCGTGGGGCCGTTGCTGACGCTGCTGGTCGTCTTCCTCGTCCTCACCCCCTTGCGCCTGGCGCTCGAGAACCGCGAGAAGCGGTTCGTCAAGGGCGCTTTCGGCCGCTACCTCGCGCCGGCACTTGTCGAGCGCCTCGCCAACGAACCGCGCGCCTTGCAGCTCGGCGGCGAAACCCGGCGGGTGACGGTGCTGTTCTCGGATATTCGCGGCTTTACGACGCTGTCGGAGGGGATGGACCCGCAGGCGCTGACGGGGCTCATCAACACCATCCTGACGCCGCTGACCGACGTGTTGCTGAAAGGCGAAGCAACCATCGACAAGTACATCGGCGATGCGATCATGGCGTTCTGGAATGCGCCGCTCGACATCGACCGGCACGAGGAGAAGGCCTGTCGAGCCGCGCTCGCCATGCTGGACGTGGTCGACACCCTCAATCGCACGCGATCCGAACCGATCCGCATCGGCATCGGCCTCAATACCGGCGAGGCCTGCGTCGGCAATCTGGGTTCGGCGCAGCGCTTCAGCTATTCGGCGCTGGGCGACAGCGTCAATCTCGCCTCGCGCATCGAAAGCCTGACCAAGTTCTACGGCGTGGACATCGCCGTCAGCGAATTCACCCGCCAGGCGGTTCCGCATTTCGCCTTCCTTGAGCTGGATCTCGTCCGCGTCAAGGGCAGGTCGGAGCCGGTTCGGCTCCATGCGCTTCTGGGCGATGAGGAGATGGCGCGCCGGCAGGATTTCGCCTCCTTGCAGCGGTTGCACGACGAGTTCATCCGCCTCTACCGCCGGGGAGACTTCAGCACCGCCCTGCAACGGCTCGACGCGCTGCGCGGCCTTGCTCCTCGCACGATGGACGCCCTCTACGCCATCTATGCCGAACGCCTTGCCTTCCTCCTCGCCGAACTGCCCGGCGAGGCCTGGGACGGCGTCTATATCGCACGCTCCAAGTAGTCCGGAAACGCTGGATCATGTCTCACCAGAACAACAATCTCTACCGGCAGGAAGCGCTGGACCGGCTGTCGTCTCCGGAACAGCTGGACGACGCCATCGTCATAACCAGTCCCGGCGGCTGGATGGCGCTGGCCGGGGTTGCCGTGCTGCTGGCGACCTTCATCGTCTGGGGTTTCACGGCGAGCGTTCCCACCCGCATTTCCGGTCAGGGCATCCTGATTTACGGCGGCGGCCAGATCGTCGATGCGATCGCGGCGGCCTCCGGACCGCTGACGCAGCGGCATGCCGAACTCGGCGACCGGGTTCGCCAGGGCGACGTGCTGGCCGAGATCAGCCAGCCGGACATATCGACCCGCCTGGAGATGGCCGAGGCGCAGGCCAGCGCGGCGCGACAGGCGTTGGACGCCTTGCGCGGCGAACAAAAGGTGCTGGGCGTGGCGAGGCAGGACAATGCCGATGCCCGCAAGACGGCTCTTGAAGCGCAGATCCGGGCGGCCGAGCAGCGCCAGGAGGCCTATCGCCGGTTCGTCGAAAACCAGGAGAAGCTGGCGGCGTCGGGCGTCACCACCGCCAACGCCGTCCAGCAGGCCCGCGAGCAGTTGTCAAACGCCAGCCTCGACATTGCCACGGCGCGCACCGGCTTGCTGACGCTGACGGCGGAGCAACTGGCCGGCCGGTCGGAGGACGAGCGCCGGCTGTTCGAACAGGAGCAGAAGGTTCTGGCGGCCGAAGCCGAGGTTCGGCAACTTGACTTGCAGCTTTCGACCTTCGGCAAGATCACCAGCCCCACCGACGGCATTCTGGTGGAATGGAAGGCGCCGTTCGGCGCCTACACGCCGGCCGGAACCCGCATCGCATCGGTGGCAAGCGGCGACGGCTCGCTTGAGTTCATGCTGTATGTGCCTCCCGCGCAAGGCAAGCGCGTCAAGGCCGGCATGCCCGTGCATATCGAGCTTGGCGGCATGCAGAAGGAAGAATGGGGCACGCTGGTCGGCCGCGTGACGTCGGTGTCGGATTTCCCGGCGACCCGCGAGGGCATGCAGGCGGTGCTGCAAAACGACGCGCTGGTCGGCCGGTTCTCCAAGGAGGGAGCGCCCTTCGCCGTGCAGGTCGAACTCGACCGGGACGCGGCGACTGCCAGCGGCTACCGCTGGTCCGGCGGCACCGGCTCGCTGGCCAGCCTCAGTCCGGGGACGACCGGAACCGCCAAGGTGACCGTCGACAGCCGAAAGCCGGCCTCCTTCCTGATGCCCTTCCTGAAGACGGTGGCCGGCCTATGATCGGCGCGCTGGCTCTCGGTTCGTCAGGCGGCGCCGGCTCGCGCAACAGGAGCCGGGCAACGCCGCAGATTCTCCAGATCGAAGCCGTCGAATGCGGCGCGACGTGCCTTTCGATCATCCTCGCCCATTACGGCCGCTGGGTGACGCTGGAGGAGATGCGCATTGCCGCGGGCGTCTCGCGCGACGGCACCAAGGCAAGCAACCTCCTGAAGGCCGCCCGTGGCTACGGGCTGAAGGCAAAGGGCTTCCGAAAGGAGGTCGCCAATCTGGCCGACGTTCCCTGGCCGGCCATATTGCACTGGAATTTCAATCATTTCGTCGTTCTGGAGGGCATCCGGGGGAAAAAGGCCCAGATCAACGATCCCGCCTCCGGCCGCCGGACGGTGTCGATCGACGAGCTTTCACAGGCCTTCACCGGCGTGGTGCTCGCCTTCGAGCCGTCGGAGGACTTCCGCCCGGCCGGCGAGCCGCCGCTCGCGCTGCCGCTGATGCTGGAGCGCCTCAAGGGATCGAAGAAGGGCCTGCTGTTCGTTCTCCTCGCCTCTCTGGTGCTGGTGGTGCCGGGCATCGCCGTTCCGGTGTTCACGCGCGCCTTCATCGACTCGATCCTGGTTGCCGGGCAGGAGGACTGGTTCCCGCCCTTCGCGCTCGCCCTGGTCTTCGTCATGCTGCTGCGCGGGCTTGCTACGGCGTTGCAGCAGGCCGGCCTCCGGCGGCTGGAGATGAAGCAGGTGGTCGTGCCGTCGAGCAAGCTTCTCTGGCACATGCTGATGCTGCCGGCGGCGTTTTACGCCCAGCGCCACCCCGGCGAACTGTCCGGCCGGCTCAGCGCCAACGAACGGGTTGCCGATCTCCTGTCCGGACGCCTGTCGTCGGCGGTGTTCAACCTGACCAGCCTGTTCGCCTACGCGGTCATCATGTGGATGATGAACCCGCTTCTGGCCGGCTGGATGCTGGCCATTCAACTGCTCTACGTCGTGGTCATCCAGCAGGGTGGCAAGGTCCAGCGGACGCAAAGCACCAGGCTCGGCGTGGACATGGGCGCCCTGCTCGCCGCCACGCTCGGACCGATCCGGGCGATCGAAACCCTGAAGGCGTCCAACATGGAGGCTCAGGCCTATCGACGGTGGACGGGGCTGCACAGCAAGGTGCTTGGCACCAGGGCGCGCCTTGCCCAGGCGCAGACCCTGATCAATGCCATTCCCGCCCTGATCCAGGCCCTTGCCAATGTCCTTGTTCTGGTGATCGGCGCCATCGGCGTCATGAACGGCCACATGACGCTCGGCACTCTCGTTGCCTTCCAGGGGCTCGCCCGGAACTTCAACGCGCCGATGCTGGAACTGGTCGGCCTGGCCGGCCAGATCCAGACTATCCGCGCCGATCTGGTCAAGATCGCCGACGTGAGCCGCGCCAGACGGATCGCCGAGGGCGATGCCTCCGTTCTGCCGGCCTCGAGCCGGGTCGAACTCGATGGCGTCAGCTTCGGCTATTCTCCGCTCGATCCGCCGTTGATCCAGGATTTTTCTCTGCACCTGAAGCCCGGCGCCCGCGTTGCGCTGGTCGGCGGATCGGGCAGCGGCAAGACCACCGTCGGCCGGATGATCGCCGGCCTACAGCAGCCTTGGAGCGGCGAGATCCGCATCGGTGGCGTCGACGCCCACAGGCTGACCCAGTCGCGCCGGTCGCAGGTGATCGGCTATGTCGATCAGGAGATATTCCTGTTCGAGGGAACGGTCCGCGACAACCTGACACTCTGGGACGACGCGATCCCGCAGGAGGCGCTGATATCCGCCCTGTCCGATGCGGCGATCCTCGACGACGTGCTGATGCGGCCGGGGCAGCTCGATGCGCGCGTCGCTGAAGGCGGCCTGAACTTCTCCGGCGGGCAGCGCCAGAGGCTGGAACTGGCGCGGGTCCTCAGCGCCAATCCCGCCCTCGTCGTGCTCGATGAAGCCACCGCCGCGCTCGATCCGGTGACCGAGAAGCAGATCGACGACAACCTGCGGCGGCGCGGCTGCGGCTGCCTGATCATCGCCCACCGGCTCAGCACCGTCCGCGACTGCGAGGAGATCGTCGTCATGAGCCGCGGCCGCATCGTCGAGCGGGGCGACCACGACACGCTGATGCGGCTCGACGGCGAATATGCCCGGCTGGTGCGGGGGGACGCCTGATGCATCGGAACGCCGAACCCCTCAAGGCCGACGAGACGCTGTCGCTGATCATCGAAGGCGGCGGAAACAGACCGCTGGCGCTTGACGGGGAACAGGCTGCCTACAGGCTGCTCCGGGGCTACGCGGACATCTTCGTGCTCGACCGCGTCGGCGAGGCGCGCCGCCATCTGTTCCGCGTGGAAAAGGGCGGGCTGTTGTTCTCGATGGCGGCGGCATCGGACGGGCGCCTCGTCGCCATCGGCGGGCTTGGCTCCTCATTCGAGCGGATCGGCATCGAGGTGGCGGTGGCCAGGCCATCGGCGGTCGCCGAATGGGTGCGTTGCATGAACGGGGCGCTCGGCGGTTCGCGCGACTGGCCGACCCGGCTGATCGAGGCGGACGCCGTCGCCCTTCAGCCGGGAGAGACCTGCTCGGCGGCGGCCGGCGGTTTCGCGCTGGTCGTCGCGGACGAGGCCGCCTTCAGCTGGAACGGTCGTGTCCTGGAGGCTGGCACGCCGTTTCCGATCGCCGCGCCCGGCCAACTGGCGGCGCGGGACGGCGGGTGGCTGCGCCCGATCGTCGATCCGTCTGCGCGGGACATGGCCGAAGGGCTCGCCAACCTGTTGCGCATGACGGTGGAAGCCGTCCTCGCCCTGTTCGAGGCCGAGCGCACGGCGGCGAGCCGGCGGCAGGACATCCAGGCGACCTCGTCGATCGGCCGCTTTTCGGAGGCGCTGGGCGCTCTTGTCAATGTCGGCGGGGTCAGGGCTGCGGCCCGCAATCCCTGGCACGCGGCGATCGAAGCGGCGATGAAGTCCCTGGGGCGGCCGTTGCGAAACCTTCCGGACGAAACGCGGCGGAAGCTGGCGGAGGCAAGGGCATTCGAGCCGGTCCTCGGCGATCTGCTGCTGGACTACCGCGATATCGTCCTGAAAGACGGATGGTGGAAACGCGATGGCCTGCCGATGCTGGCGGAGACCGTCGAGGGAGACCCCATAGCGCTGGTGCCGGTGCGGCGGGGCGGTTTCCTGGCAGTCGGCCCGGACGGCAGTCGCAAGGTGGACGCGGCGGTCGCCGCGACGCTCCGCCCGAAGGCCCTTCAGCTCTATCCGCTGCTTGAGGACAAGCGGCTCGGTTTCGCCGATCTCGCCCGCTTCGCCACGCGGGGGATGGGGGCGGACGCGCGGCTCGTCGTCATCACCTCGATCCTGGCGGCGGCGACCATGGCCTTGCTGCCGCTGGCGACCGGGGTGCTGTTCGACACGGTCGTGCCGCTCAACGATCGATCGGGGCTGTGGCAGGTTGCGCTGCTGCTCGTCGCGGCGGCGCTCGGGCAATCGTTCTTCGAGCTGACGCGGGCAATGGCGGTCGAGCGGATCGAGGCGACGCTGGACGCCAGGATGCAGGCGGCGATCGTCTCGCGCCTCTTTCGGCTTCCCGCCAGCTTCTTCCAGCGTTACGCAGTGGGCGAACTCGGGCAGCGGGCCCTTGGATTGCAGGAGGTGCGCCAGCTTCTGACCGGATCGACGCTGGCCGGCGTGTTCGGATTGATCGGTACGCTGTCGGGTCTCGCCACCATGGCCTTCATCAACTGGCGGCTGACCCTGTTCGCGCTCGCCCCCATTTTCGTCACGGTCGTCCTGTCGGGTTGGATCGCCCGGCGGCAATTGCTGCACGAACGGGCGCGCTTCGAGCGGCGGGGCGCCAGCTTCCTGCTCCAGATCCTGGTTGGGCTGCCCAAGCTCCGGGCGGCGGCGGCGGAAATGCGCGCTTTCGCGGAATGGACATGGCGCACCGCGACCGAGCGTCACGAGATGGAGCAGTCGCGGCGCTGGCAGGGCTGGCAGATGGTCGGCGTGGCCATTCTCGGCCCGCTGTCGCTGCTGTTCCTGTTCGGCTGCGTGCTGCTCGTCATGAAATCGGAAATAGCCAGCGCATCGCTCGAAGCGATGGTGATGGGCAGCGACGCGGTCGGCGAGGCGGCCAGCCTCTCGACCGGCATGTTCGTGGCCTTCATAACGGCGTTCGGGCAGGTGTCGGCCGCCCTGACGGGCTCGATCAACGCGGTCTCCGAACTCCTGACGATCAATCCGCTGGTGGCGCGGACGATGCCGATCGTCGAGGCGGCGCCGGAAGTCTCCCGGCAAAGGGAGGCGCCGGGCCGGCTGTCCGGCGAGATCGCCTTCAACCGGGTGCATTTCCGCTATTCGCCCGATGGCCCGCTGATCCTGCGGGACGTCAGCTTCCACATCAGGCCGGGGGAATATATCGGCATCGTCGGCGAGTCCGGCAGCGGCAAGTCGACGATCATGCGGCTCCTTCTCGGTTTCGAGACGCCCGAGGAGGGGGGACTGCTGTTCGACGGCAAGCCGTCGGATCGGCTGGACCCCACCCTGCTCCGCAAGGAGATCGGCGTCGTCCTGCAGAACGGCCGCATCACGCCGGGCTCGATCTACGAGAATATCGCGGGCGCCTCGGGGCTCGGCCTGGAAGCGGCCTGGGCCGCGGCAAGGCTGGTGGCGCTGGCGCCCGACGTCGAGGCCATGCCCATGGGCATGCACACGGTCCTCAACGACGGCGGCGGCGCGCTGTCGGGCGGGCAGAGGCAGCGGATCCTGCTCGCCCGCGCCCTGGTCAACGAACCCAAGATCCTGCTGCTTGACGAGGCGACCAGCGCCCTCGACAACCGTACCCAGCGGGTGGTGACCGATACGCTGGCCCGTCTGCAAGTGACGCGGATCGTCATCGCCCACCGGCTGTCCACCATCCGCGAGGTCGACCGGATATTGGTCATGGACAAGGGCCGCCTCGTCGAAAGCGGCAGCTACGACCAGTTGATCGAGGCCGGGGGGCTCTTTCACGCGCTTGCCCGGCGCCAACTCCTGGAGAACGAGGCCTGATGCGCAAAGTGCTTTACATCCTTGGCCAGCTCGACGACGAGGACATCGAGTGGATGGCCCGCAAGGGGCGGCGGTTCTCGGCGTCCGCCGGGCAGGTGCTCATTTCCGAGGGTCGACTGGCCAGCGACCTGTTCTTCGTCCTGTCGGGCGAGGTGGTGGTGACGGTTTCCGGCATCGGCGAGGTCGCCCGGCTCGGTCGCGGCGAGGTGGTGGGCGAGATGTCGCTGGTCGACTCGGCGCCGCCGTCCGCTACCGTCGAGGCCGCCGACGGGGCCTTCGTTCTCGCGGTGGACAAGGGAGACCTGCAAGCCCGGCTGAACGAAAACCCGGCCTTCTGCGGACGCTTCTACAAGGCGCTGGCGATCTTTCTCGCCGATCGTCTGCGCTCCACCACCCAGCGCATCAACTCGCGCAACGGGCTCAGGGCGGGAGCGGTGATGGAAGACGAGCTGGATGACGGCATCCTCGATACGATATCGCTGGCCGGCGCCCGCTTCGAACACATGCTGACCCGCCTGTCCCGCAGCGAGGAACACCTGCCATGATGCCGGAGGGTTTTCTCGTTGTCCTGGCGCTGCTGGTCTTCGGTCACGCGCTCGGGGACTATCCATTGCAGAACGATTTCATGGCGCGCGGCAAGAACTGGAAGACGCCGGTTCCGGGCGTGCCCTGGTACTATCTTCTGGGCGCGCATTCGGTCATCCATGGCGGGCTGGCGGGCCTCGTGACAGGCTCGCTCATCGTCGGAATTCTGGAGACGACGGCTCACTTTTCCATTGACTCTCTCAAGAACCAAGGAATTATCTCCATTCACGGGGATCAGGCGCTACACATTGCATGCAAGGTAGTATGGGCGACGATGCTGGTCGGTCGCCTGATCTGAAAACGCGTTTTGTCTTGAGCCTTCCGTTACTCGTATTTCTCGACGCTTGGGCTGAGTATTGATCTGCTTAGCGAAGAGAATGAATACCTTCAGAGAGCGACCCAGGTGACCGACAGCCAAACTGAATACCAGTTGATCCGATCGTCGGACTTGAGCCACGAAGAAAACTACGAGCGCTGGCGGATCGGCGTATCCAGCCTGTTCGACGCGGTTCCGGCAACCGACGGGCTCGACGGCTTCAAGGCCGACCTTGCGAGCTACAATCTCGGGCATTTCCTGATCGGCAAGTCGTCGGCGGTCGCCCAGCGCTTCCATCGTTCGAGCGAGCTGGTGGCCGCGTCGGGCGTCGATCATCTGCTGATTCAGCTCTACGTATCCGGTCAATGCGCCTACAACGCCGATGGGGGACTGGCGAAGGGCGTTGCCGGCGATATCGTCTGTTTTGATCTCAGCCGGCCGATGCGCAGCCAGACCACCGACATGGACATCGTCAGCCTGATCCTGCCGCGCGCCATGATCCGCCTGATGCCCAAGGTCATCGACGAACTGCACGGCGCGCGGCTGGACGGCACGTCCACGCTCGGCATTCTGCTCGGCGAGCACATGATGACGATGGCCAAGCTGGCCCCGCAACTGGCCGGCCCCGAAGGAAAGCTGGCGGCGGATGTCGCGTCCGTGCTGGTATCGAGCGGCCTTTCGGCCGCCGTGGCCGCCGAGCGCGGCATGCTGATGGATTCCAATCTTCAAACTGTACAGGTGTTCATAGAGCGCAATCTCACCAACCCGTCGCTTTCGACGGAAATGATCATGCGCCAGTTCGCGCTGTCGCGTTCCGCCCTCTATCGACTGTTCGAGCCGCTCGGCGGCATCGCCGACTATATCCGCGAGAGACGGTTGAAGCTGGCCCTCTTGAAGCTCGCCTCGGTCGGCACGTCGCGGGGATCAGTGGCGAAACTCGCCTATGCCACCGGGTTTGCCAGCGAGAACGCCTTCTCCCGCGCCTTCCAGCAATATTTCGGCCTTCGCCCGAGCGAGGCCATCCGGAACGCCCGCGAGGGTATCCGCCTGAAAAGCGATATCGGTTTTCAGGAGAGCAACTGGATGCAGACCTGGCTCGACAAGCTGCACGCCAAGGCCTGAATGCCGGAAGACGGCGATCGCTCTCCCGACATCCCATCCCAAACTCCGCCGATATCGTCCCATGGGAGGGGCTGCGCTTTATTTCCAGTCTGAATACAGGCACATAGCCTGAAAGACAGCATGGAGAAAGGTGCGGCATGTCTGCGGCAGCACAGAGACGATTGCCCGCCGGACCAGACGAGGTATCGGTGGGCCATCCGGCGACGCCGCCGAGAGCTTCGTTTCCGGTGCTCAGAGGGAGCGCGGGATTATTCTCCCCGTTCACGTTCGGGCGGGTCGGCGGCTGGCTTGAGCCGGTGCCGGATCACGTCATCGCGGTCGGCCTCATTGTCGGCGGGCGTCCGCTCGGGCTGGCTCTCGGCACCCTGTTGCCGGGAAGGTCCCAATGCGAGCTGCTATCGATCGCGGTTGCTCCGGCGATGCGCCGGCTGGGGCTTGGCGGGCGCCTCCTCGATGCCTGGCAGGCGGAGGCATCCTGGCGCGGCGCGACCGAATGCCGGGCGAACTATAACGAAACGATGCCGGGGCGGGACGCGCTGGAGGCCTTGCTGGAAAGAGCCGGCTGGACGGTTTCTCGGCCGAGCGGGCTGGTGGTGATCGGCCGCGTCGGGAAAATGGCCGACGAGGTCGGCGCCTGGCCCGGCATCGCCGGGCGCCTTGCCGCGCCGCGGTCATACGCCTTCGAGCCCCTGGAGCTGAACGCCGCCGACGTCGAGGCGGTGGAGCGATACCTCTCGACCCCCGAGGCGGCGGACATGTCGGGCCCGATCCGTCAGGCGGAACAACTGGCTGACGATTTCAGTATCGCCATCCGTCGCGACGGCCAACTCGTCGGGTGGTTGCTGGCCACGGAAACGCGCCGCCCCCTTGTCGAGGCGAACGCCGATGTGCCGGCGATCCGCTATCTGGAAGCCTATCTCGACCCGGCCTATCGGCAGGGTGGTATCATGGTCGGCGCCTACTATCACTGCTACTCCAGGCAGGCGGCGCGCCTCGGCCGGGATTCCGTCGCGGTCTACTATACCAGCCACGACAGTCGCCCCCGCATGGTCGCCCTGACCCTTCGCCGGTTTGCGTCCCTCGCCGAGCGCGTCGAGACGATCTTCAGCGCCAGCGCTCGATTGCCCGCCTCCTTCCGGCAGCAGCTTACCGGCGAATGTCGCGGCCACCCGGCGCATCGGCGGGGCGCTGGCCCGCATGGTGTTGCCGAGCCTGAAATCTGACCGGCCGTGGCTGCGACCGTTCGCGAATTCATGTCTCCCCGTGACGAGGAGTGAAAAACCACCATGTCGGGACGTTTTCCGTGAGTATCGAATCCCTCAAGACATTCTACGAATGCGTGCGTTCCGATCCGGAGCTTGAGGCGCTGGCCACCAATGCTTTGGAAGATGGCCCGGAATCTCTCGTTGTTCTGGGTTTCCTGAAGGGCTTCGAGTTCACGGAGGAGGAGCTTCTGGCTGCTCTGTCGCGTCGGTCGGCTCCGGTGGACGGTGAGCTTTCCGATGCCGACCTCGATCTGGTCGCCGGTGGCACGGCCAGCATGGCCGTCGCGCCCAACCTCGGCAAGGAAACGGCGCGGCGACCCTGATTGACGCCTCCCTGGACGGGGGGACCCATACTGAATGGAGATCAAGACATCATGAGCATGCAGGCTTTGGAGCAGTTTTACGACAAGGTTCGGGCGAGCGAAGCGCTGGAGGCGGAGGCCGCGGCAGCGATGCAGGAGGGGCCGGCCGCCGTCGTTGCCCTGGGTGCCCGCGAAGGCTTCAGCTTCACGGCGGAAGAACTCGCCGCCGGGCTGGACAAGCTATCCGACGGGCAGGAGCTGTCGGAAAAGGATCTCGACCTCGTGGCGGGCGGCATACCGAATCTGCATGTGGGCAAAGACTCCGCCTGGAGCAAAAAGCCCATACATTAAGCGCCCCTGATCCGGTATGTCCTGCGGTCTTTTATGAAAACAAAGGTGGCGAGCGTGCCGGGTGGACCTCCGGCACGCTCGCCACTCTTCCAAGAACCTCAGCCCCAGGGCGCCGGTTACTGTAGCGACGACTTGATACCGTCGGCGGCGGTGGCGCAGGCGTCTTCGCAGTGCCGGCAGGCATCGGCGCAGACGCGGCAATGCTCGTGCATGGTGGCGTGACGGCCGCATTCGGTGGCGCAGGCCCGGCAGGCGTCGCGGCAGGCGAGGATGACCGCCCTGAGCACGTCGCCGTTGGAGCCGGTGCGCCGCGAGGCGATCGTGGCGGTCGCCAGGCAGAGGTCGGCGCAGTCGAGGTTGAGACGGATGCACTGACGCAGGTCTTCGACGTTTTGCTCGCCGAGGCAAGCGTCGGCGCAGGACGTACAGGTCTGCGCGCAATCGAGACAGGCCTCGATGCAGCGGAGCAGATCGTTATCGACGGTGCCGTTCAGGGCGGGATGAGAGCGGATCATCGCTTCGGCGTGCATGGCAGCCTCCAGAGCTTGAGATTGGAATCCGGGGGTTAACCGTTCGGATGGCGGTTTGTTCCGCGCCGACCGCTCCATGGACATTTCGCCATGGCCGGTTTCGGACATCGGCGGCGAACCCGAGCCGGGTCGTCGGCGTTATGCCTATGGCGGCATCGCCGGCGCGCCGAGCCGGATGGGCCGCGCTCCAGCCACGGGAGACTTACGATGCGGATACGCCCGATCCTCTTTGCCATGGCCCTTGTAGGGCCGGTCGCCGGCGCCGTCGCCCAGGAGGCGCCGCAAACCGATCTGTCCATCCTGCCGCAGGCCTGCCGCGCCGCCATCGTGCCGCCCGAGCAGGCGATGCCCGGCTCCGACGACCCCCACGACGACATGGCCGGCGCGCCGCGCCCCGCTTCGGAGGCGCAAGTCTCGAACGCCGGCGAGGCCGGCACCGCTGCCGCCGCGCAGACCGAGACCATGCAGGCGATCAACCGCATGCACGGGCCGATGATGGCAGCGGCCGGCATCGCCGATGCCGACCTCGCCTTCAATTGCGGCATGCTCGCCCATCATCAGGCGGCGATTGACATGGCACGGATCGAACTCAAATACGGCGCCGACGCAGACAGCCGGAAGATGGCCGAGGCGATCATCGAGGCGCAGACCAAGGAAATCTCCGAGATGTCGGCGCGCATCGCCAAGCTGGCGCAGCGATAGGCGCCCGGACTCCGAAACCGTCCGGAACTCCGGGCGCCCGATGGTCAGCCCTTGTCGGGCTGGACGGTGGCGAACACCTCGGTGCTGCCGTCCTTCCTGATCAGCAGCACGTCGAACGGCTCGGCATCGGCGTCGGCGCCCATGCCGGGCGAGCCGAGCGGCATGCCGGGCGCCGCGAGGCCGCCGGCGTCCGGCTTCTCGGCCAAGAGGCGATCGACCAGCGCCGCCGGCACGTGACCCTCGACGGCGTAGCCGCCGACCAGCGCGGTGTGGCAGGAGACGGCATCGCCGGGGATGCCGAGCGCCGTCTTGCGCAAGGCGAGGGCGTTGTAGTCCATCTCGGTGGCATGGGCGGTGTAGCCGGCCGCCTGCATATGGGCGATCCATTCGTGGCAGCACATGCAGCCTTCGTTGAGCAGCACCTCGACCGGCTGGCCGGCCATGGCGAGCGAGGTGGACGCGGCGAGGATAAAGGGAACGAGAATACGGAATTTCATGATTTTGCCTGTGTCTGATGTCCGGCCGCGGCGCATCGCAGGGCGTCGGCGGTCGCGGAAAGAAAAGGGATGATGGCGGCCGCTCAGGCGCGCGGCGGTTCGAGCGGCGGCGCCGGCGACTGGCCGTCGAGTTCGAGAACGACAAGCGGCGTGTCGGCGGGGCGCCCGGAATCGGTTTCGAGGAACGGAGCCGCGGCCGGCAGGGCGGGCGCGGCCATGGGGCAGCCGGCGCCGAGGCAACTGCCGGCCTTCTCGACGGGGGCGGATGACGTCTTGCCGCAGCAATCGTGCTTCAGATCGGCGGTCGTCATCGCCGCGTGGGCGGCCGCAACGGGAAACAGGGCGCCGCGTCCGCCGATCAGGCCGATCAGCGCGAGGGCGAGAAGAAGCAGGCGGAGGCCGGCGAGGAAACGCATGGCGGCAATGTCGCATCCTTCGCTCCGGCCCGCCAGCGGGGATTCGTGCTGATGGGCGCGGTCCAACTTTCGCCGCAGACGCCGGATCGCACCTTCCTCTTTTCTTGAGCCCGCCGCCTGATAGTCTGGCCGCCAGACCATCCATCCGGAGATCCCGATGCGCGTTGCCGTCTTCAGCACCAAGCCCTACGACCGCACCTTCCTGAGCCGCGCCGCCGCCATGCACGGCCACGAGCTGACCTTCTTCGAGCCGCGGCTCGATCATGCGACGGTGCGGCTGGCCGAGGGCTTCCCGGCCATCTGCGCCTTCGTCAACGATACGCTCGACGCCGAGGTGATGGCGGCACTGGCCGCCGGCGGCACGCGCATCGTGGCGCTGAGGGCGGCGGGCTTCAACAACGTCGCCCTCGACGCCGCCGAGGCGGCGGGCCTCGTCGTGCTGCGCGTGCCTGCCTATTCGCCGCACGCCGTCGCCGAGTTCTCGGTCGGCCTGCTGCTGGCGCTCGACCGGCGCATCCATCGCGCCTGGGCGCGCGTCCGCGAAAACAATTTTGCTCTTGAAGGTCTGCTCGGCCACGATCTCTACGGCCGCACGGTGGGCGTGGTCGGCACCGGCCGCATCGGCGCGCTGGTGGCGCGGACCTATCGCCTCGGCTTCGGCTGCGAGGTGCTGGCCCACGATCGCTACGAGGTCGACGACCTCAAGGCGATCGGCGTCACCTACGTCGGGCGCGACGAGTTGATCGAGCGGTCGGATATCATCAGCCTGCATTGCCCGCTGACGCCGGAGACGCACTACCTGATCGACGAGGCGGCGATCGCCCGCGCCAAGCACGGCTTCGTGCTGATCAACACCTCGCGCGGCGCGCTGATCGACGCCGAGGCGGTGATCGGTGGTCTGAAAAGCGGCCGCATCGGCGGCGTCGCCCTCGACGTCTACGAGCAGGAGGCCGACCTGTTCTTCGAGGATCTCTCCAGCGAGATCATCCAGGACGACGTGTTCCAGCGCCTCCTGACCTTCCCCAACGTGCTGATCACCGGCCATCAGGCCTTCTTCACCGAGGAGGCGCTGCTGGCCATCGCCGAGACGACCATGGGCAACATCGCCGACGAGGAGGCGGGCAAGGTGTCGCCCAACCGCGTGCTCAGCGAGAAGGTGGCCGGTCGGGGGTGAGAGCGGTCACCCCTTCGCCATCAGGATGTCGCGAGGAAGGCTTGAGAGGATTTCCGGGCCGTCCTTGCGCAGGATGACGATCTCCTCCAGGCGGCAGCCGTAGCGGCCGGCGAGATAGATGCCCGGTTCGATCGAGAACACCATGCCTTCCTCGAGCACGGTCTCCGAGGTGGCGGTGATGTAGGGCGGCTCGTGGCCATCGATGCCCATGCCGTGGCCGGTGCGGTGGGTGAACGCCTTGCCGTAGCCGGCCTCGGCGATCACCGCGCGGGCGGCGGCGTCGACCTCGCGGGCCGGCACGCCGGGCCTGGCGGCGGCGAGCGCCGCCTCGACCGCCCGTTCGACGATGGCGTGCACTTCGGCAAAGCCGTCCGGCGGCCGGCCGACCACCGCGACGCGGGTAATGTCGCTCGGGAAGCCGGACTTGACGCCGCCGACGTCGATCACCACCGCGTCGCCCTCGACGATATGGCGGTCGGAGGCGTGATGGTGCGGGAAGGCGCCGTTGGGACCGCTGCCGACCACCCAGAAGCTCGGCGCCGCGCCTTCCTTCAGGAACTGGTTGCGGATGACGGCGGCAAGCTCGTTCTCGGTCATGCCGGGCTTGAGGGCGGCGACGGCCGCCTCGATCGCCCGGTCGGCGATGCCGGCGTTCATCTTGAGGAGGCCGTATTCGCGCTCGTCCTTCTTCATACGCAGGCCGCCGAGCGTGTCGGCGGTAAAGGTGCGCAGCACGTCGGAGGGCAGGGCGTCGAGCACCAGCAGCGCGAAGTCGGCGCGCATGGTCTCGTCGATGGCGACGCGGTCGGGCGCGCTGGCGCCGATGGCGCTGAGCGCATGGCAGAGCGCCACGTGCGGCCCGACGTCGTCGGCCCAGGGCACGAAATCGATGTCGGTGTGCTGGCGCACATCGTCGGCATTGACTTCGGGCATCAGGAAAGCGGTACCGCCCGGCGATATCAGCAGCAGGCACGGCCGCTCGTCGGAGGCCGGCGCGTAGCCGAGCAGCCATTGCATGTGCGAGCCCGGCGCGAGGGCGACGAGGTCGGTGTCGGTGGCGACCATCCGCTCTCGCAGCGCGGCGAGGCGGGCTTGGGTCTCAGGGGTCATTGAATACGGTCCTTGGCAGTCCGCCGGCGTCTGGCGGCCGGTTATCGGTAACGTTATAGGCTCTCGCCGGCCGCCGACCAATCGCATTGCCGCGTGGCTCCCTTGCACGGCGGGCATTGGCCGTCGATAATCGCCTGACAGGACAGGGGGAACGGTTGGCCGACGATTTCATCCTCTCCGAGGCGGGCGCCGGTGCGTTGCTCCTCGACGTCGCCGCCGGTGCCTTCGACGAGGACCGGCAGGCGCGGCTTCTGGCGCTCGCCGACGGCCTCTCCGACACCGACGGCATTGAGGATGTGGTGCCCGGCATGAACAACCTGATGGTCGCCTTCGATCCGCTGGCCGTCGAGGCCGGGGAGATCAGGCGCCGCCTCGTCGACGGCTGGCGGACGGCGGCCGCCACGGCGCGGGCCGGTCGCGAGCATCGCATTGATGTCGTCTACGGCGGGCCGGACCTCGCCGATTTCGCCGCCGGCCTTGGCCTCACCGTCGACGAGGTGATCGGCCGGCATTGCGGCGCCGTCTACCGGGTGGCGGCGATCGGCGCCATGCCCGGCTTTCCCTATCTGTCCGGTCTCGACCCGGCGCTTGCGGCGCCGCGCCGGGCGGTGCCGCGCGCCGGCGTTCCCAAGGGGGCGGTGATCGTCGGCGGTGGTCAGGCCGGCATCATGCCGATCACGGCGCCGTCCGGCTGGCACATCCTGGGACATACCAATTTCGCGCTGTTCGATCCCCGTCGCATCCCGCCGGCGACGCTGGCGCCCGGCGACGTGGTGCGTTTCGTCGTCGCCGGGGTCAGGCGATGATCGAGATCCTGTCGTCCGGCGCGCTCAATTCGGTGCAGGACCGCGGCCGTCGCGGCTGTCTGGCCAGCGGCGTGTCGCGCTCCGGTGCCATGGACCTTGCGGCGCTCGACGTCGCCAACGCGCTCATTGGCAACGATACCGGCGCGGCGGCGATCGAGGTGGCGGCCTTCCCGTTCCGCCTGCGGTTTCAGGCGGGCGCGGCGGTGGCCGTCACCGGCGCGCTCGCCGAGACGTGGCTCTCCGGTTGCCGCCTGCCGCCTTGGTGGGCGGTCGAAGCGCGGGCCGGCGACGAACTGACCATCGCGCCGCCGACGGCGGGCGCCCGCATCTATGTGGCGGTGAGCGGCGGCATCGACGTGCCGCTGTTGCTTGGAGCGCGATCGACAGAGTTGAAGAGCGGCTACGGCGGCTACGAGGGCAGGGGGCTCCGGCGCGGCGATCTTTTGCCGCTCGGGCCGAGGGTGCCGGGGCGATTGCCCGATGGCGGCATCGGCGCGCTGCCGCCGCCCGGACGGGGCGACGCCGATCGGCCGTTGCGCCTGCTGCCGGCCGCCGAGTGGCCGGAGTTCTCCGACGAAGCGCGGCGGTTGCTCGTGACGACGGACTGGCAGGTGACGGCCGAGGCCGACCGGCAGGGCTGCCGGCTCAATGGGCCGGAACTCGTTCGCGAGCGGCGGCGCGAGCTGATGTCGCACGGCATCGTGCCGGGCACGGTGCAGGTGCCGCCGTCCGGCCGGCCGATCGTCCAGCTTGCCGAGGCCAATACCTGCGGCGGCTATCCGAAGATCGGCACGGTGATCGAGGCCGATCTCTGGCGGCTGGGACAGGCGATGCCCGGCGATTTCGTCCGCTTCACGCTGGTCGACCGCGACGCTGCGGTGGCGGCGCTCCGGGAGACCGCCGGCTGGCTCGAAAGGCTGCGGTCGGCGGCGGCGCTCTATCGCGTCTCGTAGAGCGGCGCGCCCCAGCCGACGGCGTCGCCATCGTCGACCAGGCGGCGGCCGAGCGTCAGGTCGGCGGCGGCGATTGCCGGCAGCAGCAGGCCGTTGGCCTCGACGAAGGCGACGGTCTCGCCCTTGCCGATGCGGTCGCCCTCCGAGAAGCGCGGGGTCTGCTCCAGCGGATGGCAAAGGCGGACGCGGCCGGGCGACGGCGCGGCGACGAAGGGCGGCGGCTCGGCCGGCAACCGCTCGGTCGGCATTTCGGGCGTCGTGTCATCAGAGCCGGCGAAGCGGTAGAGCACCGTGCCGCGGGTCACCAGCGCGCCGTTCTCGGCGCCGATCGCCGTGATGCGGCCGGCGCGGTCGGCCTCGACGGGCGTCAGCATCTTCATCGCTTCGAGGAGGCCGATGGTCTGTCCTTCCTCGACGAGGTCGCCGACCTCGACGAAGGGCGGCGCCTCCGGCGATGGCGACCGGTAGAAGGTGCCGGTGAGGCCGGCGACGATCGTCTGGCCGGTGGTCGGCGGGGCGGCGTCCATCAGGTGGCCCCCGCGAAGGCGGCGAGCGTGACGCCCTCGGCGGCCAGACGCTCGCCGAGCAGCCGCGCCGTCACCACCGCCGTCGGGTTGTCGCCGTGCACGCAGATGGAGTCGACCGATGTCGGCAGCGCCTTGCCGGTCACCGAGACGATCTCGCCGGTCGCCACCATGCGGCAGGCCCGCTCCACCGCCTCGGCCGGGTCGTGGACGAAGGCACCAGGCTGGGAACGCGGCATCAGCGAGCCGTCGTCGCGATAGCTGCGGTCGGCGTAGACCTCGGAGAAGGTGGCAAGACCGGCCTCGCGGGCCAGCCGCTCCTGCGCGCCGTGAGCGATGGCGAGGCAGCCGAGCGAGGCGTCGACGCCCTTGATCGCCCGCACGCTGGCGGCGGCGACGTCGGGATCGGTGCCGGCCAGGTTGGCCAGCGCGCCGTGCAGCTTGACATAGGCGATCGGGTGGCCGGACAGCGCCGACAGCGCCGCCGCCGCGCCGATCTGATAGGCGATCAGCCGCTCGATCTCGCCGGCCGAATAGGGAATGACCCGGCGGCCGAAGCCCCAGAGGTCGGGAAAGCCGGGGTGGGCGCCAACCGTCACGCCGCGCGCCTTGGCGTGGCGGAAGGTCTCGACCATGATCTCGGGATCGCCGGCATGCAGGCCGCAGGCGACGTTGGCCGAGGTGACCGCGTCGATCAGCGCGGCGTCGTCGCCGATGCGGTAGGCGCCGAAGCCCTCGCCGAGGTCGGCGTTGAGATCGACGGAGCGGGGGTTTGTCATCGCGGCGGTCTCCGGTTCATTGCGCCCAGTATAGAGGCTCGGATGGCGAACGGAAGGCGACGGCGGCGGCCGCTGGCTTTCGGACCGGACAATCGCTAGGGTGCGGCCGAATCGCCGGACCGATGCCATGACCATGACGCCCCATTCCGCCCAGTTGCTCGGCGAAGACGACAAGACCCGGATCGTCATCACCGCGCTTCTCTGCATGTTCCTCGCCGCGCTCGACCAGACCATCGTCACGCCGGCGCTGCCGGTGATGGGCGCCTCGCTGGGTGGCGGCGAGTGGGTGTCGTGGATCGTCTCGGCCTATTTCCTGACCGCGACGGCGGTGACGCCGCTCTACGGCAAGCTGGCCGACCTCAAGGGTCGGCGGCCGGTGCTCTATGCCGGCGTCGGCATCTTCGTGGCGGGATCGGTGATCTCGGCCGCCGCGCCGTCGATGGCCGTGCTGATCGCCGGCCGCGCCCTGCAGGGGCTTGGCGGCGGCGGTCTGATGGCCCTGGTGCAGACCATTATCGGCGACGTGGCACCGCCGCGCGAGCGCGGCAAGTATATGGTCTACATTTCCGCCGTCTGGGCGACGTCGAGCGTCGCCGGGCCGGTGCTCGGTGGCCTCCTGGCCGAATACGTCCACTGGTCGGCGATCTTCTGGCTGAACCTGCCGCTCGGCGCGCTGGCCGTCGGCCTGTCGCTGAAGCCGCTGTCCCGCCTGCCGGACATCCGCCGCGACCACCGGCTCGACATCGCCGGCGCGTTGCTGATCATGGCGGCGACGCTGTTGTTCCTGCTGCCGCTGACGCTCGGTGGCCATTCCCATCCCTGGACCTCGCCGTTCGTCCTCGGCATGCTGGCGCTGTCGCTCGCCACCTTCGCCTTCTTCGCCTGGTACCAGTTCCAGCCGGCCGAACCGCTGTTGCCGCCGCGCATCTTCGGCGACCGGGTGATCACGCTGACCTCGGCCGTTTCCTTCCTGGCCGCTGCCGGCATGTTCGGCCTGTCGGTCTACTTTCCGGTCTACCTGCAACTGATCGACGGTTTCGGTGCCTCGGCGGCCGGCATCGCGCTGCTCGGCCCGATGATCGGCTCGGTGATCGGTTCCAACATCTCGGCGCGCATCCTGCGCAAGTCGACGCACTACAAGCGGCTGCCGATGATCGGCAGCGTCCTGTCGACACTGGCGCTGGCGGCGGTCGGCCTCGTCGTCGGCGACGCGCCCTTCTGGGTGATCGAGGCGCTGGCGGTGGTCACCAGCTTCGGCCAGGGCACGCTGTTCCCGGTGGCCACCGTCATGGTGCAGAACGCCGCCGACCCGCGCGACCTCGGCACGGCCACCGGCGCCTACACCTTCGTCCGCTCGCTGGGCGCCGTCGTCGCCATCGCCGTGCTCGGGGCCATCCTCGGCAGCGCCGGCATCGGCGATCACATCAGCGACGGCGCGCTGGCGCCGGCGGCGCGCGACGGCGCCGTCTTCGCCTTCCGAGCCCTGTTCTTCGCGGCGGCGGCGGCGCAGCTCGTGTCGCTGTTCCTGCTTGCCGCCATCGAGGAACGGCCGTTGCGGGGGCGCACGCCGCCGCCGGTCGTTGCCGACTGAGGACTGATCCATGATCCTGCATTGCGTGTTCCTGAAGATGCCGGCCACGGCGACCACCGCCGACGTTTTGAAGCTCTACGGCGCCGTGGCGGCGCTGAAGCCGATCATCCCCGGCATGCTCGACTTCAAGGCCGGCCCGAACGTGTCGCCGGAAGGGCTCGATCGCGGCTTCCGCCACGGCTTCGTCGTCACCTTCGACGACGAGGCGGCGCGCGACGCCTACCTCATCCATCCCGAGCACGTGAAGGTCGGCAACCGGATCGTGGCGGCGACCGATGGCGGGCTCGAGGGCATTCTGGTTTACGATCTCTCCGTCTGAGCGATCGACTGCAAATTCCACTCCGGCGACTGTCTGGCGCGACTTTCCTCCGTTCCGAGGTTCGACAGCCGAGCCAGCCGACTCACCGGGCGAATTTCAGAAACCGTCCCCAAACGACGGCTTTCATATCGATTCAAGCCTCGGGGCATTGTCGGATCGCGGCGATGGCTGTAGAGGCTAGGGATGCTGCAGGCGATACTTTCGTCTTAGCGGCAACCCTTTTTCGCTTCCGACCGCAGGCCCGTACCCTTGACCGACCCGATCGACCTCGCCGCCCGTCTGCCCGCCCCCGACCGTCTTGCGCTGTTCCTCGACGTCGACGGCACGCTGATCGGCCCGACCTACGCCGACCGCGAGCGCGGCATCGCCGCCGAGCGCATCGCCTTCCTCGGCCGTCTTTACGATTGGCTCGGCGGGGCGATGGCCATCGTCAGCGGCCGCTCCGTGGAGACGGTCGATCCGATGTTCAAGCCGTTGATCTTGCCGGTAGCCGCCTTGCAGGGTGCCGACCGGCGCTTCCCCGACGGCCGCCGCTTCACGCCGGTGCAGACGCCCGAGGAGCGGCGGGCGCTCGACGACATCGCCTCGGCGGTGGCCGACGCCTATCCGACCATGGACATCCAGTGGAAGATCGGCGCGCTGGCCATCGTCTACAACGAGGGCGATCCGCTGGCCGACGGCGTGGCGGCGCTGGCCGAGCGACATGCCAGCGGCCATGTGTCGGTGATCCCCGGCCGCGTGTCGATCGACGTGGTGCCGCAAGGGGCGAACAAGGGCTCCGGCCTCACCTTCCTGATGGAGCACACGCCCTTCCTCGGCCGCGTGCCGGTGCATGTCGGCGACGACGTGCCCGACGAGTCCGGCTTCGCCGCGGCGCACAAGCTGGGCGGCTTCGGCATCGGCATCGGCCGGAAGCCGGGCGGCGTCGATTTTCGCCTTCCCGACCACGAGGCGACCTGGGCCATGCTCACCGCCTACGCGGCGCGCTGGCCGGCTGCCTGAGCCTCAGCCGAGCCGGATGCGGAGGTAGGTGGTGTCGTCGAAATAGTCGCGGCCGGGCGCGAACGGCCGCGAGCCCGTGGCGAGTTCCACCATCAGCGGGTCGTTCTCCCTGATACGGGCGATCTCCGCCAGACCCTCGGCCAGCGTTGCCGGCGGTGACAGGAAGCCGTCGCTGGCCAGCACGATCTCACCAGCGCCGGCTGCCGGGATCACCTCGATGAAACGGTCGGGCACCGGCGTGCCGGCAAGGCCGCCGTAGGCGAGCGGATCGTCGCTGTCGAGGTTGAGGAAGGCGTGCTGGGCGGTGACCAGCGGCCGGAAGGGCTGCTCCATGGTCGGCACCCGCCGCTCGGCGTCGAGGCTGGTGAGACCGAGCCGAAGCCGCGCCTTGATCACCGCGCAGCGGAACTCGTAGCCGATGCGGTCGATCTCCTTGCCGCCGTAATAGGCCCGGTTGTCGATGCGGACGTGGCAGTCGCCGACCCGCCAGACCTCGTTGCGGGCGCGCGACCAGACGGCGGCCACCGCCGAGGGGCGCATCTGCGTTTCATCCGGCCACGCGCCGATCGCCGTGGCGACGGCCGCCGTGGCGCGATCGACGAAATCGCGGGCGGTGGCGTCGGGCGGCAGCGCCTTCACTGCGGCTTCCACCGCCTCGGCGGCGACGATGCCGCCCGGCCGGCCGCCGATCGGGCCGGAGGAGGTGGCGCCGTCGATGACGGCGGCGAAGTGGTCGGTGACGACCAGCCGGTCCTCCTTCTTCGCCTCCGACTCCTTGCCGGTGGCGCAAAGGCTTTCGACCACGCGGAAGGGACGCAGGGCGGTCATGGCAGTCTCCGGCTCAAGTCATGTCTTCGCGCATCCGCTTGTCCAAAAAGTCTGCAACTTTTTGGCGGATGCTAGTCGGCCCGTCCGCTGATCTTCGGCAGGTAGTCGCCGCCGTGCTCGACCCAGAAGCGGTACATCGCCTCGGCCGACGGCAGCAGCCGCTTGTCGGTGCGGCGGACGACGTGCCAGGTCTTGATCAGCGGCAGGCCGACCACGTCCATGATCACCAGGCGGCCGGCTTCGACCTCGGCGGCGACGGTGTGCGAGGAGATGAAGGAGATGCCGAGCCCGGCCATCACCGCCTGCTTGATGGTCTCGTTGGAACCCATCTCGAACTCGCGCACGTCGCGGCCGCCGTCGTGCTGGCTCATCAGCTGGGCGAAGGAGTTGCGGGTGCCGGAATTGGCCTCGCGCACCAGGAAGGTCTCGCCCATCAGCGCCTCGATGGGGATGTTGCGCTCGCGGGCCAGCGGATGGTCGGGCGCGCAGATGATCACCTGCGGATGCTTGCCGATCGCCTTGGCCTCGACGTCGAACTCGCTCGGCGGCCGGCCCATCACGGCGAGGTCGACCTCGTAGTTCCGCAGTCTGAGGATGGTCTCGTCGCGGTTGCCGACGATGAAGTCGATGTCCACCTTCGGCCGTTCCTTGCGGAAGGCGGCGAGCACGGTCGGCGCGAAATAGCGGGCGGTGGAGACGACACCGACGGCGACGCGGCCCGAGCCGGCCTCGCGCATCTCGGCCAGCGCGCCGGAGCATTCGTTGAGCAGCGCCTCGATGCGATCGAGCGTGCCGGCGATCTCCTGGCCGGCCGAGGTGGCGATGAAGCGGTCGCCGACGCGCTCGAGAAGCGGCAGGCCGACCAGATCCTCCAGCGCCTTGACCTGGGCGGTGATGGCCGGCGGCGTGACGTTCATTGCCGACGAGGCGGCGGTGACGGTACCGGTCTTGATGACGGCCGACAGGAACCGCAGCTGCTTCAGGGTGGTGTGGCGCATGCTCGGCGTCCCGTCTCTTTTTTCCGGACTCATGAATGGTCTTCCGGAGCTTACCGCAAGCCCGCGCCGGATGCCATTTGCCGGCCGCCGTTTTGCCGGTTGTCCCGAGGAAAACGGCGGCCGTGCCCTGGTTGGGCGGCGAAAGCGACCACATCGTGGCCGGCGGCCGGCTTGATCGATTACGTGCGGGCGGCCACACGCTTTTTGGCCGGCGTCGAGAATCGGCATTAGCGCTCGGCGGCGTCTTGCTTTATGAATTTCCGACCCCTGATCCTCATCGCCGGAACGCTCCTTCATGACCGTCAAGATCGCCCCGTCCGTGCTGTCGTCGGATTTCTCCCGCCTCGGTGCCGAACTCGTCGCCGTCGAGGCGGCCGGCGGCGACTGGATCCACATCGACATCATGGACGGCCATTTCGTGCCCAACATCACCTTCGGCCCGGCGGTGGTGAAGGCGATGCGGCCGCACACCAAGCTGCCGTTCGATGTGCACCTGATGATCGAACCGGCCGATCCGTTCATCGCCGCTTTCGCCGAGGCTGGCGCCGACCTGATCTCCGTGCATGTCGAGGGCGGACCGCACGTCCATCGTTCGTTGCAGGTGATCCGCTCGCTCGGCAAGAAGGCCGGCGTGGTGCTCAATCCCGGCACCGGCATCGACGGCCTCGAGTATATGCTCGATGAGATCGATTTGGTGCTGGTGATGACCGTCAACCCCGGCTTCGGCGGTCAGGCGTTCATCCCCGCCGTGGTCGAGAAGGTGAAGAAGGTGAAGGCGCTGATCGGCGACCGACCCATCCATATCGAGATCGACGGTGGCGTCTCCACCGCCAATGCCGGCCTCTTGGCCCGCGCCGGTGCCGACGTGCTAGTGGCCGGCACGTCGGTGTTCAAGGGCGGTACCGAGGCCGATTACCGCCGCAACATCCAAGCCCTGAGGGACAGCCTATGAACCATCCCATTCGCGCCCTGGTCTTCGACCTCGACGGCACGCTGGTCGACAGCCTGCCCGACCTCACCGAGGCGGTGAACGATCTGATGGCGGCGAACGGTCTTGCGCCGCACAGCGAACAGGCCGTGTCGGCGATGGTCGGCAAGGGCGTGCCGGTGCTGGTGCAGAAGGCCTTCGATGCGCACGGCGTCATCGTCGCCGGCGAGGCGCTGGCTGCTCAGGTCAAGACCTATCTCGGCTTCTACGAGCCGCGCGCCACCCGCCTCACCCGCCTGTTCCCGCATGTGGCGGAGATGATGGGCAAGCTGTCCGGGGCCGGCTACCGGCTGGCCGTCTGCACCAACAAGCCGACGGCGGTCTCTCGCGAGATCGTCGACAGCCTCGGCATCGGCTCTGCGATCGACGTGGTGGTCGGCGGCGACAGCGGCGTTGCCGCCAAGCCGGCGCCCGACATGCTGTGGCTGGTGGC
>LUYO01000057.1:0-49191 GCA_001603295.1 Rhodobacterales bacterium Alpha_02
CTCCCGCACCCACCAGCTTGTCTAAAAGAAAACCGGAGGTCCGGAGGTGGAACCTCCGGATGGGTCCGGGCGATAGCCCGGCTTGCAGCGCCGGAAACCGCAAGAGGCGGTTCCATCTGATCGGTTTGACTATCGGCGCGGCGCTTGACGCCGCCCCGGCGGCGGGCCGATAAGTGTGCATCGACAATGGAAAAACGCGGCGAGCGACGGTGATGGGCGAAGGTGCGGGCGGCAAGCGCGATACGGCCGACGTGGCGATCGTCGGCGCCGGGCCCATGGGGCTCGTCACGGCGCTGATGTGCGCCAAGGCCGGCGTCAAGGTGGCGGTCTACGAGCGGCAGGGCGATTTCTCCGCCTCGCCGGCCTGGAACGGCACCGGCGTCATCGCCCCCGACTGTGAGGCCGACAGCGCCGACGCCACCATCGTCGACCTCGGACGCCGCTCGCTCGAACTGTGGCCGACGCTGGTCTCCGGCCTGACCATCAGCGGCGCGCTGGTGCTCGGCAACCGGCGCATGCCCTCGGCGCTCGACGACTATTCCGCCTTCGTCCTCAACTACGACTGGGTGGACGAGGAGAAGATCGCCACCCTCGAGCCGTCGCTTGCCGGCATCTACGGCCGGGGTATGTATTTTCCGCAAGCCGCCCACGCCGACCCGCGCGTGATGTTCTCCGGGTTGCGCGAGGCGCTGGAGGCGGCCGGCGTCCGCATCCGCTTCGACTGGATCGGCACGCTGGACAGCCTCACCGCCGCGCGCATCGTCGACACGCGCGGCCTCGGCGCCCGCGACCGCTTCCCCGAACTCCGGGCGGTGACGGCCGAACTGGCCATGGTGCGCAGCCACAAGATCGAACTCAACCGGCCGATCCGCCTCCTGCACAACCGCCACGCTCTCTACGTCACGCCGCGCGGCCAGGGACTCTTTGCCGTCGGTGCCACCACCATCGACGACAGCCGCAGCGGCGTATCCGTGCGGTCGGCCGGCGAACTGATGATGCACGCCGTGTCGCTGCTGCCGGCCTTCGCCGACGCCGAGGTGGTGGAGCTGCGCTCCGGCCAGATGCCGGTGCTGATGAACGGCGTGCCCAAGGTGGCGGTCGGCGACCGCGTCATCGCCGTCAACGGCCTCTACCGCTACGGCTGGATGGTGGCCCCGGCCATCGCCGAGGATCTGGTCCGGGTGATCTACACCCAGGCGACCAAGGTCATCCATGCGGCCAAGCCGCCGCGCCGCTGACCCTTTTCCGACGGAACGCCCCATGCTCGACCGCTTCTACCTGATCATCGACCGCGCCGCCTGGCTGCCGCGCCTGCTGCCGCTGGGGCTCAAGCTGGTGCAGATCCGCACCAAGGCGCCCGACGTCGAGACGCGGCGGCGCGAAATCCGGGATTCGCTCGCCCTCTGCAAGGCGGCCGGCGCCGTCTGCGTCGTCAACGATCATTGGCGCGAGGCGATCGAGTTCGGCGCCGCGTGGCTGCATCTCGGCCAGGAAGACCTCGACACCGCCGACCTCGCGGCCATCCGCAAGGCCGGCATCCGCCTCGGCGTCTCCACCGCCAACCGGGAAGAACTCGACCGGGCGCTCGTCGTCGATCCGCATCATGTGGCGCTGGGGCCGATCTGGTCGACCGTCTCCAAGGACGACGCGGCGCCGGCCAGCGGTCCAGAGCTGCTGACCGAGTGGAAGCGAATCGCCAAACGGCCGCTGGTGGCGATCGGCGGCATCTCGCTCGACCGGGCGCCGATCTGCTGGAGCGCCGGCGCCGACAGCGTGGCGGTGATCTCCGACGTGCTGTCGGCCGCCGATCCGGAGGCGCGGCTCGGGCAATGGCTGACGGCGGCCGCCAACTGGGAGACATGGGCATGACGGCGATCGCGGTCACCATCGCCGGCTCGGATTCGGGCGGCGGCGCCGGCATCCAGGCCGACCTCAAGACCTTCTCGGCGCTTGGCGTCTACGGCGCCTCGGTGATCACCGCGCTGACGGCGCAGAATACCCGCGGCGTCACGGCGATCCACGAGGCGCCGGCCGACTTCGTACGCGCCGAGATCGATGCCGTTTTCTCCGACCTCGCCGTCGGCGCGGTCAAGATCGGCATGCTGGCCAGTCCGGAGCTGATCCGCACGGTGGCCGGCGGTCTCCGCGACTACGGCCAGCGCCGCATCGTGCTCGATCCGGTGATGGTGGCGACGTCGGGCGACAGCCTGCTGAAGTCCGAGGCGGTGGCGACGCTGCGCGACGACCTGTTCCCGCTGGCGACGCTGATCACCCCCAACCTGCCGGAGGCGGCGCGGCTGATCGGCCGGCCGGTGGAGAACGAGCCCGAGGCCATGCTCTCGGCGGCGCGCGACCTGCTGGCGCTCGGGCCGCAGGCGGTGCTGGTCAAGGGCGGCCACGGCACGAGCGCCGAAAGCGCCGACCTCTACCTCGACGCCGGCGGTCCGCGATGGCTCTCGGCGCCGCGCCATCCGACGCGCAACACCCACGGCACCGGCTGCACGCTGTCATCGGCGATCGCCGCCGGCCTCGCCAAGGGGCTCGACCTTTTCGCCGCCGTCGCGGAAGGCAAGGCCTATGTCACGGCGGCCATCGTCGCCGCCGACCGGCTGGAAATCGGCCAGGGCCACGGCCCGGTGCACCACTTCCATGCCTGGTGGTAGTCAGGACCGGTCGAGCCGGCGGCCGAGCGTCGCGTCGATCCAGCCGGCGACGGCGCGTACCGCCGGCTCCTTCAGCCGTGCCGGATGGGCGAGGCGGTAGACGTCGCGCATGGCGGCGCCGCGCGTGCCGTCGACGACGGCAAGGCGCGGATCGGCGTCGCCGACGATCTCCGGCAGCATCGCTTCAGCGCCGATCGTCAAGGCCGCCTCGACGAGGACGTCGAGCCGGTTGGAGCGGGCGAGCACCGGCGCATTCGGTCGCAGCGCCGCGAGTGCCGCCATTTCCGGCAACTCCTTCTGATCGCGGCCGTAGGCGACGACGCCGGCCGGGGTGACGCCCGCCGGCCGGTAGAGCGCGAAGGCGAGGGCGCCGAGCCGGCGGATGGTGGCGTCGTCGGCCGGGCCGCGACCGAGCCGCACGGCGAGATCGGCCTCGCGCCGCTCGAAGCTGACGCTGCGATCCTCGACGACGAGATCGACGACGAGGCGCGGATGCCGGCGCGCCAGATCGCCCAGGGCCGGCGCCAGCAACGCCCGATGGATGAGGCCGAGGCTGGAGACGCGCACCGCGCCGCTCGCCTCTTCCCGATTGCGCCGCATGGCGAGGCCGGCGTCCTCGGCCGCCGCCGCCATGGCGGCGAGCTGCGGCAGCGCGGCGGCGAGTACCGGCGCCGGCACGAGACGGCGGCCGATGCGGTCGAACAGCGGCGCGCCGACGCGGGCTTCGAGGCGGGCCAGCCGGCGGGCCGCGGTGGTCTGGTCGACGCCGCGCCGCCGGGCTGCCGCGCTCAGCGTACCGCCGGCAACGATGTCGTTCAGGAGCTGCAATTCGTCCCAATCGAAGGCTGCATCCATGCAGGATGATCTCCGTATCTTGCGGATTTCCTGCGATAATGCAGGCGCAAGAATGGCCATCTCGTCAAGGGAAAGGACAGGCCATGCCGCGCACGCTCAACGAAATCTTCGGCCGCTCGCCGGCGCTCGCCCGGCTCGGGTCGGCGCCGCTGGTGCTGATCGACTGCCAGAACGACTATCTCGCCGGGCCGCTGGCACTGTCCGGCGTCGACGCCGCCGTCGACGCGGCGGCGCGGCTGCTCGCGGCCGCTCGTCAGCGCAGCGCCAAGGTGATCCACGTGGTGCAGCAGGGTACAGCCGGCGGCCTGTTCGACCTCGACGGTCCGGGCGGCGCCATCATCGATCGCCTCACGCCCAGGGATGGCGAGGCCGTGGTGGTCAAGACCCGGCCGAACGGCTTCTCCGGCACGACGCTGCTTGCCGAGTTGGAAGGGCGCGGTACGCAATTCGTCGTCGCTGGCTTCATGACGCACAACTGCGTGTCGTCGACGGCCCGCGCCGCCCTCGACCTCGGGCTGTTCTCGACGATCGCCGCCGACGCCTGCGCGACGCGCGACCTGCCGGCGCCGGGCGGGGTGATCGCCGCCGCCGACCTCCAGCGGGCCGAGTTGGCGGCGCTCGCCGACCGGCACGCCGTGGTGGCCGGCGTCGACGTCCTCCTCGCGACATGAATGCCGTCAATTCAAAGATTTATGAGGGAAGTTCCGCCGAAATTGCATTCCGCCCCGGACAAAGGCACTAGCCATCCGGCGGGCCCGCCCATAATATCGCGCCCCACACGGCAAGAAATGCCGGCAGGGAGTAACGTGAACATGGCCGCCGATCTGGACCCCATCTTCAACCGTCTGGAAGCCAAGAAGGCCGAGCTGGCCGATCGCCCGATGCGCAAGCTGTTCGCCGAGGATGCCGGTCGCTTCGACCGCTTCAGCGTCCATCTCGACGACCTGCTGCTTGATTTCTCGAAGAACCGGCTCGACGCCGACGCCTTCGCCCTGCTGATCGAGCTGGCCAAGGCGGCCGGCGTCGCCGAGCGGCGCGACGCCATGTTCGCAGGCGCGGTGATCAACACCACCGAGAAGCGCGCCGTCCTGCACACGGCGCTCCGCAATCGCTCCAACACGCCGGTGATGGTCGACGGCAAAGACGTCATGCCCGAGGTCAACGCGGTGCTCGATCGCGTGCGTGACTTCGCCGAGGGCGTCCGCTC
Source organism: Rhodobacterales bacterium Alpha_02 (assembly GCA_001603295.1). Classification (GTDB taxonomy): domain Bacteria; phylum Pseudomonadota; class Alphaproteobacteria; order Rhizobiales; family Pleomorphomonadaceae; genus Pleomorphomonas. Next base: position 4,726 of record LUYO01000057.1, read on the forward strand.
CGGCAGGATCGCCTCGTCGACCGGCGCCAAGTTCACCGACGTCGTCAACATCGGCATCGGCGGCTCCGACCTCGGCCCGGCCATGGCGACCATCGCCCTTTCGCCCTATCGCGGCGACGGCCCGCGCCTCCACTACGTTTCCAACGTCGACGGCGCCCACATCGCCGACACGCTGGCCGAACTCGATCCCAGGACGACGCTGTTCATCGTGGCGTCCAAGACCTTCACCACCTCCGAGACCATGACCAACGCCGGCACCGCCCGCGCCTGGATCAAGGAGCATCTCGGGGAAGCGGCGGTCGGCTCGCATTTCTGCGCCGTGTCCACCGCGCTCGACAAGGTGGCCGCCTTCGGCATGGACGTGTCGCGCGCCTTCGGCTTCTGGGACTGGGTGGGCGGCCGCTATTCGGTGTGGTCGGCGATCGGCCTGCCGGTGGCGATCGCCGTCGGCTTCGACAATTTCGTCGAGTTCCTGACCGGTGCCCACGAGGTGGACAACCATTTCCGCAGCGCGCCGCTCGACAAGAACATCCCGGTGATCCTCGCCTTGCTCGGCGTCTGGTACCGCAACGTCTGGGGCTTTTCGACGCATGCCGTGCTGCCTTACGACCAGCGCCTTAGCCGCTTCGCCGCCTATCTCCAGCAGCTCGACATGGAGAGCAACGGCAAGGGCGTCCGCCTCGACGGCACGCCGGTGCCGCGCGCTTCCGGCCCGATCGTCTGGGGCGAGCCGGGCACCAACGGCCAGCACGCCTTCTACCAGCTGATCCACCAGGGCACCGACGTCATCCCGGCCGACTTCCTGGCCGCCGCCGTGCCGCACGAGCAGGTGGGCGACCACCACGCCAAGCTCCTGTCCAACGTGCTCGCCCAGACCGAGGCGCTGATGCTCGGCAAGACCGTCGAGGAAGCCGCCGCCGAGCTGCGCAAGGCCGGCAAGTCGGAGGCCGACATCGCGGCGCTCTCGCCGCACAAGGCGTTCCCCGGCAACCGGCCGACCAACACCATCCTCTACCGGACGCTCGACCCGAGGACGCTCGGCCGGCTGATCGCCATCTACGAGCACAAGGTGTTCGTGCAGGGCACCATCTGGGGCGTCAACTCCTACGACCAGTGGGGCGTCGAGCTGGGCAAGGAACTGGCAAACCGCCTGTTGCCGGTGATGAAGGGCGAAGCCGAGCCGGCGACGACGCAGGACGGGTCGACCAAGGGTCTCGTCGCCGCCATCAAGGCGTTGCAGCAGGAGTGATTCGTTACAGAATGGCCGGCGTCGTCGTCGCCGACCGTTTTCCCAGCGGTCGTTTCACCGCTGGCGCGTGGGGAAAGGGGCAGTGCGGCCATTCCCCGCATGCGGGTGAACGGCCGACAGGACTTTGTTCGGGGTTGTAGAAAGTCGGCCGGTGCCAACGCCGGCCGATTGTGTATATTGTACCAAGGGGAAAGCTGGCCGGCACCGCGATGTGACCGGACCGAACCGCCGCTCGAGAGGCGAGAGCCGGCGGCGTCACGGGTCGCCGATCTGGAGGAAGGCATGTACGAGTTTCAGGAGTTCGAGAACGGTGCGGCGCTGGCCGACGCGCTGACCGTCGAGGTGGCGGGCGCGCTCGCTCATACCATCCGCCTGCACGGCAAGGCGGCGCTGGCGTTGTCAGGGGGCAAGACGCCGGTGCGCTTCCTGGAGGCGATGAGCCGCTACCGCATGCCCTGGAACGACGTGGTGGTGACGCTGGTCGACGAGCGCTGGGTGCCGGAGTCGCACGAGCGCTCCAACGCCGGTCTTGCCCGCCGTCATCTCCTCAAGGGGCCGCTCAGCAACATTGAGTTTGTGCCGCTTTACCGGCCGGTGCCGACGCCCGAGGAGGCAGTGGCCGAGGTCGGCAAGGTGATCGCCGACCTGCCGCTGCCGTTCGCCGCCGTGGTGCTCGGCATGGGCGAGGACGGCCACACCGCTTCCTTCTATCCGGGCGGCGACAACCTCGCTGCCGCCAACTCGCCGGACTGCAAGGCGCAGGTGATGGCGATCCGGGCGCCGGCGGCGATCGAGCCGCGCATCACGCTGACGCTGCCGCTGCTCTTGGCCGCCGATTCGATCCTGCTGCATATCGAGGGCGAGGAGAAGCGCGCCGCCTTCGACAAGGCGGTGGCCGGCGACGACACACTGGAGATGCCGGTGCGCAGCCTCCTCAAGTCGGAGAAGCTGGTGAAGGTGCTCTGGTGCCCGTGAGCGCCATCGCTGTCCATTGAGATTCCCACGCGGCCCGGCATTGCCGGGCCGTTCGCTTTCTAGAGTACGTCGCGGCCGTCATAAAACTGAGAGGCTGATGGGACAAAAGGAAGTTGCAGAAACGGCCACCGGCCGTTGATTCCCGTTCGGAGAAGATGCCCCGCGCATCTTGTTTGTCATGACGGATCTTTCTACCCCGCGCAGTCTCAGAGCCTTGTTCCTGTCCGATATCCATCTCGGCACCCGCGATTGCCAGGCCGACCTGCTGCTCGACTTCATGCGCCTGCATGAGGCGGAGACGATCTACCTGGTCGGCGACATCGTCGACGGCTGGCGGATGCGCCGCTCCTGGTTGTGGACGCAGAGCCACAACGACGTGGTGCAGAAGCTGTTGCGCAAGGCGCGCAAGGGCGCCCGCGTCGTCTACATCCCCGGCAACCACGACGAGTTCCTGCGCGGCTATCTCGGCACCCACTTCGGCGGCGTCGAGGTGATGGACCGCTGCCTGCACGAGGCGGCCGACGGGCGGCGCTTCCTGGTCATCCACGGCGACCAGTTCGACGTGGTGGTGCGGCACGCCCGCTGGCTGGCTTATCTCGGCGACTGGGCCTACGAGATGGCGCTGTGGACCAACACCTGGGTCAACCGTATCAGGCGCTTCGTCGGGCTGCCCTACTGGTCGCTGTCGGCCTGGGCCAAGCTCAAGGTGAAGAACGCCGTCAACTTCATCGGCGCCTTCGAGGAGGCGCTGGCCCACGAGGCGAAGCGGGTGGGGGCGGACGGCGTCATCTGCGGCCACATCCACCACGCCGCCATGCACGACATGAACGGCATCGCCTATGTCAACACCGGCGACTGGGTGGAAAGCTGCACGGCGATCGCCGAGAACCACGACGGCAGCCTGGAGATCATCCGCTGGACCCGCCTCGACCACGAACGCAAGGCGCCGCTGATGCTGCCGCGCGCCGAGGCCGCCGAATGACCCGCATCACCGTCGTCACCGATGCCTGGCATCCGCAGGTCAACGGCGTCGTCCGGTCGATCGAGCGCACCAACGCCGAGCTGATCGCCATGGGCGCCGAGGTGACCATGGTGACGCCCGACCTGTTCCGGACGCTGCCGCTGCCGAGCTATCCGGAAATCCGCGTCGCCATCGCCACCTACGGCCGCGTGGCGCGGCAGATCGAGCGCGGCCAGCCGTCCTATGTCCACATCGCCACCGAGGGGCCGCTTGGCCTGAAAGCGCGCGCCTGGTGCCGCCGCAACGGCATGCCCTACACGACGAGCTACCACACCCGCTTCCCCGAATATGTGGCGGCGCGGCTGCCGGTGCCGCAATCCTGGCTCTACGCGCTGGTCCGCCGCTTCCACAACGGTGGCGCCGGCTGCATGGTGGCCACCGACACGCTGGCCGCCGAGCTGTCGGCGCGCGGCTTCCGCAACCTGATGCGCTGGGGGCGGGGCATCGATGCCGAGGTGTTCCGGCCGCGGCCGGCCGAGGACAGCGTGTTCGACCTGCCGCGGCCGATCTTCCTCAATGTCGGCCGCGTCGCCGTCGAGAAGAACCTCGAGGCCTTTCTTAGCCTCGACCTGCCCGGCTCCAAGGTGGTGGTCGGCGACGGCCCGCAGCGGGCGAGCCTTGTCAGGCGCTATCCGGACGTCCACTTCGCCGGCATCAAGGTCGGCGAGGACCTTGCCCGCGCCTATGCCTCGGCCGACGTATTCGTCTTCCCTTCGCGCACCGACACCTTCGGCAACGTGCTGCTCGAAGCGCTGGCCTCGGGCCTGCCGGTGGCCGCCTATCCGGTGATGGGGCCGCTCGACGTGCTCGGCGACAGCGACGCCGGCCTGCTCGATGAGGATTTGCGCGCCGCCTGCCTCGGCGCGCTCGCCCTCGACCGGGCGGCGGCGCGCCAACTGGCGCTGAAGTTCAGTTGGCGGCGGGCGGCCCTGCAGTTCCTCGACAACATCCGCCTTGCCAACGGCGAAACGCCGGAAAGCCCGCTGGCGCCGGCCGTCTGATCGCTCGCCAGAAAGAAAAACCGCCGCTCCCTCAGGGGATCGCGGCGGTTTTTGCATGAGATGGGCAACGTCAGGAGAACAGCGCCTGCCGCTCGGCCTTGGTCATGCGGGCGAAGGGATCGTCGACGTCCTTGCCCTGGCGCACCGAGTCCGACACTTCCTTCAGCGCCTCGATGGCGGTGTCGACCGCTTCGGAGGCGATGGCCAGGGCTTCGTCGCTCGGCTCGGCGGACGCCGCCTCGGCCAGCGTTTCGAGGGCGTCGTCTTCCAGCGTATCGAGGGTGGCATCGATCGCCGGTTCCTCGGCGGCGGCCGGCGCCTCGTCGACGGCAATGGCGTCGAATTCGATGCTGTCGGCCAGCGTCGCCGCGTCCTGGGGTTCGTCGTCGTCGGTCGGAATGGCGTCGAAGTCGATCTGGCCGTCGGCGCCGATCATCGACGCCTTATCGAGGGCGGCCATGGCATCGATGCGGTCGAAGTCCATCTCCTCGATGGCATGGCTGGCCACGGCGTCGAGCGCCGCCCGATCGGCGGCCGCGTCCTCGACCAGGAGGCCGTCGACGATGTTCTGCTCGATGCCTTCGCCGGCCAGCGCCGGGCCGTTCAGGAGGTGGGCGTCGGGGCGGTGGTCCTGGGCGTTGACGGCGACGCGGCGGTCGGTCGAGGTGCTGTGCACCTCGGCATCGTCCATGCCCCAGATCTCGATCATCGCATTGATGCGGTTCTCGAGATAGCGCAGCACCTGCACCACCTTCTGCGTCCGCTGGCCGGTGAGGTCCTGGAAGGAGCAGGCCATGTAGATGTTGGTGGTCAGGTTCTCGATGTCGTCGCAGAGCGCATTGTCGACGCCGGCCTCGCGCATGGTCCAGGCCAGCTCCTGGATCTTCTCGGCCGAGCCGAGGATTTCCGAGGTGGCGCCCTCGGTCTGTTCGACAATGGCGTCGAGTTCGTTGGAGGCGCGGTCGAAGCGGCTCAGCGGCGAACGGCCGTCGCTCTTGATCTGGGCGATCTCCAGCTTGGTGCGCTCGATGGCGTCCTTCATCTCGCCGATGTCGAGACGGATGCGGTCGGCGTCGGGCCGGCGCTCGCGCTTCAGGATCAGCTCCAGCCGGCCGATGGCGCCGAGCACCTCGTCGGTATCGGCGGAGCGGTGACGCCGCGCGTATTCGGCCAGGAACCAACGGCCCTTCTCCGTCTCCATGACGGCGGCCTCGATGGCTTCGTAGTCGGATTCGCGCAAAGGCGAGAGGGCTTGCGAATTATCCATATTTTCGCCGCAGACCCCTTTAAAGACCAAACGAGATGGAGCTAAAGCTAAAGCGCCAGCCAGAGGCGGGCAAGCGAATCAAATCGGCAAGCCGCCATCATCGGCACGAATCCTTCACAACGAGTTTATTCCGAGTTGCGCCGTTGACAAGAATGATCGGGCGATTTGCCCCCGCCTATTTGATGGGCGCCTTCTACGCCATCGCTTTCTTCGTCAACGGAGTGATGACGCCGTTCTTCCCCGTCCTCCTGGAGGTGAAGGGCCTCAGCGGCCAGCAGATCGCCTTCGTGCTGGCGACGCCGCAGGTGATGCGCATGTTCACCATGCCCGTGGTGAGCGGCCTGTCGGACCGGGCCGGCGACCGGCGGCAGGTGATGGCCGGACTGATCGGCCTGACGCTCGGCCTCGCGCTGCTGTTCGGCATCGCTCATGGCGACACCGCGGTGATGGCCGTCGGCGCGCTGCTTCTGGTGCTCTCCTATTGCGTCGGCCCGCTCGCCGATGCCTTCGCCATGATCATGGACCGGCACGGCCTCGGCGAATACGGCAAGATGCGCCTGTGGGGCTCGGCGTCGTTCATTCTCGGCAACGTGGTCGGCGGCTACGCCATGCAGCATTCCGGCCCGACGGCCGTCTACGTTCTGGTGCTGTTCGGCTTTTCCATCGCCATGCTGTCGACGGCGGCCATTCCGCCGGCGCCGCCCGCTGCGTCGCCGGCTTCGGCGGTGGCGCTCACCGTGCTGCGCAAGCCGGCCTTCCTCGCCGTGCTGCTCGGCCACGCCGTCAACCAGGCCGGCCACGCCGCGCTCTACAGCTTCGGCACGATCATCTGGCGCGCCAACGGCTTCTCCGACTTCACCATCGGCATCTTCTGGGCGATCGGCGTCATCGCCGAGATCATCCTGTTCGCGCTGGCAGGGCGGATGTTCCGGGCCGTGTCGCCGCTGAAGCTGATGGCCGCCGGGGCGGTGATCGGCTGCCTGCGCTGGCTGCTGTTCTCGCTGGACCTGCCGCTCCTGCCGACGCTCCTCCTGCAGGTGATGCACGCCGGCTCCTTCGCGCTCGCCCACATCGGGCTGATGCGCTTCCTGCGCGAGGTGGTGCCGACCGAGCGCGCCGCCTCGGCGCAGGGCACCTTCGTCATCTTCAATGGCCTAGCCATGGCGCTCGGCACGGCGCTGGCCGGCCGACTGGTGCCGACGCTCGGCTCGGACACCTATGTGGTGATGTCGATCTTTCCCATCCTCGGCCTGATCATCCTGACGGCGGCCGGCGGCGGCGCCCGGCGCCTGCCCGCCCACGACGCGCCGTCGGGCGTCACGGCCGCCTAAGGAAAGGCTCAGCCCCAGAGATCGGGGTAGGGCGGATGGACGATGGTGCCGGAGAACATCAGTCCCGGCACGCGGTCGCGCGCCAAGAGCAGCGGCCCGTCGATGTCGGCATACTGGGCGCGTTGGGCGGCGACGAAGGCCGGCGCCATGGCCAGCGAACTCGACACCATGCAGCCGACCATGACGATCAGCCCCTCCTCCTCGGCGGCGGCGATCATCTCCAGCGCCTCGGTGAGGCCGCCGGTCTTGTCGAGCTTGATGTTGACGGCGTCGTAGCGGCCGACCAGCCGCTTGATGTCGGCGGTGGTGTGGGCGCTCTCGTCGGCGCAGACCGCTACCGGGCGCTTGGCCTCGTCGAGATAGTCGTCGGCGCCGGCCGGCAGCGGCTGCTCGATCATCGAGACGCCCAGCTCGATGCAGGCTTCCATCATCTCGGGGAACATCTCGGGCGTCCAGCCCTCGTTGGCGTCGACGATGATGCGGCTCCTCGGCGCGGCGCGGCGGATGGCGACGAGGCGCTCGCGGCCGCCGTCCTTGCCGAGCTTCACCTTCAGCATCGGCCGGTCGCAGGCCGATCTGGCGGCGGCGGCCATCGCCTCGACGCTGTCGAGCGAAATGGTGAAGGCGGTGTTGACCGGCTCGAGCGGCGGCAGGCCGAGGAGATGGGCGACGCCGCGGCCGGTTGCCTTGGCTTCGAGGTCGATCAGCGCGCAGTCGAGGGCATTGCGGGCGGCGCCCGGCGGCAGCTGCCCGCGCAGCGCGAAGCGGTCGCCGCCGTCCTCGATGAACCGGCGGGCGCTTTCGATCTGGGTGACGACGCTGTCCACCGATTCGCCGTAGTGGGCGTAGGGAACGCCTTCGCCCCGTCCCGACACGGCCCCCTCGCCGACGGTGGCCACTACCACGACAGCCTCCGTCTTGGAACCGCGCGAGATGGTAAAGGTGCCGGCGATGGGGAACCGCTCGACGGCTATGCTGAGCTTACGCAAGACGACCTCACATCGATTTCCGGAGGACGGGCCTGCTTGGCCGAAGCCGGCCACGGCATGCCCCGGAAATGCCGCATCCTCGTCCGAACCACTGTCCGTTTCCGTCAACGTTGTCCATCAGTTGCTCCACGGACACTCCTGGGGACACCCGACGCCCGCAGCGCAATCTTCCGCATGGTAGAAGATATCCAACCGGATGCGGAGTCCGGAACGTCGCCTTCTTATGTTGAAACCCTTATCTTTGGTCTAGGTGTGGCAACGCGGTTCCGGAAGGGCAGAGAAACGTTGAGGGAGGGTGGCGCAGGCAGGCGAGGCTGATGTATCGTGCGAGGCGATTCCGCGCCGTGAGCGCGGCAAAGTTGTATCGGGAGTTCGGGCGTGCAGTCGGCTGACGGGGCGCAGGACGAGGTGACGGTGCTCGGCATTTCCGGCGACTGGACGGTCGAGACGGTCGGCTCGGTGCTGGCCGATACGGCCGGCAAGGTGGCGCCCGGCCGGCATCTGGTGTTCGACGGCAGCGACCTCGGCCGGTTCGATACGGCCGGTGCCTGGGCGCTGGTCGACCTCAAGCGGCGGCAGGAAGCGGCCGGCGGCTCGGCCGAACTGAAGGACTTCTCCAGGTCGGCGGCGTCGCTGATCGCCGAGATCGACCCGCTCGGCCGCGAGCCATTGCCCGAGCCGAAACGCGTCAACCCCGTCACCTGGACGCTGGAGGAGATCGGCCGCGGCGCCGCCGGCATCGCCCAAGACGGCTACGCGCTGCTCGCCATGCTCGGCGAGGCGACCATGTCGTTCGGTCAGCTGCTGCTGCTCCGCCGCCGGGTGCGCTGGGCGGCCCTCTTCAACAACATCAGCCGTGCCTCCATCCAGGCGGTGCCGATCATCGCCCTGATGAGCTTCCTGATCGGCATGATCATCGCCCAGCAGGGCGGCTTCTATCTTGCCAGCTACGGCGCCGACGTGCTGGTGGTCGACCTGGTCGGCGTGCTGACCTGCCGCGAGATCGGCGTGCTGCTCACCGCCATCATGATCGCCGGCCGATCGGGCGCCGCCTACACCGCCGAACTCGGCTCGATGAAGATGCGCGAGGAGGTGGACGCGCTGAAGGTGCTCGGCCTGTCGCCGGTCGAGGTGCTGGTGCTGCCGCGCCTCGTGGCGCTGATCATCGCGCTGCCGATCCTGACGCTGGTCTCCGACCTGGCGGCGCTGGCCGGCGCCTGGGTGGTCGGTCTCTTCTACATCGGCATCCCCACCGACGTGTTCCTCGACCGCCTCAAGAGCGCGCTGACGCTGACGCACGTGCTGATCGGCTTCGCCAAGGCGCCGTTCATGGCGGCGATCATCGGCCTGATCGCTTCCGTCGAGGGCATGAAGGTGAAAGGCTCGGCGGAATCGCTGGGCGAGCACACCACGGCGGCGGTGGTGAAGGCCATCTTCATGGTGGTGGTCACCGACGGCGTGTTCGCCATGATCTTCGCGACGATCGGAATCTAGGGCATGGACCACGGCAGCCACCAGGCGGGAAAAGGCGGGGAACGGGAGGCGGTGATTTCCGCCCGCGGCATCACCGTCGGCTTTTCCGGCGAACCGGTGCTGGAAGGGCTCGATATCGACGTCTGGCGCGGCGAGATCCTCGGCGTGGTCGGCGGCTCGGGCACCGGCAAGTCGGTGCTGCTCAGGACGATCATCGGCCTCAATGCCCGCTCGGCCGGCACCATCAAGGTGTTCGGCGAGGATCTCGACCGCATGACGGGCGAGGAGCGGCAGAAGATCGGCCGCCGCTGGGGCGTGCTGTTCCAGCAGGGCGCGCTGTTCTCCTCGCTCACCGTGCTGCAAAACGTCGGCGTGCCGTTCCGCGAGCACATGCGGCTGCCCGATGCGATCGCCGACGATCTGGCCCGGCTGAAGATCGAGATGGCCGGCCTGCCGGCCGACGCCTGCGGCAAGTATCCGTCCGAGCTGTCCGGCGGCATGATCAAGCGGGTGGCGCTGGCGCGAGCGCTGGCGCTCGATCCCGACATCGTCTTCCTCGACGAGCCGACCGCCGGCCTCGATCCGATCGGCGCCGCCGAATTCGACCAGCTCATCCTGCGGCTGAGGTCGACGCTGGGGCTCACCGTGTTCATGGTGACACACGACCTCGACAGTCTCGTTACCATCACCGATCGCATTGCCGTGCTGGGCAACCGCCGCGTTCTGGTTGATGGTACATTCGCCGAGCTGAAGTCCTTCGACCACCCGTGGGTGCGCGCCTATTTCAACGGTCCGCGCGCCGAGCACCTCGCCATCGAATAGGAAAAGCCATGGAATCTCGGGCCAACTACGCGGTGATCGGCGGCTTCGTCCTGGTCATGCTGACGATCGGCCTGCTGTTTCTCGCCTGGCTCTCCAATATCGGCCAGACACAGCGGCAGGCCGACGTGCGCGTGGTGTTCTCCGGCGCGGTCACCGGCCTATCCACCGGCTCGGCGGTGCTGTTCAACGGCATCAAGATCGGCGAGGTGCGCACGCTCAGCCTCGACGAGAACGACCCGCGCACCGTCGTCGCCGTCATCCGCGTCAGCCGCGACGTGCCGCTCAAGACCGACACCCGCGCCACGCTGTCCTACCAGGGCCTGACCGGCGCGGCGACGCTGCAGCTCGAAGGCGGCTCGCGCAACGCGCCGACGCTGTTCGACGCGGCGAGCGACGGCATGCCGACCATGCCGGCCGAGATCTCGCCCTTCCAGGATATCCTCGAAAGCGCCCGCAACGTGCTGACGCGCGCCGACAGTGCCATGGCGGCCATCGACGACTTCATCACCGAGAACGGCCCGGCCTTCAACCGCACCGTCAACAACGTCGAGAAGTTCTCGGCGGCGCTCGCCGACAACTCCGGCGGCATCTCCAAGGCGATGGCATCGATCTCCTCGGCCGCCGACGCCATCGGCGACATCTCGCGCGACCTCAAGAGCGCGGCGGCGCAGGTGACGCGCATCCTCGATGCGGTGGAGCCGGCCAAGGTGACCGAAGTCGTCGACCGGCTATCGACGGCGTCGCAGCGGCTCGATGCGGTGCTCGCCCGCACCGAGACCATCGCCAACGGCATCGACCCCGAGGCCGTCAACGGCGTGATCAACGACATCGCCAACGCCGCCAGGACGCTGGACGAGACGGTCGGCGAGGCGAAATCCATCCTCGCCGCCGTCGATCCGCAGTCGGTCGATCGGCTGGTCACCAGCATCACCGCCACCTCGGACGGCCTGCGCGCCACCGCGGCGCGGGCCGATGAACTGCTGGCCGCCGTCGACACCGACAAGGTGAAGTCGGTGGTGTCGGCGGTGGAAACCGCCTCGCAGAACGTCGCCGCGGTGTCCGGCTCGTTCGACGGCGTGGTCGACAGCGCCCGGCGGACGCTCGACGCCGCGCAGCAGGTGGTGACGGCGGTCGACCCGGCCAAGGTGCGGGCGACGGTGACCGACGTCAGCGACTTCGCGGCCATGCTGAAGGGCTACAAGCCGCAGATCGACGCCGTCATGGACGACGTCAACCGCGCCTCGGCCAGCCTCGCCCGGCTCGGCGACACCATCGACGAGCGCCGGCCGGACATCGACCGCATCGTCCGCGATACGCGCACGCTGGCCGAGCAGCTGAACGGCATCGCGACACGGGCCGACGGCGTGCTGCAGAAGATCGACGGCTACGTCACCGGCGACGGCCAGGGCCTGGTCGCCGAGGCGACAGCGGCGGCCAAGTCGATCCGCGAGGTGGCCGACAAGCTCAACAGCCAGATCGGGCCGATCACCGACAACGTGTCAAAGTTCTCCAGCCGCGGCCTCGAGAGCGTGGTGGCGCTGGCCGACCAGGGACGGCAGGCGCTGGCCCGGCTTGACCGGGTGCTGCAAGGCGTCGAAAAGAATCCGCAGCAGTTCATCTTCGGCGGGCAGGGCGTGCCGGTCTATTCGCCGCGCCGATAGGGATGGCCGAGGCGAGGGCCGGCGGTCGCCCGGCACTTGCCCGGACCTTTGTTTTTCACGCAGCGGCGTTCCGGAAGGTCTTCCGGGCGGCGCTCCAGGAGGCGAGATTGGTTCTTGGACTCACCGGCCGGCCGGCCGCCCTTTCTGCCCTGGCGCTTGCGCTCGTCCTTTCCGGCTGTTCGTCGATGCTCGGCCTTGGGTCCTCCGGCAAGCCGGACGCCCTGTTCGACCTTGCCGCGCCGACCAGCTTCGATGGTGCCGCCAGGCGGTCCGCCGTGCAATTGCTGGTGCCGGTGCCGAGCGCTAGCGATGCGCTGGCGACGGCGCGCATCGCCGTGCGGGGCAATGGCGGCTCCGTCGCCTATCTGGCCGGCGTGTCCTGGACCGATCAGCTGCCGCCGCTCATCCAGACGATGCTGGTGCGCGCCTTCGAGAATTCCGGCCGCGTCCGGGCGGTCGGCAAGCCGGGCGAGAGCCTCGCCATCGACGATCAGGTGATCGTCGACATCCGTTCGTTCGAGCTGGACGTCACCGGCGCGCCGACCGCCCGCGTCGCGCTCGGCGTCAAGCTGCTCGACGACCGTAGCGGCAAGGTGCGGACCAGCCGGGTGTTCGAGGTCAGCCGCCCGGCGGCTTCCGATCGGCCGAAGGATGCCATCGCGGCGATCGACGAGGCCGCCACGGCGGCAGTGGCCGAGGTGGTGGTGTGGACGGCGGGAGCGCTGTAGGGGCGGTTTCCTTGCCAGCGGCTGCTGGCCCCTTCTCCTGTCCTTGGACAGGATATCCGCCGGGATGCCTTTTCCTATCCGAGATGATCCGCCTTCGCGGACCATGACGCGCTATATATTTGTCTCATATATATAATCCGCCGTCATGGCCCGCGAAGGCGGACCATCGCAGGCAGGAGGGGCGAGAGTCGGTATTAGGTTTTTCCACTTCTCCGTGGCTGCTATTACCAACGAAAAAGGGCGCCGCGAGGCGCCCTTTCCATGATCGCTTGGGTCCGCCCGGCTCAGCCGAGCTTGCCGCTGGCGTGGGCAAGCAGCGTGTAGACCTTGCCGGTATCGGAGTTCAGGTAGTTCTCGGCGAGGCGACCGTTCGGGTCCTTCTGCACCGCCTCCTCGTAGAGCGCGCTGAAGTGGTCGATGTAGCGGTCGACCGCTTCGCGGAAGTCGGCCTCGCGGCCGTAACGGCGGCGCACCTCGTCGAAGGTCTGCTGACCTTGCAGCGTGTAGACGCGGCGCGTGAACACGTTGCCGTCGCCGCGGCGATAGCGGTCCCAGAGGTCGGCATAGGCGTCCGGATCGATCGACCGGGCGATGTCCGAGGTCAGGGAGCCGAGGCCGTCGAGCGGGTTCCCGCCCTTGTTGCCGCGATCGGACGACGGCAGGCGCGGCGACGGGCTGTCCTCGTCGGAGACGCGGCGCAGCAGGTCGGAAATCCAGCCGCTCGACCGCTCGGATGACCGCTCCTCGGCGGCGGGCTGCTGCCGCGTCTCCGAACGCCGTTCGATGGGCGCCGGACGCGGCGGCTGGTTGGCCGGCTGGCGGGTGAAGGCGCGCGGCGGCTCGACCGGCTGCGACGACTTCTGGGCCGGCAGGCTGCGGGCCGCCAGGGCCGGCGACGGACCGGACGCCTGGGCGCGGGCCGGCGCCTCGGCGAAGGCCTGGCTCGGCGCCTGACGCGAGACGATTTCCGACAGCTCGTTCAGGGCGCGGATCTGCTCGCTGACCACGCGGCGCATGGCGGCGGCGTGCTGGCTGGTCTCCTCCGGCAGATCGAGGACGCCACGGCTGAGGTCGGCGCGGATCTCGTCGATCTCGCGGCCGACGGCGCGCGTCGCCTTGCGCATCTCCTCGGTGGCGCCGGCGAAGCGGTCGACCGCCGAGCCGATGGAGGCGTTGATCTCGGAGATCAGCTCGCCGCGCACCCGCTCGATGGTTTCCTGCGTCTTGCGGCCTTCCTCCTCGGCGCTGACCGACAGCTGCTCGAGCTGGTGGGTGACGCCGTTCATCGCCGTCTCGGCATTGCGGGCCAACTGATAACCGACGTCGCGGGCGCGGCGCTCGGCGTTGGACAGCGTGTCCTGGATGTTGGTCGCGATGGTCTGCAAGCCCTCGGACATGGTCTCGGTGCGCTCCTGCAGCGCCGACAGCACGCCGTCGAGCGCGGCGAGACGCTCGCCGACGATGCCCTGGAGGTTGCCGCCCACCGACGACAGCGCGCGGGCCGACGATTGCAGGTCGCCGGTCTGTTCGGCCAGCGAAGTGGCGATGGCGCCGATGTCGGCGAGGACGGTGCGAGACACCTCGCGCAGCACCTCGGTGGTCTCGGCGATGGTGCTGCTCGACGCCGTGGTGTCGGCGACGACGCGGTCGAGCGCCAGGCGCAGGTCGCCGGTCTGCTCGTTGAGGCCGCGCTCGATGCGGGAGAGGTTGCCGCCCGCCTGGTCGACCACGGTGCGCAGCGACCGGTTGGCGGTCTCCACCTGCTCCAGCACCGCCACGACGTCGGTCTTGACGCGCGCCGTGGTGTCGTCGAGCGACTGGAGGATCTCCCGGCCCTGCTCGTCGAAGGTGGCCATCAGCGACAGCGTCGCGTCCTTCAGCGCTTCGGCCGCTTCGCCGCCGCGCTGGGTGATGGCGCGGCTGACGCCTTCGCCGCCATGGGCGAGAGCCGCCAGCACGTCGCTTGCCGCGTTGCGGACCATGCCCGCCACTTCCTCGCCACGGCTGCCCACCGCCTCGTCGAGGCTGCGGGTGCCGGCCAGGAAGGCGTTGGCGAGTTCGCCGCCGCGGCCGTCGATCAGTTCGCCCAGTTCGGCCATGCGGCGGCTGACCAGGTCGACCACCTTTTCGGCGCGGCCGTCCATGGCGCTCGCCGCCGCCTCGGTGCGGGCGTCGAGCACCGCCTCGAGGTCGCGCGTCGCCGACGCAAGGCGCTCGGTGGCCGCGGCGATGGCGGCGGCCAGGATGTCGTTCGACCGTTCGGTCTCGCCGGCGATGCGGCTGGTGACCGCTTCGGCCGAGCCGATGAGGTTGGAGCGGGCGCGGGCGGTCTCTTCCGACAGGCGGTCGGTGACCTCGTCGATGGCGCCGATCAGGCCGGCGCGCGCCTTCTCGCTTTCCGCCGCCATGCGGCCAGTGACGTCGTCGACCGAGCCGATGATGGTGTCGCGGACGCGCTCGCTCTCGCCCACGAGGCGGCCCTCGACGGCGGTGATCGCCTCGTAGACGTTCTCGCGAGCCTTCTGGCTCTCGGTGGACAGCACGTCGGACAGGGTGGAGACCAGCTCGTTGAGCGTGCCATGCGTCTCGTCGCGCAGGCTGGCGAGACGGCTCTCGGCGCCTTCCAGCGACTGGCTGATGGCAAACGAGGCGTTCTCGCCCTCGGAGGCGAGCCGCGCGGCGGCGCCGTCGATGGCGGCGATCACGCCGTCGCGCACCAGCTGGCTCTCGCCGGAGAGGCGCTCGGACATGCCGTCGAGCACGCCGGCCACCACGTCGCGGGCGCGGGTCGAGCCGGTCGCCATCTCACGGGAGATCTCCTCCATGGCCTCGGTGACCAGGATCTTGGCCCGGTCGGCCTCGGTGCGCAGCTTGTCGGCCGCCGCCTCGACGGAGCCGGTGAGATCCTCGCGGGCGCGGGCGCTCTCCTTCTGGAGCACGGCGGCGGCGTTGATCAGGGCGCGGGCCAGCTCCTCGCGGGCCGTCTCGGTCTGGCTGCCGAGCATGTCGACGATGGAGGCGAGGCGCTGAGTAAGCGACACCTCCAGCGAGTTGGCGCGGCTGTCCAGCGTCTCGGCCACCTCGAACACCTTGGAGCCGAGCGACACGTTGATCTCGGCCACCTTGTCGGCCAGCGTCTCGGTGAACTCCTCGGTCTTGCGCTGCAGCGAGCGGCCGACCGCGTCGAGGCGACCCTCGATGGCATCGACCATCTCCGACTGGCCGGCCGAGAATGCCTGGGCGAGGTCGCGGGTGCGGGCCATCAGCGTCTCGGTGATCTGGCGGGCACGGCCGTCGAGGGCGTGGTCGATCAGCTCGATGCGGCTGTCGAGGGTGCCGGTCAGCGCGTCCGCCTTGTCGGCGAAGGTGCGGGTGGCGTCCTCGAGGCGCTTGCCGACGCTGCCGTCGAAGCTGGCGAGCTGGCCTTCCAGCGCCTCGCCGAAGCTGCCGGCGCGGCTTTCCAGCGAGGACAGGACCGCCGAGGTGCGGCCGTCCAGCGTCTCGACCAGCGTGCCGGAGCGCTTGTCGAACTCGGCGCCGAGCCGTTCCAGGCGCTCGTCGATCAGGCCGGTGATGTCGCCCGAGCGGCCGGTGAGCGTCGCCTCGAGGGCGGTGGTGCCGGCGCTGAGGGCGGTCTGGATGGTCAGCGTGCGCTCGGCCAGCGCCGCCTCGATACGGGCGATCTGCTGCTCCAGCGAGCCGTCGAGCATCGACGTGCGGCTGACCAGGCTTTCCACCAGCTCGGCGGCGCGGCCGTTGATGATCTCGTCGAGCACGCGGATGCGCTCGGCGAAGCTCACCGACATGCTGTCGGAGCGGTCGTCCAGCAGGTTGGCGATCTGGCTGCCGGCGGCGAGGATGGTCTCGGCGACGCGCTCGCCGCGCGCGTTGACGGCGCGGGCGATCTCGGCGCCGATGGTCGACAGGCGTTCGGAGAACAGACTGCCGCTGTCGGCGAGCAGCGTCTCCACCGACAGCGTGGCGCCGTCGATGATGCCGCGGATCGACGTGGTGCGGTCGTCCATCATGCGGGCGACTTCCTGGCCGGTGGCGGCGATGCGGTCGGCGAGATCGACGCCGTTGACGTTGATCGCCGTGTGCACGGCCTCGCCGGTGACGGCCAGCCTGTTGACGAGGTCGGTGCCGCGCTCGGTGATGGTCGAGGTGATCAGGTTGCCGGTCTGGTCGAGGCGGTCGGTGATCTCGCTGCCGCGGATGGACAGGTCGAGCAGCACGCCCTCGGAGGTGGAGCGCAGCGTCTCGTTGATGGTCTCGATCTTCTCGGCCATCGCCCGCGACGCTTCGTCGGTGGTGCGGGCGACCTGCTCGCTGACGGCGAAGGCGCGCTGCGAGATGTCCTCGGCGAAGGTCTGGCCGGAGCGGGCCAGCGTCTCGTCGATCTCGCGGGTGCGCAGCGTGAGGTTCTCCTCGAGGGCGGCGACAGTGGTGTCGATCGAGAAGACAATGGCGTCGCTGCGGTCGCGCAGCAGCGTCTCCAGCGAGCCGGTGCGGCTTTCGAGCGTCGACGCGATCTCCTGCGAGCGCTCGGTCAGCACGCGGTCGAGGCTGTCGGTGCGGGCGAGCAGTTGCGTCTCCATCACCGAGGCGGTGGTGGCGATGGTCGAGACCAACTGGTCGACGCGGTTGCCGATGGTGCGGTCGAAGTTGGACGACTGCTCGGCGATGGTGGCGCCGAACAGCTCGGCACGGGTGGCCAGCGTGTCGGACAGCTCGGCGGTGCGGCCGGACAGCGTGCGGTCGATGAGTTCGGTCTTGTCGGCAAGCTCGCCGCTGAGTTCGCCGGTGCGGGCCTCGATGGTGCTGGCCAGCTGCGCCGAGCGCAGGGCGAGCGTGCTTTCGAGCGCCTCGCTCTTTTCGGCGAGGGCGGCGGAGAACTCGGCGGTGCGCGTCTCCAGCGTGGTGCCGATCTCCTCGGCCCGCTCGCCGAGCGCCTTGCCCAGTTCGAAGGTGCGGACCGCCAGCGTCGACGACAGCTCCTCGGAGCGGGCGGCGATCGACGAGACGATCTCCTCGGTGCGGGCCGACAGGGTGAAGGCGATGTCGCCGGTGCGGTCGGTGAGCGTCGAGGCCAGCTCCTCGGAGCGGGCGGCCAGCGTCGACACCAGTTCCTCGGTGCGGGCGGCCAGCGTGAAGGCCAGTTCGCCGGTGCCGTCGCTCAGCGCCGACGACAGGTCGGCGGCGCGGGTGGTGAGCGTCGATAGCAACTCGTCGGAGCGCTTGGCAAGCTCGCTGCCGAGTTCCTCGGTCTCCTTGCCGATGGCGGCGGTCAGGCGGCCGCCTTCCTCGGTGATGGTGCGCGTCAGCGTGTCGCTGCGGGTGGCGATCGCCTCGTTGATGGCGGTGCCGGTCTCGGCAAGCTCGCCGATCAGCCGCTCGCGCTCGGCGCCCAGCGTCGACAGGAAATCGGCGCCGCGCTTGGCCACGGTCTCGGTGACCGAGTTGCCGGCCGCCTCGAAGGCCAGCGCCAGTTCCTCGGCCTTGGAGCCGAAGGTGCGGGTGACGTTGCGGCCGGTCTCGTCGATGCGATTGGTCAAGAGGTCGCCGGCGGTGCGCAGCTCCTCGGACAGGTTCACATGGGCGCCGGAAATGGCGGCGCGCGCCTTCTCGGCGTTGGCGACGACGCTTTCGCGCTGGTTGACCAGTTCCTCGATCAGGCCGCGGATGCGCAGCTCGTTGTCGGCATAGGAGCGCTCGAGCGAGGAGACTTCGTTGTGAACCAGCACTTCCAGCTCGCTGGCGCGGGCAAGCGCCCGCTCGATGCCGTCGCCCATGGCGGCGACCTCGCGGCGGATGGCCTGGCCGACGGTGACGACGTTCTCGCGGGCCGACACTTCGGGCTCGGCCAGCTTGACCGCCACCTCGGTGAGCGAGCGAGCGGCAAGGCGCAGATCCTGGGCGCGCCAGACCATCAGGGCGATGGCGAAGAACAGGAAGACCGGGGCGAGCATGCCGCCGGCCAGCGCAAGGCCCTCGGGCCGCGCGAACAGCACCGACGGCTGGGCCAGAACGGAGAAGTCGCCGAACACGGCGCGGGCGACGTAGAAGCCGGCGGCGATCCAGGCGACCGAGGCGGCGAGCGCCACCCAGAAGGGCAGGGCCGACGGTCGGCGCTGCATCTGGTAGAGCAGCGTCGCCACCGAGCGGCGATCGTCGTTGGCGGGCATCCGGCCCGGCCGGGCAGCGGCGCGCGAGGCATCTGGCGCGGCATCGGCGTGCGTCCGCACCTGCGGACTTTCGGTATCCTGGTCGGCGGCTCCCGGCGCATCGGTCTCGACGCCGAAGTCGATCTTCAGGGCCTCCTCGACGGCAGAGAGTGCGGCCTCTGCCGGATCCGATGCCTTGGTGCTTTTTACCATGATACCCTCATGTCCGCATACTTGACGCCGGACGACGACGGAAGCGTACTCCCGGTTGCCGTTCCGGTCGAACCATGCCCGCCGCCTGGCCTGCGCGAGGGGCATGAACTCGGGCTTTCCCGGCCGCCATGCGCCTCAACGAGGCGGCAACGGCTACGCCGGCCGAGGAATGCCTATCAAAACTTAATGGCACAACAGGGCCTTCCGGACAAGGAAGCCTCCCGCGGCGCCCGGTATTGTTAACAAGCCCCTAACAGGCATCACGCATTGTTATTCACCCTTTGGTTGTATTCTCGGAACACATCGGCAGCGATCCCCTCCGGCGCCCAAGCGCCTCCGAGAGACGGCGCACGACGCCGCCGGGGACCGGAGATGCCGGATGGACACAGTCAAGACGCTAGGACAACCACTTGAATACGGCATTAAAACATATGGTTACCACGCCGGTCACCAATCCGCCCCGTTCGCCGGCGGTGCCCGGCGCGGCGGACGGGTCCGGCTGGCCAGCGGCTGGCCGTGCTTGCTTCCGGCAACAGGCGTGGATTGCAGCGACCGGGTTAACCATATCTTCAGAATTCCGGTTGCTCCTCGAAGGCGGCAGGGGGCGGACGGACGGCTCCGGAAGGGGAACGGCGATGCGCGGCGACGACAGGACCACTCCCATCGATCTCGACCATCTCTCGGAGCAGACCTTCGGCAATGCCGAGCTGGAAGCGGAGGTGCTGCGCCTCTTCCTGAAACAAGGTCGCGAATGCCTCGATCGCCTTGATGCCTCGCCCGACGCCGGCACGGCGCATCTCCTCGTCGGCTCGGCGCGCGGCATCGGGGCCGGAGCGGTGGCGGCTGCCGCGGCGGCGCTCGAGGCGGCGCTGCTGGCCGGCCGGAACGGGGCGGCGGAACGCCTGCGGCTCGGCGAAACGCTGGCGGTTGCCGGTGCCTTCATCGAGGCGCGTCTCGGCGGCAGGGGTTGACGGCGGCGGAAGCTCCTATATCTGCATGAGACGTAATTCCGAGGGGCACCGCCCCGCAGCCGCCATGTGTCCATGCCCAATATCACCTACATCTCTCCCGAAGGCAGTCGCTACGAGGTGGAGGCCGAGGTCGGCACCACGGTGATGGAGAACGCCGTCAAGAATCTCGTGCCCGGCATCGAGGCCGAGTGCGGCGGCGCCTGTTCCTGCGCCACCTGCCACGTCTACGTCGACGAGGCCTGGGTGGCGGCCACCGGCGAGCCCGAACCGATGGAAGAGGACATGCTCGACTTCGCCGCCGATCCGCGGCCGACCTCGCGCCTGTCCTGTCAGATCAAGATGCGCGACGACCTCGACGGGCTCGTGGTGCACGTTCCCGTGCGGCAGGCCTGAGCGACACGCATCGCGGCACGTTAGTCATATTTTCTAGTTCAGATTGCTTCCAACTGGCGCTTCAGGCATGAAGTTGAACTCCCCGGTGCGCTTTTGCCGCCGGGCTGTCGCCGCCGCATGGTCGGGCCGGTCCCGGCATGTCGGCAACGAGAGGAGAACGTCATGCGCATGCGGGCACTCGACGGCTGGCGGGGGATCGGCGCGCTCGCCGTCTGCTTCATCCATCTGCAGCTCAACGGCTATCTGACCTCGGCGCCGTCGATCGACTCCTGGACGCTGGCGGTCGATTTCTTCTTCGTGCTGTCCGGCTTCGTCATGGCCCGCGTCTATGCCGACGATCTCGTCGACGATGATCGGGTCACCGCCTTCGTGGTGCGGCGCATCGGGCGGCTGTGGCCGCTGCATGTGTCGATGCTGGCGCTGTTCGTCGCCGTCGAATGCCTGAAGCTGGCGGTGGAGCGTGAAACGGGCTTCTCCTCCGGCCAGCCCGCCTTCAACGCTGCCCGCAATCCCTCCGACATCCTGCCGATCGCCCTGTTCCTGCAAACCGCCCGCATCGGCCCTGACCTCACCTGGAACTTCCCGAGCTGGAGCATCTCGGCCGAGGTGTGGACCTATGCCGTCTTCGCGCTGCTCGCCATCCGGACGGCCGGCCATCCGGCCCGGCGCCTCGCGATGGCCGGCACTATCGCGCTGGCCGCCTGGCTGGTTCTCGCCTTCGACAGCGACTACGGCATGACCAGCACCGACATCTTCGGCATCGTGCGCTGCCTGCTCGGCTTCTTCACCGGCGTGCTGGCCGAGGGCCTGCACCGCCGCGGCGTCTTCCGGACGCTGGCCGATGGCCGGGCCGAGCTGCCGTCGGCGGTTCTCGGCGTCGCCCTCGTCGCCGTGGTCGCCCTGCTGCCGGCCGCCCGCTACGCCGCGCCCTTGGTGTTCCTCCTGCTGGTGGTCGCCCACGCCGACGATCGCGGCCCGCTGTCGCGGCTCCTCGCGACGCGGCCGGTGCAATGGCTGGGGCGGCTCTCCTACTCGATCTACCTGACCCACCTGTTCATGGTGGCCTATGTCGTGCCGCGCCTGTCGCAGACGATGGACCGGCTGCTGCCGGGCGCCCTGACGCTGCGGGAGGCCGTCGTCGCGGCGGTCTACATCGTCCTGGTGCTGGCCATGTCGGCCTTGACCTGGCGGTTCATCGAACTGCCGGGCCAGCGCCTGGCGGCGGCGATCGTCGCCGGCGGCGCCAGGACCGGAGGCGGCCGTCAGACGTTGAGCAGCAGGTACTCGCGCTCCCAACTGGATATGACGCGGTTATAGAGCCGCAGCTCCAGCTGCTTGACGTCGATGTAGGCTTCGACGAAGCGGGCGCCGAGCACCGTCTTCAGGCGCTCGCATTCGCCAAGCTCGGTCAGCGCGTCGGAAAGGTGGACCGGCAGCGTGACGCCGAGCGTCTTGGCGTCGACGGTCACCGCCTCGTCGGGTATGATTTCGTCCTCGAGGCCGATCAGGCCGCAGGCCAGCGTCGTCGCCATGGCGATGTAGGGATTGCTGTCGGCGCCGATCACCCGGTTCTCGACGCGGCGCGATTCCGGCCCGGAATCCGGCACCCTGAGGCCGCAGGTGCGGTTGTCGCGGCCCCAGTGGACGTTGATCGGCGCGTCGCTTTCGAGGCGGATGCGGCGGTAGCTGTTCACGTTGGGGCAGAACAGGCTCATCGACTTGGGCACGTAGCGCTGCAGGCCGCCGATATAGTGGCCGAGCTTGTCGGTGTCGGTGCCGTCGGGGTCGGCGAAGATGTTGCGGCCGTCGGCGAGCCGCACCACCGACTGGTGGATATGGGTGGCCGAGCCCGGCATCTCCTGGTGCGGCATGGCCATGAAGGTGGCGACCATGCCGAACTTGCGGGCGGCGAGGCGGGCGGTGCGCTTGAACAGGAAGGTCTGGTCGGCCAGCTCAATCGGGTCGCCGTGGCGGAAGTTCATCTCCAGCTGCGCCGGGCCGGCCTCGTGCGCCATGGTGGCGATCTCGATGCGCGACGCCTCGCAGTAGTCGTACATCTGGTTGACGACGTGATCGTAGTCGTTGGCGTGCTCGATGCCGTAGGCCTGGCTGCCGCTCTCCTTGCGGCCGCTGAGGCCGATCGGTACTTCCAGCGGCAGGTCGGGATCGTCGTTCTGGCCGGTCAGGTAGAATTCCACCTCCGGCGCCACCACCGGGCGGATGCCGTGGCCGGCGTAGAGTTCGGTGACGCGGCGCAGCACCGAGCGCGGCGCGAAGTCGACGAGGCGGCCGTCGGCGAAGTGGCAGTCGCAGATCACCTGGGCCGTCGGCTCGTCGTACCAGGGCACCAGGCGCAGCGTCGCCAGATCGGGCACGCAGCGGACGTCGCGGTCGAGCGGGTTGACGATCTTGCTCTCGACGGCGCTGTCGCCGGTCACCGCCTGGAAGAACACGAACTCCGGCAGCCGGACGCCGGCGTCGATGATGCGGATGAAGTCCTCGCGCGGCACGATCTTGCCGCGCATGATGCCGTTCATGTCCGGGATGATGCACTCGACCTCGTTGATGCGACGGTCGCGGAGCCAGTGGATGGCGTCGGCCTGGTTGGAAAAGCGCGGCGCGACGTCGGAAAAGCTGGGCATGAAGAAATCCTCGAAGACCCGGACCTGGCCGGGCCGGCCGGATCGGCGAGCCCCGACGGGCGGCGGATCGTCGAGGCCGCGCCGGCAGCCCGGAATCAGGTTAGAATGTCTGGACATTACGCCAAGTCCGGCGGGAAGGGAGCCCCGGAGCGATCATGCCGCGTCTTTTTCTGCTTCGTCATGCCAAGTCGTCGCCGGCCGGCCCCGGCCAGAAGGATTTCGACCGGCCGCTCAACAGTCGCGGCAGGGTGGCGGCCGCGGCGGTCGGCCGCTTCATGGCCGACAGCGGCTTCCTGCCCGACCGCATCCTGTGCTCGCCGGCGGTGCGCACCCGCGAGACGCTCGACCACGTCCGGCCGTTCCTGCCGGACGACACCCACGTCGATTACGTGCGGGAACTCTACGAGTCCTCGGCCGAGGGCATGTTCCGGGTCATCGCTGATCATGCCGCCGGGGTGGAGCGGCTGTTGGTGGTCGGCCACAATCCGTCGATGCACATGCTGGCGCGGGCGCTGTCGCACGACGGCGACGCTGATCTCATCGACCGGCTCAAGGCGAAATACCCGACCGCCGCGCTGGCGGTGATCGATCTGCCGAGCGGCGGCTGGTCGGCCATCCGGCCGGGCGGCGGCCAACTGGTCGCCCATGTGACGCCCGAGGAACTTGGCGGCCCGGCCGGCGACTGACCGGCTGACCGGTAACCATTGTGGCGGCGCGGCGCATCCCTACATAGAGGCCGCGGCGCCTTTCGCGCCGGACGAGGTTCGAGGAAGGTTCCAGGGGGTCGTGAGCTTCACCACGCTTTCCGACGAGGCGCGCATCGCCCTCGACAACATGGCCGATTTCGCCTGGAGCCTCGGTTCGCCGTCGCTGAGGCTCGGCGTCACGGGCCTGTCCCGCGCCGGCAAGACGGTGTTCATCACGGCGCTGGTCCACAACCTGATCCACGGCGGCCGCCTGCCGATGTTCGCGCCCTGGCGGACCGGTCGGCTCAACGGCGCCGACATCCGGCCGCAGCTTCATCCCGGCGTGCCGACCTTCGACTATCGCGGCCACGTGCGGCAACTGACCGACGCTCGCGTCTGGCCGGACTCGACGCGGCAGATTTCCGAGCTGCGCCTCTCCATCGCCTACGACAGCGCCACCTTTTTCGGCCGCTCGCTCGGCCGCGGCAAGCTCGATCTCGATATCGTCGACTATCCCGGCGAATGGCTGCTCGACCTGCCGTTGCTCGGCAAGGATTTTCGTGGCTTCTCCCGCGAGACGCTGGAACGGGCGCGCGAGCCGCGCCGCACGGCAATCGCCGCCGACTGGCTGACCCACGCCTCCGGCATCGATCCGCTGGGGCCGGCCGACGACGAGGCGGCCGGCCGTCTGCACGAGCTGTTCGCCGCCTATCTCGGGGCGGCGCGCGGCGGCAATCTCGCACTCTCCATGGTGCCGCCCGGCCGCTTCCTGATGCCGGGCGATCTCGCGGGATCGCCGGCCCTGACCTTCTCGCCGCTCGACCTGCCGGAGACCGGCGAGGCGCCGCGCGACAGCCTGTGGGCGCTGATGGAAAGCCGCTTCGAAGCCTACAAGGACGTGGTGGTCAGGCCGTTCTTCCGCACCCATTTCGCCCGGCTCGACCGGCAGGTGGTGCTGGTCGACGTGCTCTCGGCGCTGAACGGCGGCCGCGAGGCGCTGATCGACCTCGAAGTGGCGCTCGGCGAGATCCTCGGCTGCTTCCGGCCGGGCCATTCGTCCTGGCTGGGTCAGGTGCTGACGCGGCGGATCGACCGCATCCTGTTCGCGGCCACCAAGGCCGATCACCTGCACCACACCAGCCACGACCGGCTGGAGCTGGTGCTGCGTCGCCTCACCGATCGGGCGATCGCCCGCGCCTCGTTCTCCGGCGCCGAGGTGGACGTCAAGGCCATCGCCGCCGTGCGGGCGACGCGCGAGGCGACGGTGCGGCGGGGCGGCGAAAGCCTGCCCTGCATCGTCGGCGTGCCGCAGGAGGGCGAGCTGTTCGACGACCATCTCTACGACGGCCGCGAGGAGATCGCCCTGTTCCCCGGCGACCTGCCGGAGAACCCGCAGGCGCTGTTCCGCGAGCCGGAGGCCGGCGAGGCGGCCGTCGATCCCGTGCGCTTCCTGCGCTTCCGGCCGCCGCCGGTGGAGGTGACGGCCGAGGGCGTCAGCCTGTCGCTGCCGCACATCCGCCTCGACCGCGCCCTCGACTTCCTGATCGGAGACCGCCTCGCATGACCCGGCGCCCCACCGCCTTCGATCTCTCCGCCGACGACGTCGGCCTGGTCCGGCCGGGCGAAGCGCCGCCGCCGGGCGCCGCCGTGCTGGTCGAGGAGGCGCCGAACGAAGAGGATGAACTGCCGCCGCCGCCGGTCGTCGCGCGGAAGCGCTTCTCCTGGTCGCGGCTGCTGTTCGGGGCGATCGGCGGCATCCTGTCGCTGGCCGTCGGCCTGTGGCTCGACCGGCTGGTGCGCGATCTGTTCGCCCGCGAGGACTGGCTCGGCTGGCTGGCGGTGGCGCTGATCGCGCTGGCCGGCATCGCCGTGCTGGCCATCGTGATGCGAGAGATCGCCGGTCTCCTGTGGCTGAGGCGCATCGACCGCATGCGGCAGCGCGCCGACCTCGCCGCCGTCCGCGACGACCGGCCGGAGGCCGAGGCGGTGGTCGGCGATCTGGTGCAGCTCTACGCCGACCGCATCGACCTCGCCCCTGGCCGGCGGGCCACCGAGGCGCGCGCCCACGACGTCATCGACGGTCGCGACCGGCTGGTGCTGGCCGAGGCCGACCTGATCGCCCCGCTCGACGCGGCGGCCCGCCGGCTGGTGTCGGATGCCGCCGCCCGCGTGTCGGTGGTGACGGCGGTGTCGCCGCGCGCCGTCGTCGACCTGATCTTCGTCGCCGTGGCGACGCTCGGCCTGATTCGCCGTCTCGCCGCGCTCTACGGCGGCCGGCCCGGCTTCATCGGCTTCGCCCGGCTGACGCGGCTGGTCATCACCCATCTGGCGGTCACCGGATCGATCGCCATCGGCGACGGCCTCGCCCAGCAACTGATCGGCCACGGCCTCGCGGCCAAGCTGTCGGCTCGGCTCGGCGAGGGGGTGATCAACGGTCTCCTGACCGCCCGCGTCGGCATCGCGGCGATCGACGTCTGCCGCCCGCTGCCGTTCCTCGAACGACGCCGGCCGCAACTCTCGGAGATCATGGCCGGCATCAGGGCGCCGAAAGCGCCATAGGGCCGGTTCGGCCCGGCAGGATTTGCCGGGGCTGACGAACCTTGCCGTCGCGTTAACCCATCCTTCACCAAAGCCAACCGCCTGTTTCCTGAAAACAAACGGAAAAACTCCGACATCCGTTTGGCACGCCCGTTGCCCTAGTGCTCGTAGCGGCCGTTTCTCCGGCCGACCGCGTTGTAGATCGTAAGGGAAACGAGCATGGGTATCCTGACCGCAATGAATTCGGCCGTGGGCGGCCTCAGTGCGCAGTCCTTCGCCTTGGAGAACATCTCGGGCAATATCGCCAACTCCTCGACGACCGGCTTCAAGCGCAAGGACACCAGCTTCGCCGATCTGGTGCGTTCCAACACCTCGAACGCCACGCGCGTCACCTCGGGCGGCGTCACCGCCTCCTCGCGCTCGACCATCACGCTCGACGGCGACATCCAGGGCTCGGCGGTCGATACCCACCTCGCCATCAACGGCACCGGCTTCTTCTGCGTCTCCTCCGATCCGCTCGACAGCAGCCTCGGCACCCGCTACACGCGCGCCGGCGACTTCGAGCAGTATTACGACGCCCGTAACGGCCAGACCTACCTGCGCAACCACTCGGGCTACTCGCTGATGGGGCAGGCGATCGACCAGGTGTCGGGCAACCCGATCGGCAGCAAGCAGGTCATCACCATCGACAAGACCTCGCAGAGTGCCAAGGCCACCCAGGGGTTCACCTACAAGCTCAACCTGCCGACCGTTGCCACCACCGAGTCCGGTTCCACCATGTGGACCTCGCCGGCGCCCACGGCCAGCGTACTGGCCGGCAACATCACCAAGGCCGACTCGGCCAACTTCCTGAAGAATTCGATTTCCGGCGGCTCGACGACCATCTACGATGCGCAGGGCACGCCGGCGAACGTGGTGCTCCGCTGGGCGAAGTTTTCCGAGGTGCCGAGCGGGTCGACCGCCGCGGTTCCTGCGACCAGCGCGACGGTCACCGGCAACGCCGCCCTGCCGAGCGACCTGACGTCGCTCAACAGCACGTCGTTCACCATCTCCTATGACGGAGCCGCGGCAAAGACCATCTCCATTGGGGCATCGGACTTCACCGTCTCCAGCACCCCGAGCGATCTCTTATCGGCAGTCCAGGCGCAGCTCGATGCCGCGCCGCCTGCCGGTTTCGGGTCCGGTGTCATGACCGCCTCGGTCGACGCCAGCGGTCATCTCGTCATCGAGGCCGCGACGCCCGGCTCCCACACGATCGCGGTTGGCGGAACCGATGTCGCCGATTTCTTCGGCTCTACTCCGACCACCGTCGCTGGAACGGACGCCGTTGCCGCTTCAGGTCCCAGCGCCGATGCCGGCCGCAGCGAGTGGGGCCTGTTCTACCAGGTGGCTGGAGATCCCGCCAACGCCACCGACATCGCCTGGAAGCAGATCCCGACGACCGCAACCAAGGACGCCAACAGCGTTCTCGACGGCGGCGCCTTCTTCTTCGACAACAACGGCAGGCAGATCGACGACACGTCGGCCATCAACCTCGGCACCATCACCGTCGAGGGCAAGACCTTCTCCGGCGTCACCATGAACCTCGTCGCCACAGAGTTCGCCGACAAGAACGGCCAGGCGACAACCAACCAGCTGACGCAGGACGGCTACGCCACCGGTGCCTTTGAAGGCGTGTCGATCGACAGCAACAGCGGCATCATCAGCTTCAACTACTCCAACGGACAGACCGTCAAGATGTGGTCGATCCCGGTGGTCGCCTTCAACGGCGCCAGCTACCTCAAGGCCGAGGATGGCGGCGCCTATACCGAGACCATCCAGAGCGGCGGCCCGATCGACATCAACGGTGCGCTGTCCAGCTCGGCGCTCGAGGCGTCCAACGTCGACATCTCCGAGGAGTTCACCAAGCTGATCGTCACGCAGCAGGCGTTCTCGGCCAACTCCAAGGTGATCACCACCGCCAACCAGATGATGTCGGACATCCTCCAGATCATCCGCTGATCCTTCTCCGGCCGTCGCGCCTCGCGGCGTGACGGCCGGCTTCCGCGCCCGCGTTTCGCGTTTCCCCCGAGGCGGCCATGCCTGTTTCCAGCGCTCTCTCGACGGCCCTGACCGGCATCAAGACGACCCAGCAGCAGTTGGGCGTGACGTCGGCCAACATCGCCAACGCCAAGAGCACCGGCTACAGCCGCCAGTCGATGACATCGTCGGCGCTGGTCGCCGGATCGACGGTCTATGGCGTCGCGGCCAACCAGGTCAAACGCGAGATCAACCTTCTCGTGCAGACCCAGTGGCGCACCGCTTCGGCCAACTCCGCCTATGCCGACACGCGTCTCACGGCGCTATCGGCCCTCGACAGCTATTGGGGCGCTCCGAACAGCACCAGTTCGCTGACTTCGGTCTACGGCAGCTTCACCAGCGCGTTGCAGAAGCTGGCGACCACGCCGGGCGACTCGGCGACGCAGGGCAGCGCCGTCTCCACCGCCCAGACCCTGGTGACCCGTCTCAACCAGCTGTCGGGCAACGTGCAGTCGCTGCGGCAGGAAGCGGAATCCAACATCGCCAACGCCGTCAGCCGCGTGAACTCGCTGCTGTCGACCATTTCCGATCTCGACAAGCAGATCGTCGCCACCGGCGCCGGCGGCACCAACAGCACCGCCGCCCTGCAGGACAAGCGCGACGCCGCCGTCGATGAACTGTCCGAATACATGGACATCCGCGTCACCGACCAGCTCGGCGGCGGCATTGCCATCTCGCTCACCGACGGCACTCAGCTCTACGACAACGTGCCGGTGACGCTGAGCTTCGATCAGCAGGGCGTGGTCGACGCCTCGCGCGTCTATTCCGCCGACGACAGCCAGCGCTCGCTCGGCACCGTCCGCATCAGTTCCGGCCCCGGCACCGGCTTCGACCTGTTCAAGAGCGGCTCGCTGCGCTCGGGCAAGATCGCCGCCTACAAGGAACTGCGCGACGAGACGCTGGTCCAGGCGCAGGCGCAACTCGACATCATCGCCGCCACGCTGTCGAAGGCGACCTCGACGCGTCAGGCATCCGGCACCGCCGTTACTGGGCCCTCCACCGCCGGCTATACGCTCGACGTCTCCGGCTTCACCGAGGGCAACACGCTCAAGGTCGAGTATACGACGGCCGCCGGAGACAAGAAGGCGATCACCTTCGTCGGCTACAATTCCGGTGCCTCCGCCGCCCCCGGCGACAGCTTCACGGCCGATCCGAGCGACACGGTGGTCGGCATCGACATCACCGGCGATATCGGCGCCCAGATCGCCACCGCGCTCAACACTGCCACCGGCGGCTCCGATTTCACTGGCTCGGTGTCGACGTCGGGTACGCTGACGCTGTCGGCCTCGACCGACACGGCGACGGCGCCGCACGCCGCGCTCCGAACGGTCAACGGCGAGATCAGCGTTTCGGGCGTGCAGGACGGCCACCAGGAATTCCCGCTGTTCGTCGACAGCTCCACCGGTCAGGCCTACACCGGCCTCACCAACGGCGCGGACAATATCAACGGCCTCGCCGCCCGCATCTCGGTCAATCCCAAGGTGGTGGCCGATCCGTCGCTGACGGTGAAATACGACAGCTCGACGCTGTCGGGCGACGGCACGCGGCCGCAGGCCATTCTCGACGCGCTTGACGGCCGCACCTATGCCTATTCCGCCACCATCGGCATCGGCTCCGCCTCAACGCCGTTCACCGGCAGCTTCGAAGGCCTCCTGTCGCAGGTGATCAACACCCAGGGCGCCCAGGTCGAGGACGCCCAGAATGTCGCCGACGGCCAGTCGGTCGTCACCTCCAACCTCAAGGAACGCTACGACAACAGCCGCGCCGTCGACCTCGATACCGAGCTGATGTCGCTCATCCAGCTGCAAACGTCCTATTCGGCCAACGCCAGGGTGCTCTCCGTGGCGCAGGAGTTGATAGACGTGCTGATGAACACGTTCAAATAAACGCCGGCGGCGTCGAGGCGCCGCGCAGCCGTGGGTAGGATGCCATGCCGATCAACAGCGTGCTTGTCAATCCGAACATGTCGCTCCTGTCGACCATGCGGCAGCAGCTCGAGGACATGCAGCGCCAGCTGTCGACGGGACAGAAGGCGGCGACATATGGCGCGCTCGGCGCCGAGCGGACGCAGTCGATCACCTTCCGGTCGAAGCTCTCCGAACTCAACAGCTACCTGCAGAACTCCGACGTGCTCAGCATGCGCGTGTCGCTGCTCGACAAGTCGATGAGCCGGCTGGAGGACATTCCGAGCGACGCCGCCGCCTCGATCGATCCGAACACCTACAACATCGATTCCACCGGGACCACCACCGGCCAGAAGAGCGCCAAGATCGCCCTCAACGAGGTGATCGGCCTGCTCAATTCGGAAGCCGACGGCCGCTATCTGATGTCCGGCAAGTCCACCGACACCAAGCCGGTGGTCAGCATGGACGAGATGCTCAACGGCTCCGGCACCAAGGCCGGCCTGAAGCAGGTGGTCGCCGAGCGCTACACGGCCGATCTCGGCACGGGCAAGCTCGGCCGCCTCGATCTCGGCACCGCCACCGGCGCCGTCGCCAACGACACGGTCACCATCACCCGGCAGGGCGCCACCACGACGCCGCCGTCGGTGTCCGCCGAATTCGGCTACAAGCTGTCGGGCGCCTCGGCCTCGACGACCGACACCACGCACATCACCGTGACGCCGACCAGCGGTACCGACAGCGCCGGCAAGACCGTCACTACCGCCTACAACGTCCAGTTCGGTTCCGGGCTTCAGGCGGGCGACAGCGTGTCGCTGGAGCTGGAGAACCCCGACGGCACCAAGTCGACCGTCAAGTTGACCGCCACGCTGACCGATCCGCCGGGCGACGGCCAGTTCACCATGGTGCAGGACACCAGCACCACGCCGCCCACCGTCGACGTGGCGGCCACCGCCGCCAAGTTCCAGGCCCGCCTCAACGACAGCCTGACCACCGAGACGAAGACCAGCTTCCAGGCGGCTTCGATGATGCGGGCTTCGGATACCTTCTTCGACACGACGAGCGGCAAGATGCCGCAACGCGTCGATGCGGCGTCGGCGGCGGACCTCGCCACGGCTACAGGTCTCCGCGACGGCACCGATACCGACACCGTGCAATGGTACAAAGGCTACAACGCCGCCATCGATCCGAACGACGTCTCGACCTCGCCGCGCAACGACGTGACGGCGCGCGTCGACAGCAACATCACCGTCGGCTACGGCGTCCGGGCCAATGAAACCGCCTACGCCAATCTGGTGCGTTCGCTCGCCGTGATGACGGTCGCCGAGTTCGATCCCAAGGCCGGCACTTCGGCCGACACCAATGCCACCACCGACGCCGAGCGGCAGAAGAATCTCGACGTCGAGAAGGCGCGCTACTCGGCGCTGGCCTCGCGGGTCGACGGCGTTCTCGCCTTTGCCGACGGCAGCCAGAAGCCGACCGACATCCACACCGAGATCGCCGTCTCCGGTAACGTCGCCAAAAGCGCCACCGACCGGCAGACCAGCTCCAAGACGACGCTGCAAGTGATGCTCGACGGTGTCGAAGGCATCAACAAGGAAGACCTGACGGCCCAGATCCTGACGCTGCAGACCCGCATGGAAGCGAGCTACACGACGTCGATGATCCTCAACAACCTCAGCCTGCTCAACTATATGAAGTGACGGGCGGGCCTGTCCGGCGGCACGGCAAGGGGAGGGCGCCCGGCGCCTCTCCCGGCCGGCGATTCTCCTTCCCGCAGGGATGGGGCAGGCTGCGCGGCCGTTCCAAAGATGGAAATCTCGCCATGATCCGCGCCGCCGGACCATCTCGTGCCGAGCGGCTACCTGCTTCGTAGTCCCTGTTTCAAGGCTTCTCGGCGTCGGCCGGGGCCGGCTTCAGGGCGGCGAAGATCAGCTTCTCGTGCTCGATCAGGGCGCGGGCTTCCTTCAGCGCCTTGTAAAGCTGGTCGGCAATGATGTGGTTGCTGATCCGCGTCACGAAGGGGATGGTGCTCGGCGCCGCTTGGATGATGTCCTGGACGAGCGTGAAATAATCGTCCTGGAACTTGGCGATCTCCCGCGACAGATACATCAGCTGCACCGCGAGGTAGATCCTCTTGGCCGGCGTGTCGGCGGACTCGACGGTCAGGATGTCCTTCTCGCGCAGGATCGGGGCGTTGCCCTCGATGTAGAGACGCGTGCGCTGGTCGTCGTTGGTGATCAGCGATTCGCCGATGATGATGCGCTCGCCGGGCTTCAGTTCAACCTTGAGGGTCATCGGGGTGCGGTCCTGTCGAAAGGTCAGCTGCTGCCGCCGCTGAGGAGGCGGAGGATGCCGTTATCGGCGGTCTGGGTGATGGAGAACGAACTGATGGCCAACTGCTGCTGCGTGCTGAGCGCCAGCATGGTGGCCGCGTCCTCGTCCTTGTTCGAAGCGCGTAACGATTCCGCCGTCGAGTTCAGCACCTCGGAGAAGCTGCCGACGAAGTCGGCACGGCTTTTTAGGAGCGTCAGGCCGATGCCGATGTTGGTGGCGTGCTTCTGTGTGGCATGGCGGGCGTCGGTCACCGTCTGCTTGGCGGCCTCGGCGTCGGCGCGCTTCACCCAGGACGAGGCGGTGGCCGAGGTCAAATCGGCGATGGCGGTGGTGGTGCCGCCGGCATCGGTCTTATCGATGGTAAAGCCGTCGGCCGCCTCCACCGTCAGCACGCCGTCGGTGTCGAGCGAGGCGCGCAGGCCCTTGTCGGGCAGGGAGAAGGCGGTGACCAGATCGCCGGCCGTGGTGTCGGCGGTGACGGTCAGCGTGTTGACGATATTCGGCGGCGAGGCCGAATCCTTGACGTAGATGGTGTCGCCGACCGCGTACTGGCCGGAGTCGGTCAGCTTGCTGGTGGTCTTCAGCGGCTTGGGCGGCGATCCGCCGTCGGTCAGCTTGGTCTCGAAGGTGGCGAGCTTGCCCTCGTCGAGCTTCTTGAGGCCGAGCGTGTTGAGAAGGTCGGTGAAGTCCACCGCGTCGATGGTGACGGATTCGTCCTGGTCGGCGGACAGGTAGAGCTTCAGTTCGTTGCCGGCGCCGAGCAACAGATTCTTGCCGCCATAGGAGGAGTCCTTGGCAGTCGCGACGATGTGGTCGAGAATGCTGTTGTATTCCTTGGCGAGGTCGGCCCGGTCGAAGGCGTTCTTGCTGGCGGCGGCGCGCGTCACCACGCCCTTCAGCGTGTCGATGCTGTCGGTGATCGAGGTGAGGCCGTTGTTGGCGCTGTTGATGACGCCGAGGCCCTGGTCGAGGCGTTCGAGATACTTGTCGAGCGCGGCGGCGTGCAGCGACAGGTTCTTGGCCGAGATATAGGCGCTGGGATCGTCGAGCGCCGTCTGCACCTTGATGCCGGTGGTCAGCCGCTGGCTGGCGGCGGCCGATTCATCGCTCACCTTGTTCAGCATCGCGACGGTGCTGCGCAGCGATTTCGTCAAGGATATGTCGACCATCGGCAGGCCTCTCAGCGATGCGTCCCGGGGACGGCGCGTTGCATTTTGAGAATCATAGCGCCCAATTGGTTAAGAATAGCTGTTCACGCATCGAAGAAAAGCCCGCAACCAGCCGAAAAATCGGCCTGTTTTCCAAGATGTCGGCGTTAACCACTCTTGGGGGCGCCGGCGGTGGCCCATTCGACAAAAGTCTCAAGCGCGAGAAATTCCGAGCAAAGGCGGCATTTGAACGACGCCATTAACGGCTCGGCAACAGGTCGGCGCTAGGGTCGGTCCACTTCCTCAGAACGGGGAAGATGAGTTCACCCAAGGAATGGGATGTAAAAATGTCCGACATCAACCTGACCAAGGCCGTCCGCCAGAACCTGCTCACGCTGCAGGGTACCGCGAAGATGATGGCGACGACGCAGAACCGTCTCGCCACCGGCAACAAGGTCAATTCCGCCCTCGACAATCCCTCGAACTTCTTCACCGCGTCCTCGCTGAATTCGCGCGCCAGCGACCTCGGCAACCTGATGGACTCGATGAAGAGCGGCATCAAGACGATCGAGGCGGCCGACAACGGCCTTACCTCCATCACCAAGACGCTGGAATCGATGCAGTCGACGCTGCGTCAGGCCCGTCAGGACAAGTCCTTCGAGACCGCGTCCTATACCATGGCGAGTGACACCTCGAGCCTGACCAAGGATTCCAAGATCAACTTCACCGGCGGCGCCTTCGGCACCAGCGGTGCGGGCGGCGTCAAGCTGAAGACCGACTCGGCCCAGTCGCTGACGGCCAAGGGCGCCGGCGAGACGAACGGCATGACCAGCGACACGGACATCGTTGCTGCGCTCACGGAGACGAAGGCGAAGCAGACCAGCGCCACCGCCATCACGGAAACCGCTGGTGTCGCGGCCTATAGCGGCAAGTCCTTCAAGATTGAGTATGGTGGCAAGGAAGCGACCATCTCGCTCGCGGCCGGCGATTTCGCCGACGCAACGGACGCCACTGCGGCCGAGGTGAAGGCTGCGATCCAGAAGGGCATCGACGCCTCCGACCTCAAGGGCAAGATCAAGGTCGGCGGTACCGGCACTGCGCTGGAACTCGAGGCTACGTCCTCCGAGGACGAGAGCATTAAGGTCACCGATGCCGGCAACGTCTTCTTCGCCGCTGCTGACCTCGACGGCACCACCGCTGGCGCCAACGTTGCTGGCTCCGACGGCAAGATGTCCTTCGCGGTCAACGGGACGTCTGTCAATATCAGCGCGTCCGATCTGTCCGACAAGACCTGGGCCACCGGTAAAAATGACGCCAACGTCGCGGCTCTCGCCAAGGTCATCAACACCCAGCTCGGCAACGCCGGCTCGAAGTTCAAGGCTGTGGCCAGCGGCGACGCCGGCAAGCAGTCGCTGAAGATCCAGGCCGACAGCACCAGCGCCAGCGCTCTGAAGATCACCGGCGACGGTGCGACGACGCTGTTCGGCGCCGCCAGTGCGGACGAAGGCATTGCCGGCACCGAGGACACTTCGGTCAACCTCGTCAAGACCGTCGACGATCTCGTCAACGAGATCAACAACAGCTCGACGCTCTCCTCGAAGATCAAGGCGTCCAACGACAGCGGCAAGCTGCGCATCCAGAACCTGTCGACGCAAGACCTGAACATCGACGGCGTCAGCTCTTCGGGCCTCATCGACGACAAGTCGAAGGGCGCTGCGAAGATCGGTGGCAACACCGTCCGCTCCGATCTGGCCAACCAGTTCAACGAACTGCGCGACCAGCTCGACAAGCTGGCCGACGACGCCTCGTTCAACGGTATCAACCTGCTGCGCGGCGACAAGCTGACGATCACCTTCAACGAGACCGGCACGTCGTCGATCGGCATTCTTGCCAAGGACGGCAAGTCGATCGACTCCAACAGCCTCGGCGTGCCGACCACGGTGGCGGCGAAGGATCTCGACTCCGACGACACCATCGACGGCATCCTGAACAAGGTGAAGACGGCTCTCAACAGCGTTCGGTCGCAGTCTTCGGCCTTCGGCTCGAATCTGTCGGTCGTCGAGAACCGCCAGAACTTCACCACGTCGATGATGAGCACCCTGCAGGCCGGCGCCGGCAACCTGACGCTCGCCGACCTGAACGAGGAAGCGGCCAACATGGTGGCTCTGCAGACCCGCCAGTCGCTGGCGACGTCCTCGCTCTCCATGGCCAACTCGGCCGACCAGAACGTGCTTCAGCTTCTCCGCTGAGGCCAGTCGGTCCGAATCAGACGACAGACGTGGGGGCGGGCCAGAAGGCCCGCCCCTTCTTTTTTGCGTCGCGCATTCGTTGCGCCGGGCGTTTCCATTTCTTAACAAATCGTTTCGCCGCCCGGTGAGGCCGCGCCTGTCGCGGCCGCCGGACGAGGCGCTTTCTTTCGGCCGGCTTTCCCGGTCATGATCGGAAATATCTTCAGGATCAGTCGGTTGTCCATGACCTGGCATCGGGGTGGGCCGATTTGCGCCGCAATGGCCGCGACGGCGCCCGCGGAAACGTTCGCAACTTGCCGTCTCGTTCCGGTGCGCGATGTTACCCAGCGTTAACAAGCGTTTATCGAGATTAATTCCGCTTCGTTGCAAAACGCCAGGCGGAAACTTTTTGTTAACCATGTCGGGTGTTAACTCCCTCGTGAGAAGCACCGCCGCGTCCGCCATGCAAGGGATGGTTGGTCGGTCAGGCTCGGTTTGTATGTCGGGATGAAAGAGACCCGTCAGCCCCAAGGAAGTGGGATGCAGAAATGAGCGAGATCAATCTGACCAAGGCAGTGCGCCAGAACCTTCTGTCTCTGCAGAACACTGCCAAGATGATGGCGACGACGCAGAACCGACTGGCGACCGGCAACAAGGTCAACACGGCCCTCGACAATCCCTCGAACTTCTTCACCGCGTCGTCGCTGAATTCGCGCGCCAGTGAACTCGACTCGCTGCTCGACTCGATGAACAACGGCGTCAAGACGCTGGAGGCGGCCGACAACGGCCTGACCTCGATCACCAAGACACTGGAGTCGATGCAGTCGACGCTGCGGCAGGCGCGTCAGGACAAGTCCTTCGAGACGGCATCCTACACGCTCGGCACGATCACCAATCCAGCGGCGACGATCGGTTTCACTGGCGGCGCCTTCGGCACCAGCGGCGCCGGCGGCGTCAAGCTGATGACCGACTCGGCCCAGTCGCTGACCACCTCGACGGGCGGGACGAACGGTGATCTCAGCGACCTGGCTTCCGTCCTCACCGAGACCAAGGCGAGCCTGACCGGCGGCATCGCCCTGCCGACAGGCGACCAGTCCGCTCTCAACGGCGGCGGCTTCAAGCTCACCTACGGCGGCAAGAGCGTCGACATCGCCTTCTCCGGCCTGCCGAGCTCGGCCGGTACGGCGCAGGGCATTGCCGACGCCGTCAACGCCCAGATCGCCGCCAGCGACTTCAAGGGCAAGATCACCGCCACCGTCAGCGGCGGCTCGCTGAAGCTCGAGGCGGCCGACACCACCGATGCCGCCGCGATCACTGTCGGCGCGCCGACCACCGGCACCAATGCCGTGGCGACGGTGTTCGGTACGGCGGCCCAGATCACCGCCGGCACGGTCGAGGGATCGGACGGCAAGACCACCTTCAACGTCAATGGCGTCGCCGTCACCATCGGTCAGGCCAATCTGAAGACCACCGGCGCCACCGCCTGGACGACCGGCCTTGCCGACAACGTCGATGCCCTGGTGTCGGCCATCAACACCCAGCTCGGCAACGCCGGTTCGAAGTTCACGGCGGTCAACGACGGTAACTCGCTGAAGTTCCAGGCCAACAGCACCAGCGCCGGCGCGCTCAAGATCACCGGCCAGGGCGCCGTCGACCTGTTCGGCGCGACCGCGGCTTCTGTAGGCGTGAGCGGTTCCGAGGACACGAACATCCATCTCGCCAAGACGGTCGACGACTTGGTCAACGAGATCAACAGCAGCTCGACGCTGTCCTCGAAGATCAAGGCGTCCAACGACAACGGCAAGCTGCGCATCCAGAATCTGTCGACGCAGACGCTGAACGTCGACGGCGTCAGCTCGTCCGGCCTGATCGACGCGGTGTCGACCACCGCCGCTTCGATCGGCGGCAACCTGGTGCGCGCCGACCTCGCCGGCCAGTTCAACGAACTGCGCGACCAGCTCGACAAGATCGCCGACGACGCCTCGTTCAACGGCATCAACATCCTGCGCGGCGACAAGCTGACGATCACCTTCAATGAGACCGGCACCTCGGCCATCGACATCATCGCCAAGGACGGCAAGTCGGTGGACGCCAATAACCTCGGCGTGCCGACGACGGTTCTGGAGCAGGACCTCGACGCCGACACCAGCATCGATAGCATCCTGACCAAGGTGAAGGTGGCTCTCAACGCGGTCCGCTCGCAGGCATCGACTTTCGGCTCCAACCTCTCGGTGGTGGAGAACCGCCAGAACTTCACCAAGAACATGATGAACACCCTGCAGTCCGGCGCCAGCAACCTGACGCTCGCCGACATGAACGAGGAAGCGGCCAACATGGTGGCGCTGCAGACCCGCCAGTCGCTGGCGACGTCCTCGCTGTCCATGGCCAACCAGGCCGACCAGAACGTGCTCCAGCTCCTGCGCTGACGAGAGGGCAGGGGGTTCGGCAAGACCGGAGGGCGGATCGCAAGGTCCGCCCTTTTTCTTTTTGCTCGGATCGATAGTTTGTTTCTACTTTCGCCGGGTTGGCATGTTTCAATATCGTTTACCGCGTTTATTTCCGATGTCTTCAGTGAAACTTGTTGTTAACCGTGACAGGTGTTTAATTGCCTCAAGGCTTCGGCGGCGAAGCAATCGCGCCGCCTGCGGCGAGCATCCGGGAGTGTTGGGTCGATGAACGGTTACGGAGCGTCAGCGTACCAGCGGGTCCAGACGACATTGGGGCCGCGCCAGCTGGAAGCGCACCTGCTGCTCAAGGCGGCGGCGCAGTTGCAGTCCTTCAAGGACAACTGGTCGTTCGACGCGGAGGCCGTCTCCGAAGCTCTGACGCTCAATCGCAAGCTCTGGACGATCCTCGGCACCTCGGCCACCGAGGAAAGCAATCCGCTGCCGCTGGAGATCAAGGAGAACATCGCCAATCTCACGGTGTTCGTCCTCCAGCGGACGCTCGACATCATGGAAGACCCGACGCCGGAGAAGCTGTCGGCGCTGATCACTATCAACCGTTCGCTGGCGCAGGGCCTGCGCGGGCAGGGCGACGAGGAATAAGCAGCCCGACCGGCTGCCGAACGCAGGAAGGCGCCGTCGGCGCCTTTCGTCGTTTCGGGGATCGGTTTCGGCCAACGCTAGAGCATTTTCGGTGAAATCCGGTTCATCGGAAATGCTCTATCTCATTGTTGGGACGCAATTCTGGACGCAAAACCGGTTCCCACTTTTGCTGGAATTGCTCTGGTGGCGCCCGGCCGGAGGTCCGGCAGGACGCGACGAGAAACGCATCGGGATTGCCGCTCAGGCGATGGTGCTCGCCGCCGGGTAGGTCGATCCGCGCGTCGCATTCGTCCAGGCGTTGATCATCGCCCGGAGGCGCAAGCGGTTCTCGTCGGGGATCTGGTCGACGACATTGCCCGTCGTCTTGTCGATCCGGCGATAGACCACCATGTCGGCGTCCTCGTCGACGGTGACGGTGGAGCGCAGATTGGGAGAATACAGCGCCGACTGGCTGGTGCCGCCGCGGCTGTCGCTGTCGGTCCTGGTCGTCTCGCCGGTCCTGGCGACGGCCGATCCGACCGGCAGGTCGGTGCTCGCCGCCTGTTCCGCCGCCGCCGGCGCTCTCGGCACCGGCGCGTTCATGCCGGGTATCACCGGTCTCACGCTGCCGATATCCATGACGATAGTCCTTTTCAAGGCAATCCCTGGGGGTTCGCCTGGAAAGGACGATAATAGCCACGGTTGAAGGGGGCGTTTACAGGATAGTTAAAGTTTTAGCGATCCGGCGTTTTCTGCTTTTTTTCTCGTTCGGTCGAAATCCGGCGGCTGTTACCGCGCAGGTCCTCCGGCTGACCAGATAAGGCCGCGAGTCTTAACAAAGGGCGAAAACGGGGTGGCCGGCGCTGCGGAAAGTCGACAATCCGTATCGACACGTAGTTGTGGTCCCGTGTACCGGCCGGACGGGCGGATTTCTCGGTCCGGATTAACCGGCCGCTCATCGACGACATGGTAGAAGCGCGGATGGCCGCTGCCGGCCGCTTCCGCCGGCGGCCGGTTCGGCGTTCCCTGAGGGAGACCGGGACCAATGCGGGTGAACTTCCAGGACGTCAAATATATTCCCGGCCTCGACGGCTTCCGGGCGATCGCCGTGCTCCTAGTGCTCGTCGCCCACTTCGGCTACGATCATGTGGTGCCGGGCGGCCTCGGGGTGACCATTTTCTTCTTCATTTCCGGCTTCCTGATCACCTCGCTGCTGCTCTCCGAGCGGAACCGCTTCGGGTCGATCTCCATCCGCAACTTCTACATCCGGCGCTTCCTGCGCCTGTTGCCCGAGCTGGTGGCGCTGATCGTCGTCTCCGGTTTCTACCGGGCGCTGATGGGCCATCCGCTCGGCCTGGGCGAGATCGCGGCGGCGATGACCTACACGACCAACTATTTCGTGTTCTGGCTGGAGAACCACGGCATCGCCTCGTCGCTTGCCTGGCCGCAGTTGTGGTCGCTGTCGGTCGAGGAGCACTACTACATCACCTTCCCGGCGATCTTCGCCTTCCTGCTGGTCGGCCCGTCGCGGATCAAGGCCTTCTTCGCCGCCGTGCTGGTGTTCTGCCTCGTCTACAGACTGACGCTGGTGCTGGGCGGCTTCGTCGATCTCAATGCCGCGCACCCCTACACCTACCTCGCCTCGGAGGCGCGCTTCGATTCCATCGCCTACGGCGCCGGCTTCGCCTTCCTCTGCCAGCGGGCCTGGGAGCTGTCGCGGCAGAGGGGGCTCACCGTGGGGCTGGCCGGTGGGCTGCTCCTCCTGATGACGCTGCTTGTACGCGGCGACGTGTTCCGCGAGACGGTGCGCTATTCGATACAGGGCGTGGCGCTGACGCTGATCTTTGCGGCGATCTACCGCTCGGTCGCCTGGGACTGGACCATGTCCATCCTGGAATCGCCGCTGTTCCGGCGCCTCGGCATCCTGTCCTACGGCGCCTATCTCTGGCACTTCGAGTATCTGTTCCTGTCGAATTCCGTCCTGGGCGACGCGGTTCCGACCGGTGGCCTCGGCCAGCTGGCCTACCTCGCCGGCGGCCTCGTCTTTTCCTTCGGGGCGGCGCAGCTCTCCTACCGCTATGTCGCCCAGCCGATGCAGACGCTTCGCCACCGCTTCTCGATGCGGGGAGCGGCGCCCGCTCCGGCGGAGTGATCAGAAGCTGCGGTTGACAGCGACGCCGGTGGCGCTCATGGCGCGCGGGGCCGGCGGCTGGCCGCCGCGGCCGTAGACGGCCGGCGTCTCGGCCCGGCCGACCTCGGTGGCGACGGTGCGCAGGATGTCCTCGGCGACGTCGCGGGCGGTGTCGAGCACGGCGAGATTGATCTGCACTTCCGCGCGGAACAGCTCGTGCCGCTTGAGGAGGGCCGCCGTCTCGGTCGGTACGTAGGCTTTCAGCGTGTCGATCTCGTCGCGGGCGGCCAGCATCAGACGGGTATAGAGGGCCGCCTTCTCCTCCTTGTCCATGGCAAGCTCGCCGGCCTGCCGCAGCTTGCCGGCCTTGACCAGCGCCGTCTCCTCGCGCAGCAGCAGCAGCAGGTCTTCCATGGCGTTGCCGAGCTTTTCCACCAGCTTGCCGGCGATCTCCGGGCTCGTGACGAGCTGTGGGCGGGTGTCGTGCAGCGCGAGGCTCATCCGGCGTGCCCTTCCTGTATCTTGATCAGTTGGGCGGCGATGCCGTCGGCGATGCCGATGCCGCCCTTCTTGACGAAATCCTTGGCATACTGGTCGATCAGCATGTCGCGCCAGGTTTCGTTGGAGTTGTCCGACTTGCCGTTCAGCGGATCGACCGACACGTCCTTGAACATCGCCTTGAAGGCGTCGGCGACGTAGACGGACTCGAAGTCGGCCGCCACCTCGCGCGCCTTGGCGGCGACCGTGGACTTGTCCATGCCGGCATAGGTCTTGGAGGCGAAGGCGGAGGCGACGGAGGAGAGGCTGGCGTCCATCACATCACCTTCACGTCGGCTTGCAGCGCGCCGGCCGCCTTGATGGCCTGCAGGATGGAGATGAGGTCGCGCGGGCCGAGGCCGAGGGCGTTGAGGCCGTCGACCAGTTCCTGCAGCGTGACGCCCGAGCGCACCACGGCGAGCTGGTGCTCCTTGCCGTCGGAGACCTGGATCTGGGTGCGCGGCGTGACGGTGGTGGTGCCGTCCGACAGCGGCGCCGGCTGCGACACCTGCGGGTCCTCGGTGATCATCACCGTCAGGTTGCCCTGGGCGACGGCCACTGTCGACACCCGCACCTCCTGGCCCATGACGATGATGCCGGTCGCCTCGTCGACCACCACCTTGGCGGGGAGGTCGGGCTCGACGATCAGCTGCTCGACGTCGGTCAGCAGGTCGACGATGTTGCCCTTGTAGCGCGGCGGCATCGACAGGCGCACCGTCGACGGATCGGTCGGCTCGGCCACCGGCGCGCCGTAGAGGTCGTTGATGGCCAGCGCGATGCGGCGCGACGTGGTGAAATCGGGATTGCGCAGCGACAGGCGGACGGAGCCGAGGTCGGCGAGCTTGAACTGCAACTCGCGCTCGATGACGGCGCCGTTGCTGATGCGGCCCTGCGTCGGCACGCCGCGCGAGATCTTGGCCGCGTCGCCCTGGATATCGAAGCCACCGATGGCGATCGCCCCCTGGGCGATGGCGTAGACCTCGCCGTCGGCGCCCATCAGCGGCGTCACCAGCAACTGGCCGCCCTGGAGGTTCTTGGCGTCGCCGAGCGCGCTGACGGACACGTCGATGGCCGTGCCCTGGGCGGCGAAGGCCGGCAGCTTGGCGGTGACCATCACGGCGGCGGTGTTGGCGGTGCGCATGGTGGAATCGCGCACGTTGACGCCGAGCCGCTCCAGCATGGCCTGCAGGCTCTGCTTGGTGAAGGGCGAATTGTTGAGGCTGTCGCCGGTGCCTTGCAGGCCGACGACCAGGCCGTAGCCGATCAGCTGGTTCTCGCGAACGCCCTCGACGTCGACGATATCCTTGATGCGCGAGGCGGCGACCGCCGCTTCCGCGCCGCTGATAAGGATCAAGAGGGCGCCGAGCGCGCCGAGAATCCTGTTTCGCATTATCATCATCCCCGTGTTTCCCGACACGGCTTCCCGAGGCTAGGTTCGCAATCGGCATGCCAACCGCGGCTTGGATGCGCCTCGCGCTATGTGTCTGAAAAGACGGGTGGTCCCGGCGGCCAGCTTCTCTGCCGCCGAAAAGCCGCCACAGGCGGGCGGCATTTCTTGCCGGGTGAACACGGACGCGGTAACCTTGGCGGGTCGAAACTGCCGGGTCAGCCTCAAGGAAACAGCGATGCGCATTCAGGGTCCGAACCGCCTCGGGGGGGTCTCCACCGGATCGCCGGCCAAGCGAACCGACGGCACGGGCTTCGCGCTGCCGTCCGAAGCCGAGGGCGGCGCGCCCAAGGCCGCCACCGCCACCGCCACCCACGCGCTGACCGGGCTCGACGCGCTGATCGCCCTCCAGTCGGTGGACGCCGACGCGCCGCGCAAGAAGCGCAAGGCGGTGAAGCGCGGCCGCGACCTGCTCGACAAGCTCGACGAGATCCGCATCGGTCTCTTGTCCGGGCAGATGTCGGGCGAGGCGATCACCCGCGTGCTGAACCTGCTCGAAGAGGC
This sequence comes from Rhodobacterales bacterium Alpha_02, assembly GCA_001603295.1. Taxonomy (GTDB): domain Bacteria; phylum Pseudomonadota; class Alphaproteobacteria; order Rhizobiales; family Pleomorphomonadaceae; genus Pleomorphomonas. Next base: position 48,188 of record LUYO01000057.1, read on the forward strand.
CGAGCCGACCGGCGATCCGCGCCTCGACGAGCTGATGGAGGACATCGCGCTCCGGGCCGAGGTCGAGCTTGCCAAGCTCGGCTATTTCAGGGGCTGAGGGCGCGGCGGAGGATCGTTCCGGGCAATCACCAATAACGCCGAAGGTGGGCTTCTGTCGCCGCCGTTCGCGGCGGTGTGCCCGCCGTCGCGGCGGCGCCGGCGATTCCCCGCGGCGGCAGCCTTGTCCAATCAATGCCTTAATCGATTGATATGTATTGAAAAATGCCGGACCTACAAGGTTTGGTGATTTTCTTGCATTTGCCGTTGTCGGGCGGGGGTCAGATGGCTATATTCCGCCCGCTTTCGTGGTGTGTGAGGACCGTCGATGTCGATTGAGCTTGCGGATGACTACCGGCCGTCCGACGACGAGCCGTTCATGAATGATCGCCAGCGCGAATACTTCCGGCGCAAACTGCTCCAGTGGAAAGAGGACATCCTGCGCGAAAGCAAGGAGACCCTCCAGAACCTTCAGAACGAGAACACCAACCTGCCCGACATCGCCGACCGCGCTTCGTCGGAGACCGACCGCTCCATCGAGCTTCGGGCGCGCGACCGCCAGCGCAAGCTGATCTCCAAGATCGAGGCGGCCGTCAAGCGGATCGAGGATGGTTCCTACGGCTATTGCGAGGAGACCGGCGAGCCGATCTCGCTGAAGCGCCTGGATGCCCGGCCGATCGCCACGCTGTCGATCGAGGCGCAGGAACGGCACGAGCGGCGCGAGAAGGTCTACCGCGACGAGTGACGGCGGGGCCGTTCGCCTGAAACCCATCGAGGGCGGCCGCCGGGCCGCCCTTTTTCGTCTGCGCCCGTTGGGGCGCGGCCTCCCGGATGACTTGGGGAAGGGAGACCGCGCCGCTCGGGAAAGCCGGCCCGGATTTGGGAAGAGGCCGGCGGATCGCCTCGGGCCAGTTGGGGAGCGGCCCTCGGGCGATACGGCTCGCTTGGATGCTTGGGGAGCGCGAGCC
>LUYO01000058.1:0-13194 GCA_001603295.1 Rhodobacterales bacterium Alpha_02
AAGCCGAAAGGCGCAGGCGCTTTTCGGACAAGCCGATGCGCGAGGGAAAGCACCGGCCCGAATGGGGTGAGTCCTGTTCGGGCGCGTGGCTTGACAGGAAGAGGGCGCAGCGGAACGCATCCCGGGGATGCGCGTTGTTCCGGTCGGCCGGACAGGCCGGCAACAGTGAGTGAGGGCAAGGCCGATCCTCCGGATGGCCGCTGCCCGAGGAGTCCCGCCCCGTGAAGACCTTTCTCCGGATCGTTATCCTCGGCCCGATCGCCATCGTGATAGTGGCGCTGGCCGTGGTCAACAACCAGCCGGTGACGCTGGTACTCGACCCGTTCAACCCGGCGGCGCCCTTCTTCTCGCTGACCGTGCCGCTCTACGTGATCTTCTTCGCCAGCCTGGCGCTCGGCGTGCTGGTCGGTGGCGTCGGCTCGTGGTTCGGCCAGGGCCATGTCCGTCGCGCCGCCCGGCAGAGCCGCCGCGAAGCGGCCCGCCTCAAGGCCGAGGTCGAGCGGCAGCGGCCGCCGGAAGGACCGGAAACGCTGGCGCTGCGCGGCCCCGGCGCCTGACGGGCCATCCAGCCGGGTGATTTTCGCCTGGAGAACGCCGGATATCGGCGTTGCATGCCGTTCTGCCTGAGGTCCTCCGCCTTCGCGGAGGATGACAGCTATATAATTGTTTTAATTCCGTGTTTTGCCATAGTCCGCGAAGGCGGACCACCTCGGGCCGAATAGGGCGAGGATTCGGCGTCCGTCAGCCTTCCTCGGGCGTCTCGAATTCCTTGGGATCGAAGTCGTAGCGCGTCGAGCAGAACTCGCAGGTGACGCCGATGCGGCCGTTCTCCACCATGTCCACCCGCTCGGCCGGCGAGAACGAGGCGATCATCGCCCGCACGGCGTCGCGCGAGCAGCGGCAGCGCTCGGCGAGCGGCTGCGGTTCGAACACGCGGGCGCCGCGCTCGTGGAACAGCCGGTAGAGCAGCGTCTCGGCGGAAACGGCGGGATCGGTCAGCTCGACGTCCTCGACGGTGCCGGCAAGGCTCTGCGCCTCCACCCAGGCGTCATCCTCCTCGGGCGTCGCCGCGTCGCCCGGCGCGTCGCCGGGATGCAGGTCGCGATGGCCGACCCGCTCGGCCGACGCCGGCAGGAATTGCAGGAACAGGCCGCCGGCCCGCCAGGCGCGGCGCGGCTCGCGACCGGGATCGCGCGTCAGCACCTCGGCGACGGCGAGGCGGACGCGGGTCGGAATCTGCTCCGATTGCAGGAAATAGCCGTGCGCCGCCTCCTCGAGCGAGCGGCCGTCCAGCTCGACGATGCCCTGGTAGCGGCTCATCTCGGCACCCTGATCGACCGTCATCGCCAGATGGCCGCGACCGAGCAGATCCTCCGGCCGGTCGCGACCGGCCTCGACGGCCGCCGCCACGGCGGCGGCGTCGAAGCGGGCGCAGGCGCGCAAGGCATCGGGGGCCGAGAAGTCGACCACCAACATGCCCACCGGCCCGTCAGACTGCGTCTGCAGGATGAAGCGGCCGTCGAACTTCATCGACGTGCCGATCAGCGCCGTCAGCGCCACCGCCTCGGCGAGGAGGCGCGACACGCAAGGCGGATAGTCGTGGCGGCCGAGAATGGCATCGACCGCCGGCCCCAGCCGCACCACGCGGCCGCGCAGGTCGAGCGCCTCGACGGCGAACGGCAGCACGCTGTCGTCACCGGATATCGGCGCGGAAGGGCGGTCGATGCTGCTCATCAGTCTGCCATCGCTCCGAAGCACCAGGCAAGAATGCCCTTGTGGGCGTGCAGGCGGTTCTCGGCCTCGTCGAAGACGATCGAGCGCGGCCCGTCCATCACCGACGAGGTCACCTCGTCGCCGCGATGGGCCGGCAGGCAGTGCATGAACACCGCGTCCTTGTCGGCGGCGGCCATCAGCCGGTCGTTGACCTGATAGGGGCTGAGGAGGTTGTGGCGGCGGCGCTCGCCCTCCTCATCGCCCATCGACACCCAGGTGTCGGTGAACACCGCGTCGGCGCCGTCCACCGCCTCGAAGGGATCGTTGGTCACCTCGATGCGGCCGCCGTTGGCGCGCGCCCATTCGATCGGTCCCTCGGCCGGCGCCAGCTCCTTCGGCGTGGCGATGCGCATGGTGTAGTTAAAGCGCGCGGCGGCGTGCACCAGCGAGTTCAGGACGTTGTTGCCGTCGCCGGTCCAGGCGAAGGTTTTGCCCTCCACCGGCCCGCGGTGCTCCTCGTAGGTCATGATGTCGGCCATCACCTGCGTCGGGTGGCTGCCCTTGGTCAGGCCGTTGATCACCGGCACCGTGGCGTATTCGGCCAGCTCGTGCAGCGCGTTGACGTCGAGAATGCGGATCATCATGGCATCGACATAGCGCGACATGACGCGGGCGGTGTCGGCGATGGTCTCGCCGCGGCCGATCTGCATCTCGGCGCCGGTCAGCATGACGGTCTCGCCGCCGAGCTGGCGCATGCCGACGTCGAAGGAGACGCGGGTGCGGGTGGAAGGCCGCTCGAAGATCATCGCCAGCACCTTGCCGCTGAGCGGGCCGACGCCGGGACGGCAACCGTCGACCTTGGACTTGAGGTCCCTGGCGCGGGCGAGGATGGCCCGGAGTTCGTCGCCGGTGAGCTGGGTGAGGTCGAGGAAATGCTTGGGGCTGTTGGTCATGTCCATGGGTCTCGCTCAGGCCGACTTGGCGGCGGCCGCGTGCGGCGCGGCGGAAAGGGCGGTGGCGGCGGCATCGATGCGCTTCACCGCCTCGACGATCTCCTCGTCGCCGACGATCAGCGGCGGCAACAGGCGCACCACGCCGTCGCCGGCCGCCATGGTCAGAAGAAGCTGGTCGCGGAAGGCGGCGTTCATCTCGGCCACCGGCCGGCAGCACTTGAGGCCGATCAGCAGGCCCTCGCCGCGCACCTCCTCGAACACGTCCGGATGGCGGTCGACGACGCCGGCCAGCGCCTGCTTGAAGCGCAGGCTGGCGGCGCGCACCCGGTCGAGGAAGCCGTCTTCCAGCAGCACGTCGAGCACGGCGTTGCCCACCGCCATGGCCAGCGGATTGCCGCCATAGGTGGTGCCGTGCACGCCGGCCGTCATCGCCGACGCCGCCTCCTCGGTGGCGAGGCAGGCGCCGAGCGGGAAGCCGCCGCCGATGCCCTTGGCCACCGCCATCACGTCCGGCGTCACGCCGGCCCACTCGTGGGCGAAGAAGCGGCCGGTGCGGCCGTAGCCGCACTGAACCTCGTCGAACACCAGCAGCAGGCCGTTGTCGTCGCAGATCTGCCTGAGGGCGCGCAGGCTCTCCGGCGGCAGCACGCGCACGCCGCCCTCGCCCTGGATCGGCTCGACCAGGATGCCGGCGGTCTCGGCCGTGATGGCCGCCTTCACCGCCGCGATGTCGCCGAACGGCACCTGATCGAAGCCGTCGACCTTAGGGCCGAAGCCCTCGAGATACTTCTCCTGGCCGCCGGCGGCGATGGTGGCCAGCGTCCGGCCGTGGAAGGCGCCTTCCATGGTGATCAGCCGGTAGCGTTCGGGATGACCCTTGGCCCAGTGATAGCGGCGCACCGTCTTGAAGGCGCATTCCAGCGCCTCGGCGCCGGAGTTGGTGAAGAAGCAGCGATCGGCGAAGCTGTTGGCGACCAGCCGCTCGGCCAGCTTCTCCTGCTCGGGAATGCGGAAGGCGTTGGAGACGTGCCAGACCTTGCCGGCCTGCGCCGTCAGCGCCGCGACGAGATGCGGATGGGCGTGGCCGAGGGCGTTGACGGCGATGCCGGAGCCGAAATCGAGCCAGCGGTTGCCTCGGGTGTCGATGAGCCATGCCCCCTCGCCTCGCTCGAAGGCCACGTCCGCGCGTGCGAAGGTCGCATAGAGCGGAGAAGTGGAACCGGGGGCGGTCATGACGGGTTTTCCTTATCGGTAAGGCGACGGGATCGTCGCGGGCGGCCCGCTATCGTGAGGGGAGCGGGACGAAAAAAGCAGGCCGCGCCCCCGTTCGTATCCAGCGGCGCGGCCTCTCACGAAGCGGCTCTATAGCATGGAAAAAGGCGGAACTGTCAAGGTTTTTGCGGATTTGTCGCCCGAATTGGCGGCGGGCGGACGCGTCTTCCCGGTGTCGGCGAATCAGCCGGCGCGGCCCCCCGTTGAAGCGTGGCGCTACCGCCACGATATGTGTTGAAAAGTCGTGAACGGCCGTAAGCCGTGACTCCGCAGTCATTGCGCGCGGCAGAGCGGCCATTGTAGCCTAGCAGTCGTCGCCACGAGATGTCGTGGCGGGACGCTCCAGCGATACAATCGCATGTGTTTTGCGTTGCCGGACCGATAGATGGACCGGGCGTGGCTCGAAGGATTCCGCGGCGGAATGCTCGGGCGGGCGGTGAAGAGAGGATGACAAGATGTCCTGGACCGACGAACGCGTCGAACGTCTCAAGACGCTCTGGTCTGAAGGGTTGAGCGCCAGCCAGATCGCGGCCGAACTCGGCGCGGTGACCCGCAACGCGGTGATCGGCAAGGTGCATCGGCTCGGCCTGTCCGGCCGGTCGAAGCCGCAGGTGCAGCCGTCGAGGCCGACGGTCGCCGCCCCGCCGCGCGTCAAGGCCGCCGCCAGCCGTCCGGTCGCGCAGGGCCAGCCGACCGTCGGCCGGCCGGTGAGCCCGGCCCGGCCGATCACCATCGGCGCCACCGCCCTCAAGGCGGACGCCCAGGCCGACGAGGCGCTGGCGGTGGCCACCGTCGCCGAGAACGAGCCGCCGGCCTTCGAGAAGGTGACCATCCTGTCGCTGACCGAAAGCACCTGCAAGTGGCCGGTCGGCGACCCCGGCAAGCCGGACTTCTTCTTCTGCGGCCGCAAGTCGGACGTCGGCATTCCCTATTGCGCCTTCCACGCCCGCATCGCCTACCAGCCGTCGGCCGAGCGTCGCCGCGAGCGCGACCGCAAGGCGGCCGGCTGATCGCCGGCATGGCCGGCGACGACACGGTGAGGCTGAGGGGACACCACCTCCTCTGCCTCCTGACCTACAAGGGCCTCGGCTATTCGCCGGCCTTCGTCGCGGGCATGACGGCGATCGCCGCCCGGCTGGCCGCCGGCGCCACGGCCGAGATCGTCGAGGGAGCCGACGACATCTGCGCGCCGCTCTGCGCCGAAGAAGAGCATCCCCATTGCCACGAGGCGACGGTGCCGGAACGCGACCGCCGGGCGCTGGCCCTGGTCGCCGCCGCGCTCGGCCGGCCGCTCGGCGCCGGCGATCGTCTCGTTCTCGATGAGGATATCCGCGCCCGCCTGCGCGCCGCCTACGCCGCCGATGCCTTCGCGCCGGCCTGCGCCCTCTGCGAGTGGCAGCCGCTCTGCCGCGACATCGCCGACGGCGGCTTCAGGGAAACGCTGTTCCAGGCGCCCGCCAACGTCACGTCGCCCCGCTGATGCTCTCGAGGCGGAAGGCGGCGGCCATCAGGGCCCGCGTATAGGGCTCCCTCGGCGCCGCGAACACCTCGGCGGCCGGTCCCGCCTCCACCACCTTGCCCGACTTCATGACGATCAGATGGTTGGCCAGCGCCCTGACCACCTTGAGGTCGTGCGAGATGAACATGTAGGCGAGGCCGTGCCGGGCCTGAAGATCGCGCAACAGGTCGACCACCTGCGCCTGCACGCTCATGTCGAGCGCCGAGGTCGGCTCGTCGAGCATGACGAACTTCGGCTTCAGCACCATGGCGCGGGCGATGGCGATGCGCTGGCGCTGGCCGCCGGAGAACTCGTGCGGATAGCGGTGGCGCGTCTCGGGATCGAGCCCCACCTCGACCAGCGCCTCGACGACGCGGCCGTCGCGCGCCTCGGCGGACAGCTTGGGCTCGTGCACGGCAAGGCCCTCGCCGACGATCTCGGCCACCGTCATGCGCGGGCTGAGCGAGCCGTAGGGGTCCTGGAACACCGCCTGGATGTCGCGCCGGAGCGGCCGCATCCCCCTGGAGTCGAGGCCGTCGATGCGGCGGCCGAGCACGACGATCGGCCCTTCAGAGGAGATGAGGCGGAGGAGGGCGAGGCCGAGCGTCGTCTTGCCCGAGCCGCTTTCGCCGACCACGCCCAGCGTCTCGCCGGCCTTGAGTGTCAGGCTGACGCCGTCGACCGCCTTGACGTGGCCGACGGTGCGACGCAGGAAGCCGGCCTTGATCGGGAACCAGATGCGGAGATCGTCGGCCTCGACCACCACCGGCGCCTCCGACTTCTCGGCCGGCGGCTCGCCCTTCGGCGCCGCCGCCATCAGGTGGCGCGTGTAGGCGTGCTTCGGCGCCGCGAACACCTCGGCCGTCGGTCCGGCCTCCACCACCTCGCCCTGCGTCATCACCACCACGTCGTCGGCAAAGCGCTCGACGATGCCTAGATCGTGGGTGATGAACAGGATGGCCATGCCGTGGCGGGCTTGCAGCGTCTTGAGCAGCGTCAGAATCTGCGCCTGCACGGTGACGTCGAGGGCGGTGGTCGGCTCGTCGGCGATGAGGAGGTCCGGCGCGTTGGCGAGCGCCATGGCGATCATCACCCGCTGCCGCTGGCCGCCCGAGAGCTGGTGCGGATAGGCGGACAGCCGGCTTTCGGGGTCGGGAATGCCGACCTCGGTCAACAGCTCGATCACTCGCCGCCGCACCGCCGCCTCGCCGCTCATGCCGTGCAACTTCAGGATCTCGCCGATCTGCCGCTCGATCGAGTGCAGCGGATTGAGCGAGGTCATCGGCTCCTGGAACACCATGGTGATCTCGGCGCCGCGGATTTTTCTCAAGTCCGCCTCGTCGGCCTTCAGGAGGTCGCGGCCCTTGAACAGGATCTCGCCCGAGGGATGGCGGGCGGCCGGATAGGGCAGCAGGCGGACCACCGACAGCGCCGTCACCGACTTGCCCGAGCCGCTCTCGCCGACCACCGCCAGAGTGCGGCCCTTCTCGAGATCGAAGGAGACGCGATCGACGGCCAGCGTCTCGCCGCCCTCGCGGCGGAAGGCGACCGACAGGTTGCGGACGGAGAGGAGCGGGGCGCCGCCGGCGGCGTCAGGCATGGCGGGCCTCATTGGAAGGTCTTGCGCGGGTCGAAGGCGTCGCGCACCGCCTCGCCGATGAAGATCAGCAGGCTCAGCATGACGGCCACCACCATGAAGCCGGTGATGCCCAGCCAGGGCGCGAAGACGTTGGTCTTGCCCTGCCGCAGCAACTCGCCCAGCGACGGATAGCCGGCCGGCAGGCCGAAGCCGAGATAGTCGAGCGAGGTCAGCGTGGTGATCGAGCCGTTGAGGATGAACGGCAGGAAGGTCAGCGTCGCCACCATGGCGTTGGGCAGCAGATGCCGGCGCATGATGGTCAGGTTGCCGACGCCGAGCGCCCGCGCCGCCCGCACGAATTCGAAATTGCGCGCCCGCAGGAACTCGGCGCGCACGACACCGACCAGATGCGTCCACGAGAAAGCGAGCAGGATGAGGAGCAGCACCAGGAAGGACGGCGCGATCACCGACGACACGATGATCAGCAGGTAGAGCGTCGGCACGGCGTTCCAGATCTCGATGAAGCGCTGCATCAGGAGGTCGGTCAGGCCGCCGTAATAGCCCTGCACGGCGCCGATGGCGACGCCGACCACCGACGAGACGACGGCCAGCGTCAGGCCGAACAGCACCGAGATGCGGAAGCCGTAAAGGGCGCGGGCGATGACGTCGCGGCCCTGGTCGTCGGTGCCGAGCCAGTTCATGTTGCCGAAGACGCAGTCGCGGTCGCCCAACCCCTGCGGATAGGCCGAGCAGCGCTGCTCGGGCGTCAGCAGGAAAGCCGGCGGCGACGGTGCCGGCGTCGGCGCCTCGGTGTTGGGCGTGTCGAAGGAGTAGCGGACCGGCGGCCAGATCATCCAGCCGTTGCTCTCGATCTCGTCGCGATTGTAGGGGTCGCGATAGTTGGTGATCGCCAGGAAGCCGCCGAATTTCTCCTCCGGGTAATCGACCAGCACTGGGAATAGCAGTTCGCCTTTGTAGGAGACGATCAGCGGCCGGTCGTTGGCGATGACGTTGGAGAGCAGCGTCGCCACGAACAGCACCATGAAGATCCAGAACGACCACCAGCCGCGCCGGTTGGCCTTGAAGTTCTGCCATCGGCGGCGGTTGACGGGCGACAGCCAGGGGCGCCGGGCGGAGGATGCGGCCATCGTCAGACCTCCCGGCTTTCGAAGTCGATGCGCGGATCGATCCACATGTAGGTGAGGTCGGAGACGATGTTGATGACGAGGCCCATCAGCGAGAAGACGTAGAGAGTGGCGAACACCACGGCATAGTCGCGGTTGATCACCGACTCGAAGGACAGGAGGCCGAGGCCGTCGAGCGAGAAGATGGTCTCGATCAACAGCGAGCCGGCGAAGAAGGAGGCGATGAAGGCGCCGGGAAAGCCGGCGATGACGATCAGCATGGCGTTGCGGAACACGTGGCCGTAGAGCACGCGGCGCTCGGAAAGCCCCTTCATGCGGGCGGTCAGCACGTATTGCTTGCGGATCTCGTCGAGGAAGGAGTTCTTGACCAGGAGCGTCGTGGTGGCGAAGGCGTGCGTCGCCATGGCGGCGAGCGGCAGCGCCATGTGCCAGAGATAGTCGGCGATGCGCTCGGGCCAGCTCATCAGCGCCCAGCCGTCGGAGGTGAGGCCGCGCAACGGGAAGATCGACCAGAAGGAGCCGCCGGCGAACAGCACGATCAGCAGGATGCCGAACAGGAAGCTCGGCACGGCGTAGCCGACGGCGATGACGAACGAGGTCCAGACGTCGAAGCGCGAGCCGTCGCGCACCGCCTTGGCGATACCGAGCGGGATGGAGATGCCGTAGGAGATCAGCGTCATCCACAGGCCGAGCGAGATCGAAACCGGCAGTTTTTCCTTGATCAGGTCGATCACCGAGATGGAGCGGAAATAGCTCTGGCCGAAGTCGAAGCGGGCATAGTTCCACAGCATCAGGCCGAAGCGCTCGAGCGGCGGCTTGTCGAAGCCGAATTCCTTTTCCAGCTTCTTGATGAACTCCGGGTCAAGCCCCTGGGCGCCGCGGTATTTCGAGGTCACCGCCTCGCCGGCCATCTGGTCGGGCGCCGCATTGTGGCCGCCGAGATCGGAGCCGGCGCCGGTGAAGCGGTCGGTGGCGCCGACGTCGGTGCCTTGCAGCTTGGCGATCACTTTCTCCACCGGCCCACCGGGCGCGAACTGCACCACGGCGAAGTTGATGGCCATGATGCCGATCAGCGTCGGGATCATCAGGAGGAGGCGGCGGAGAATGTAGCCTGCCATGAAGCGGAGAGCCCTCGTGTCGGTGCGATCAGCGGGAGAGGCCGGTCGCCGCCGCCTTGGCCGCGTCGTACCACCAGATGTCGGGGAAGCCGACCGAATATTTCGGCAGGTCTGCCGGATGGCCGAAGCGGTTCCAGTAGGCATAGAAGTTGTTGCGCGAGTAGAACAGCGGAATGACGTAGTCGCCGGCCAGCAGCGCCCGGTCGAGGGCGTGCGTCGCGGTAACCAGCGCCTGGCGGTCGGCGGCGAACACCACCTTGTCGATCAGCGCGTCGATGGCCGCGTCCTTGATGCCGGCCGTGTTGCGCGAGCCGGGCGTGTCGGCCGATCTCGATCCCCAGTATTCGCGCTGCTCGTTGCCCGGCGACAGCGATTCCCCCCAGATGGCCGTCGTCATGTCGAAACGGAAGTCGCGCAGGAGGTTCTGGTATTGCGCGTCGTCGACGAGCCGATAGTCGAGGTCGATGCCGATGCGGGCGAGCGCCTTGGCGTAGGGCGACATGTAGCGCTCGTTGAGCTGGTCGTTGGTCAGGAATTCGATCCGGAACGGCTCGCCGTTCCCGTTGCGCATCTTGCCGTCGCGGATGGTCCAGCCGGCCTCGGCGAACAGGTTCACCGCCTGCCGGAGATTGTCGCGCACCGCCTCGGGCGTGCCGCCGACCGGGTTGGCATAGGGCGCTGTGAACACCGATGCCGGCAACTTGTCGCGCAGCGGCTCGAGCAGGGCGAGTTCGTCGGGTCCCGGCATCCCCTTCGAGGCGAGGTCGGTGCCGAAGAAATAGCTGTCGATGCGGTCGTAAAGGTCGAAGAACACCGTCCGCTTCAGCGTCTCGTAGTCGAAGGCGAAGTTGAGCGCCCGCCGGATGCGCGGATCCTGATATTTCGGCAGCCGCAGGTTCAGCGCCAGCGCCTGCATGACGCCGGTGGCCGAGCGCGGGAAGGTCAGCGTGACGACGCGGCCGTCGGCCTTGGCCGGGAAGTTGTAGCCGGTCGCCCACATCTTGGCGGAACGCTCGGCGCGGAAGTCGTATTTGTCGCCCTTGAAGGCCTCCATCATCACCGTCGGATCGAGATAATACTCGTAGGAGAGCCGGTCGAAGTTGTTGGCGCCGACATTGACCGGCAGCTTCGCCCCCCAGTAGTCGGGATCGCGGCTGAGCACCACCCGCTTGCCGGGATCGACGGCGGTCACCTTGTAGGGGCCGGAGCCGAGCGGCGGCTCCAGCGTCGTTTCGCGGATGTTGCGCGGCTTGCCGGCGGCGTCGGTGCCCTGCCACCAGTGCTTGGGCAGCACGTAGAGCTGGCTGAGGATGTGCGGCAGCTCGCGGTTGCCCGGCGCGTCGAAGGTGAAGCGCACGATGCGCTCGCCGGCCGGTTCGGCCTTGACGACATGGGCGTAGTAGCTGGTGAAGGTCGGATAGATCTCCTTCAGCGTGTCGAACGACCAGACGACGTCTTGGGCGGTCACCGGCTGGCCGTCCTGCCAGCGGGCGGCCGGATCGATCCGGTATTCCGCCCAGGCGAAATCGTCCGGGTAGCGCATGGCGTCGGCGACAAGCGGGTAGGAGGCTGAGATGTCCAGCTCGTCGAGCGAGGCGGTGAACAGCGTCTCGTAGGCGAGGGCCACGGCGGCGGTCGGCGTGCCCTTGATGCCGAGGAAGACGTTGGTGCTGTCGAAGCTGCCCTCGGCGCCGAAGCGCGCTTCGCCGTCCTTGGGGGCCTCGGGGTTGACGTAGTCGAAATGCGGAAAGCCCTGCGGATAGCGCGGCTCGCCGCCGAGCGCCGTCGCCGTCCGCCAGGCCGGCTCGTCGGCTTGGACCGGCGCGGCGAGGACGAGCGGCAGGGCGGCGAGGCAGGCGGCGACGAGGCGCCGCGTCCAGAGGCCGGAAGGTCGAATCATCGCGTATCCCCGCTCGAACGGCATTGTCCCGAAATTTCCATCATTGCGCCGCGAAGGCAATGGCTTCGCGCGAAAGCGGGTCCCGAAGCCGCCTTCCAAGGTCGCGCCCCGCGAAAACCACCCCTTGCATTTTGCCGGCAACACCGCGATATGTGGCGCGGGAGGTTGGCGGTGGACGAACCACTCGCCAACCGGGTCAGGTCCGGAAGGAAGCAGCCCCAACGAGTTTCGGCTCGGGTCATCTGTCGACCTCCCACCCTCCGTTTCCCAGGTTTGCGAGCATGCCGGACACTCTGACGCCCGCCGATCAGACGGCAGCCTCGCCCTATCGGGTCCTCGCCCGCAAATACCGCCCCGAGAGCTTCGCCGACCTGATCGGCCACGGCGCCATGGTGCGCACGCTGGAGAACGCCTTCGACACCGGCCGCATCGCCCAAGGCTGGATGCTGACCGGCGTGCGCGGCGTCGGCAAGACCACCACCGCCCGCATCCTCGCCCGCGCCCTCAACTACGAGATCCCCGGCGAGGTCGACCGCCCCACCGTGCACATGGACCGCGAGGGCACGCACTGCCGCGCCATCATGGAGGGCCGGCACGTCGACGTCATCGAAATGGACGCCGCCTCGCACACCGGCGTCGACGACGTGCGCGACATCATCGAGGCGGCCCGCTACAAGCCGGTGTCGGCCCGCTACAAGGTCTACATCATCGACGAAGTGCACATGCTGTCGACGCAGGCCTTCAACGCGCTGCTGAAGACGCTGGAAGAGCCGCCCGAGCACGTCAAGTTCGTCTTCGCCACCACCGAGATCCGCAAGGTGCCGATCACCGTGCTGTCGCGCTGCCAGCGCTTCGATCTGCGCCGCGTGTCGACCGGCGAACTGGCCGCCCATCTAACGAAGATCGCCGCCTCCGAGAAGGTCACCGCCGACGAGGAAGCCATCGCGCTGATCGCCCGCGCCGCCGAGGGCTCGGTGCGCGACAGCCTGACCATCTTCGACCAGGCGATCGCCCATGGCGGCGGCCACGTCGCCGCCGCCGCCGTCCGGACGATGCTCGGCCTTGCCGACCGGGTGCGCGTCGTCGACCTGTTCGAGGCGGCGATGAAGGGCGACGTCGCCGCGGCGCTGGCCATCCTCGCCGACCAGTACGACACCGGCGCCGACCCGACGGCGGTGCTGACCGACCTCGCCGCCTTCGTGCATCTGGTCACCCGCCTCAAGCATCTGCCGGAGGGCGCGGCCGATCCCTCACTCACCGAGGCAGAGCGGACGCGCGGCCGCGACTTCGCCGAAAAACTGTCGGTGCGGGTGCTCAGCCGCGCCTGGCAACTGCTGCTGAAGGGCATCCAGGAGGTGCAGACGGCGCCGCGGCCGCTGCCGGCCGCCGAGATGGTGCTGGTGCGCCTCGCCTATGCCGCCGACCTGCCGACGCCCGACGAAGCGCTCAGGATGCTGAAGGACGGCACGTTTCCCGGCCTGACCCCGCCGGCCGGCGGCCCTGCGCCGGGCGGCGACGGACCCCGTGCCCGCGCGGCCAACGGTTTCGTCGGCGCCGCCCTGCGCCGCGCCGAGCCCGAGGCGGCGGCCGGCCCGCGCCTCGACAGCTTCGAGGCGGTGGTGGCGCTGGCCGAGAGCAACCGCGACATCGGCCTGAAGTTCGCGCTGGAGCGGCACGTCCGCCTGGTCCGCTTCGAGGACGGGCGCATCGAGTTCTCGCCGGTCGACGGCGCCAATCCGGGCCTCGCCGGCGATCTTGGCCGCAAGCTCTCCGCCTGGACCGGCCGCCGCTGGATCGTCGCTGTGTCGCGCGACGAGGGGCGGCCGACGCTCTACGAGACGCGCGAGGCGCGCCGCCGCGAGGCGGTGGACGACGCGCTGGCCGATCCGGTGGTCGCCGCCATCTTCCGCCTGTTTCCCGGCGCCGAGATCGTCGACGTCAAGTTCGGCGACGAGCCGGAGGCGCCGACGCCGGCCGGACCGGCTCCCGGCGGCCCCACCTTCGAGGATACCGGCG
>LUYO01000059.1:0-10574 GCA_001603295.1 Rhodobacterales bacterium Alpha_02
GATTTAATAATTTTCAATATCAATTAACAAATATCTCCACTTCCGTTTTTCCTTAAATGCACTTAACTCCAACTAATTCCCTATATTTCTTATCGAGAAGAAAATTTATACATCAGTTCAGCATATTGAAATGCATGATCTACACATCGATGGACCGCGATACACCTCAATATTAACGACACATCAACACTAGAATAATTAGCATATGCGGAATTTATGGGAGAACCACATGCTTCTTGCCAACCTTTCGCTTCTCAAGAAAGTTACGGCACTCATCGTCTTGGCGGCTGTCGTGGCCATCGCCGGCGCCGTCTATTCGGCGTTGCAGATGAAGCAGATCGAGACACGCTTCGAGGCGCTGCTCGACGGCAAGTCGCAGGCGGCGCTCAACATCATAAAGGCCAATCGTCGCATTTCCGATATTGCGGCCTCGCTATACATGACCGCCGGCGCCGAGACCGAAGATCTCAGGGAGACCGCCGCGGGGGCCCGCGAGACATCGCTGATCGAATTTGAGCAGTTCAACATGATGGCCGCCGAGGCGGACCCCGCGTATACAGAGGCGATCGCCTCGTCCCAGGCCGAGTTCAAGGCGCTGCTGGACGGCGTTTGCAGCGAGGTCGTGACGCTGGCCAGCGCCGGCGAGGCCGGCCGGGCGATGGAGCTTATGAACGGCGCCTGCAAGCCGGCCATCGCCGAGGTTCAGGAAAAAGGCGCCGAGTTCAACGACACGATCGTGATGGAACTTGACGATGCCAAGACGCTCATCAAAAACTCCACCGATCAGACCATCTACATGACCTTTGCCATGATGGTTCTGGCCAGCGTCCTGATCGTCATCCTCTCGGTGATCGTGACGCGGAAGACCGTTACCAATCCCCTGTCCCGACTGCTCGGCCAGATGCAGGAGCTGCGCGAGGGCCACTATCAGATCGACATCGCCGGCAAGGATCGCACCGAGGAGATCGGCCGTCTGGCGGTCGGCCTTGAGGAGTTCAGGAGGAGCCTCGACGCGGCCGAGCGGATGCGCCTCGCCGCCGACGAGGCCAAGAGCGCCGAGGAGGCCGGGATTCGCCGCCGCCTGACCGTCACCGAGGCATTCGCGGCCGACATGCAGTCGCTGGCCGAGAGCTTCGGCCGCTCCTCCGGCGAGGTCGCCGACAGCGCCAGGAATTTCTCGGCCACGGCAGAGGAAACCTCCCGTCAGGCACAATCGGTTGCCTCTGCCGCCGGAGAGGCCGCCGCCAACGTGCAGACGGTGGCCGCCGGCGCCGAGGAATTGACGGCATCCATCCAGGAAATCGCGCAGCAGGTCGCCCATTCCTCGCGCATCGCCCGCGAGGCGGCCGAGGAGGCTTCGGCCAGCAGCCGCCACATCCAGTCGCTGTCCTCCTCCGCCCAGCATATCGGCGAGGTGGTCGAGCTGATCAACAACATCGCCGACCAGACCAACCTCCTGGCGCTCAACGCCACCATCGAGGCCGCCCGCGCTGGCGAGGCCGGCAAGGGCTTCGCCGTCGTCGCCGCCGAGGTCAAGCAGCTGGCCGACCAAACGTCGAGGGCAACCGGCGAGATCGGCCGCAAGATCAACGATGTCCAGTCGGCGACCGGCCTTGTCGTCGATTCCATCACCAGGATCGTCCGAACCATCGATACGATCCAGCACGCCTCCGAGGCGATCGCCGGTGCCGTCGAGGAGCAAGGCGCCGCCACCGGGGAAATCGCCGCCAACACCCAGAAGGCTTCGCAGGGCACCGCCGACGTTACGCAGAACATCGCCGGCGTCGGGACGTCCGCCGAGATGACCGGATCGGCCTCCACGCAGTTGCTGAGGCTCTCCGACCATCTCAATGCGCAGTCTCTCACCCTCCAGGACCGGGTGCGTCGGTTCGTTCAGGACCTGGACGTCGCCTGACCATGCTTCTCTCCCTGCCGGATCGAATGCAGCCAAGCGTCAAATCCTGCCCGCCTGGAGGTTTACGATTGCAAGTCGTTGCCGTCTCCACCCGGCGCGTCCCTCAAGCTATCCGGAATAGCCGAAAGACCTTCGCAGTGCCGGATACTGGCGCATCCACATCATGCCGAGGCGCCAAGGTATGATTGTGTCCCGTGAGGTGATGTCGCTGACGAAGGAGGTGGTCATCGGCGGAGCGCCGCTATGGTCGGAGTTGCGAGCCCCAACCCGACCGAGGAACCACCGATAACCGACATGATGATGAGCCTGTGGGCTCTCGTGGAGAAGTTACCACCCGGAACGAAGCTATCGAGCTTCTGCGAGGTCTCAACAGTACGATTCGGCTGACACCGGGCGAGAACAACGACCTGACCGTCCAACTCGTCGGGGAACCTGCGGCGATCATGGTGCTGGCAGAAGACAGCAAAAAGCCCCATTGCCGAGGCAACGGGGCTCATTATGTAACAATGGTTGCGGGGGCAGGATTTGAACCTGCGGCCTTCAGGTTATGAGCCTGACGAGCTACCGGGCTGCTCCACCCCGCGTCAAGCGCCGTTTTTCGCGGCGACGGGCGGTATATAGCGACTCGCCGAGGAAAGGGGAACCCCTGCCCGAGCATTTTTTCGACTAAATAGACAAGGCTGTTCAAAAGGCTTGGGAGAGCGGCCAGAAAAGCCCGGAATTCCGCGGTTCGGACGAGAGGGTGCGCCGATCTGGCCGCCCGAGGAAGACGCCTTCCGGCGATTGCCGTCCGGGGTTGTTGCGGGAAACTGTCGCCGGTGGCCGCACTCTCCGCTTTGTCGCGTCCTCAATCCGTGGCGACGACATCGTCCCCTGCCCCGCCTCCGGACAGCATCTTGACCTCCGGGCAGCCGGCGGCGAGCGCCGGCCGCAGCGCGGCGACGATGTCGTCGGCGATCGAGCCGGGACCGGCGATGCGGCCGGCCTCGCCATGGAGCCAGGCGGCGAGCGCCGTTGCCTCAAAGGCGGGACGGCCGGCGGCGATGAGGCCGCCGACGATGCCGGCCAGTACGTCGCCGGAGCCGGCGGTGGCCAGCACCGCCGTGGCATTCTCGTTGATGGCGGCGCGGCCGTCGGGATGAGCGATCACCGTATCCGCCCCCTTCAGCAGCACGACGGCGCCCGACCGCTCGGCCGCCGCGCGGGCGCGGTCGAGCTTTGAGCCGCCGATATCCGGAAACAGCCGGCCGAACTCGCCCTCGTGCGGCGTCAGCACCACCTTCCCCTTGCGCGCCTTGATCAGAGCGAAGGCCTCGTCGCGGCGGCGCGACATCTGGGTGATGGCGTCGGCGTCGAGCAGCAATGCCATGTCGGCTTCGAGGGCGGCGCGGATGGCCGGCCAGACCTCGTCGCCGAGGCCGAGACCCGGCCCCAGCACCGCGGCGCGCAGACGTGGCTCGCGCAGCAGTTCGGCCAGCGCCGCCGCATCCGCCGTCGGCTTGACGACGAAGGCGGCGCGCCAGGCGGCAATGGTGGCGATGGCGTCGGGCGGCGTTGCCACGGTGACGATGCCGGCGCCAGTGCGCAGGGTCGCCTCGGCGGCGAGGCGGGCGGCGCCGCAGGATAGCAGCCGTCCCGAGGCGACCAGCGCCGCGCCACGGCTGAACTTGTGGCTGTCGACGGCCGGCGCCGGCCAGCATTCGGCCCAGAGCGCCGGGCCGCTGACGGCGGTACGCGGCGCAATCTCGGCCAGCACCTCCGGCCCGATGCCGATCTGGGCGAGACGCAGGCGGCCGCAATGCGTCCGGCCCGGCAGCAGCAGGTGGCCCGGCTTGCGGCGGAAGAAGGTGACGGTCTCGTCGGCGACGACGGCGGTGCCGCGCACCTCGCCGGTGCGGCCGTCGATGCCGCTCGGCAGGTCGACGGCGTAGACGCGGGCGCCGCCGGCGCGGGCGGCATTGACCGCGGCGATCAGTTCGGCGTCGCGGCCGGAGACGTCGCGGCTGAGGCCGGCGCCGTAGAGAGCGTCGACGATCACCTTCGCGCCGTCGAAGACGTCGGGCGTCGCCGGCACGGTGTCGCCGCGCCAGGCACGCTCGGCGCCAGCGGCGTCACCCTTGAGGTCGCGCGCTGTCATACTCTCCGGCAAGGCGAGCGCCACGCGCACCGCGAAGCCGCGCGCCTTCAGGACGCGGGCAACGACGAAGCCGTCGCCGCCGTTGTTGCCCATGCCGCATAGCACGACGGCGCGGCTGCCCTGGGAGAAGCGGGCGCAGATGGCGTCGGCGACGGCATAGCCGGCGTTCTCCATCAGCCGCGCACCGGGAACGCCGCCAGCGATGGTCAGCGCGTCGGCGTGCGCCATCTCGGCTGGAGTCAGCAGAAGCTCGCCACGCATCGGGTTCTTCCTCGTCTTGCCGTCCGCGTCCGCGACGGGCGGCGCTCCACCTCTACACCCCCTCGGGACAGGCGACAAATCCACCGCCCGATGCACCGTCGGCGGGCTCGATGCGCCGGCCTTTTGCCCAATCGAAAGACATTTGCCTGTTTTTTGAGCGGAAAGAACAGGCATTTGCCATCGTTCCCCTTGCTTCCGCGCGCGTCTTCGCCTCATTTTTCGCCAGGAACCGGCGGGCCGTCCAACTGGCACGTCGAATGCTAGAAGGTGTGCGTCTCGGTCGGCGCGGGGTCAGGAACCGCCTCGCGAGGGGCGCCAGGAGCAACGGAGACAAGGGGTCGATGAAGAAAATCGAGGCTATCATTAAGCCCTTCAAGCTGGACGAGGTGAAGGAAGCGCTGCAGGAAGTGGGGCTTCAAGGCATCACCGTCACCGAGGCCAAGGGCTTCGGACGGCAGAAGGGCCACACCGAGCTTTATCGGGGCGCCGAATATGTCGTCGACTTCCTGCCGAAGGTGAAGATCGAGGTCGTCATGACCGACGACATGGTGGCCAAGGCGGTCGAGGCGATCCGCAACGCCGCCCAGACCGGCCGCATCGGCGACGGCAAGATCTTCGTCTCCCCCGTGGAGGACGCCATCCGCATCCGAACCGGCGAGTCCGGCAACGACGCCATCTGACGCGGCGCGCCGAACAGCCGCCCGACGACACAGGAATTGGGGCACCCCGGCCCGCCACAGGCGGCCGGCCAGCGTCCCGGCAAGACCAGAAACACCCGAAAGGAAGGGCAAATGACGACTGGTGCTGATGTTTTGAAAATGATCAAGGATAACGACGTGAAGTTCGTTGACCTGCGCTTCACCGACCCGAAGGGCAAGTGGCAGCACGTCACCTTCGACATCGGCCTCGTCGACGAGGACATGCTCGAGAACGGCACCGCCTTCGACGGCTCGTCGATCGCCGGCTGGAAGGCGATCAACGAATCCGACATGACGCTGGTGCTCGATCCGGAATCGGCGTTCATCGATCCGTTCTTCGCCCAGACCACGCTGGTCATCGTCTGCGACATCGTCGACCCGGCCTCGGGCCAGTCCTACAACCGCGACCCGCGCTCGATCGCCAAGAAGGCCGAGGCCTATGTCGCCTCGCTCGGCATCGGCGACACGGTGTTCTTCGGGCCGGAAGCCGAATTCTTCGTGTTCGACGACGTCCGTTTCTCGGCGACGCCCTACAACACCGGCTTCAAGCTGGACATGGTCGAACTGCCGACCAACGGCGACACCGAATACGAGTCGGGCAACCTCGGCCACCGCGTCCGCACCAAGGGCGGCTATTTCCCGGTGCCGCCGATCGACAGCCTGCAGGACATGCGCTCGGAGATGCTGTCGGCGATGGCCGAGATGGGCGTCGTGGTCGAGAAGCACCACCATGAGGTGGCGTCCGCCCAGCACGAGCTTGGCATGAAGTTCTCGACGCTGACCCGCATGGCCGACCACCTGCAGATCTACAAGTACGCCATCCATCAGGTGGCACACGCCTACGGCAAGTCGGCCACCTTCATGCCGAAGCCGGTGTTCGGCGACAACGGCTCGGGCATGCACGTCCACCAGTCGATCTGGAAGGACGGCAAGCCGGTGTTCGCGGGCAACCTCTACAACGACCTCAGCGAGATCTGCCTCCACTACATCGGCGGCATCCTGAAGCACGCCAAGGCGATTAACGCCTTCGCCAACCCGTCGACCAACAGCTACAAGCGTCTGGTGCCGGGCTACGAGGCGCCGGTGCTGCTCGCCTATTCGGCGCGCAACCGCTCGGCGTCCTGCCGCATCCCCTACACCACCAACCCGAAGGCCAAGCGCATCGAAACGCGCTTCCCCGACCCGGCGGCCAACCCCTACCTCTGCTTCGCCGCGCTGCTGATGGCCGGCCTCGATGGCGTCAAGAACAAGATCCATCCGGGCGACGCCATGGACAAGAACCTCTACGACCTGCCGCCGGAAGAGCTGAAGTCCATCCCGACGGTGGCCGGCTCGCTGCGTGAAGCGCTGGCCTCGCTCGACGCCGACCGCGACTTCCTGAAGGCCGGTGGCGTGTTCGACGACGACTTCATCGACAGCTGGATCGAGCTGAAGATGGAGGAGAACATGCGCTACGAGATGACGCCGCATCCGGTCGAGTTCGACATGTACTACTCGGTCTGATCGCCGTCCGATCCGACATGACGAAGGCCCGGATGTCCCGCGACATCCGGGCCTTTGCTTTTGGAAGGGCGATCCCGGCGATGCTTCTCAGGGAGCTGAGAGCTTCCTCCCTGAATGGTTGAGTTAACGACATCTTTAGCCAGAAAGGATATGGAGGCTCCGGAATATTGGCGCTGTCGGATTTTGGGAGGCCAGCCGTGTCCTACTCCAACCTGTCGATCACGACGAAGGTCGTATCTCTGCTGCTGCTGATGGCGCTCGGCGCCATGCTCGGCACCGGCTTTGCCGGTTACGAAATCGTCGGCATCGACAAGAGCTACAACCGCCTGGTCGACGGGCCGGCCCAAGGCGCCGTCGAAGCCGCCCGCGCCAATCGCGCCTTCTCCGACGTCGTCACCGCTCTCTATCGCCGCACCGCCGCCGAAACCGATGAAGAAGGCGTCGCCGGCAAGGAGGCGCAGCGCCGCGCCGCCGCCGACCTCGACGCCTTCATCGACGCGGCGGTGGCCGCCGCCCCCGCCTATCGCCAGGCGCTGGAGCAGCAGCGCGCCAGCATGAAGACGGCCGTCGACGGCGTGTGCGGCGAGATCACCGAACTGGCCCAGACCTCGACCGAAGAGACCTACCACCAGGCGATGGCCCGCTTCGGCAGCGAGTGCCGGCCACTGATCGATTCCATCCAGGCCGATACCGAGAAACTGATCGCCGGCATGAGCGACGACATGAAGACCGCCGCCCGCGGCAACACGGCCGCCTCCTGGCGCGCCGTCTGGGTGACGCTCGGCGCCATCCTCGCCCTTCTGGTCGCCGTCACGGCGCTGGCCTGGTGGCAGTTCAGGCGCGGCGTCGCCCGGCCGATGGCCCGGCTGATCGAGGCGATGGAGATCATCCAGTCCGGCCGCTACGACATCGACATCGTCGGCCGCGAGCGGCTGGACGAGGTAGGCGCGCTGGCCAAGCGGCTGGAGGAGCTGCGCCTCGAGCAGATCGCCGTCGAGGGCCGCCGCGCCGCACGCGCCGCCGCCCGTGAGGCGGAGACGGCCGCCGTCGAGAAGCGGGCGGCCATGGCCGCCGAGTTCATGGCGCGCATGGAGGAGCTGGCCGGCGGCTTCACCCGCTCGTCGTCCGAGGTGGCGCAGACGGCACGGACGCTGTCCACCACCGCCGACGAGACCGCCCGGCAGGCGCTGGCGGTGACCGGCGCCGCCGAGAAGGCCGCTGACAACGTGCAGGTGGTGGCGGCTGGCGCCGAGCAGTTGTCCGCCTCGATCCAGGAGATCGCCCAGCAGGTCGGCCAGTCGAGCGGCATCGCCCGCGAGGCGGCCGCCGAGGCCGAGGCGTCGGCCGGCAATGTTCAGGCGCTATCGCAGGCGGCGCATGAGATCGGCGAGGTGGTCGACCTCATCAACAACATCGCCGCCCAGACCAATCTCCTGGCGCTCAACGCCACCATCGAGGCGGCAAGGGCCGGCAACGCCGGCAAGGGCTTCGCCGTGGTCGCGGCCGAGGTGAAGCAGCTCGCCGACCAGACGTCGCGTGCCACCGAGCAGATTGGCGGCCAGATCGCCGCCATCCAGGCAGCAACGGCCACCACCGTCGATGCCATCGCCCGCATCGTCGCCACCGTACGCAACATCCAGTCCGCCTCTTCGGCCATCGCCGGCGCGGTGGAGCAGCAGCGCGGCGCTACCGACGAGATCGCCGTCAACACCCAGAACGCGGCGACCGGCACCAGCGCCGTCACGGCCAACATCAACGGCGTCAGCAACGCCGCCGCCATGACCGGCGAGGCGTCGACGCGGCTGATGACGCTGTCGGGCAATCTCAGCGAGCAGTCGCATCAGTTGCAGTCCGAGGTGTCGCAGTTCATCGCCAAGCTGCGGGCGGCCTGAGGCACGGGCGGCACGACGAATGGGCGAGGTCTGCCGGCTTCCGCCCTTGGCTTGGCGCGCGCTATGATCGTCGCCGACCAGCACCGGAGACAGGACCATGCCCGACAAGCCCCCAATCGGCCCGACGACGCAGCTTTGCATGTCGCTCGCCGCCCGCCCCGGCAAGTTCGGGTCGCGCTTCCACAATCGGCTCTATGAGCTTCTTGGCCTCGACTACGTCTACAAGGCGTTCACCACCAAGGATCTGCCGGCGGCGATCGGCGGCGTCCGGGCACTCGGCATCCGCGGCTGCGCCATCTCCATGCCGTTCAAGGAGGCGGTGATCCCGCTGCTCGACCATATCGAAAGCTCGGCGGCGGCCATCGACAGCGTCAACACCATCGTCAACGAGGGCGGCTGGCTGACAGGCTACAACACCGACTACAGCGCCGTGCTCGACCTTCTGGACCGCGCCGAGATCGCGCCATCGACGCCCTTCCTGCTGGCCGGCTCCGGCGGCATGGCCAAGGCGGTGGCGGCGGCGCTCAGGAATCGCGGCCACCGCACCGGCGTCGTCGTCGCCCGCAACGAGGGCAGCGGCAAGGCGCTGGCCGGACTCTACGGCTTCTCCTGGGCGGCAACGGCCGATGGGCTCTCGGCGCCGCTGGTCGTCAACGCCACGCCGGTCGGCATGGCCGGCGGCCCGGAGGCCGATACCCTCGCCTTCCCGCCCGCCGTCATCGAGGCGGCCGAGACGGTGTTCGACGTGGTGGCGCTGCCGGTGGAGACGCCGCTGATGAAGGCGGCGGAAAAGGCCGGCCGCAAGCGCATCTCCGGCGCCGACGTCGCCATCCTGCAGGCGCTCGAACAGTTCGTGCTCTACACCGGCGTCCATCCGAGCGAGGCGCAGGTGAAGGAAGCCGCCGCCTTCGCGCGCAGCGGCTGAGCGATCAGGCTGCCGCCGCCTCGGCCTCGATCAGGCGGAAGACGATGGCCGAGGTGGCGCCGGCGACGACGAAGGACAGACCGGAAAAGACGGTGTTGAGGATGAGGGCCGGCAGTTCCCGCCCCGTCAGGTCGTCCAGCCCGGTGAGATGGAGCACGGCCACGGCCAGGAGGACCACCAGGACGACGGCCAGGAAGCTGGCAATCGCATAGACGAACCAGAAGCCGAGGATCTTCAACCGATGGCCTTTGGTCATCGCGCCGCTGATGCCGATGCTGTCGAAGACGCCGACCCGCCGGACCACCAGGATCGGCAGGGCCAGCGAGAAGGCGGACCAGGCGAACAGGCCCGGCAGGATCACCAGCAGGAGCCCCAGTGTCACGATGATGGTTAGCAGGATCGACAGGCCGAGATAGGCCCAGAACCGCGAGAAGCCGACCCGCAGCGCATCGGCCGCCGGCACCGGCATGCCGTCGAGGCGCATGGCGGCGGCGTAGATGGCGGCGCACTGGACGAAGCACAGTGCCACGAAGACGGCGAGCGAGAAGGCGCCGGCCATCAGGCCGGTGCCGAGGCTTTCGGCGTCCGGCCCGTGCAGCAGCCCGTATTGCAAGAGGTTGAGCAGCAGCGCGAAGCCGGTGAAGCCGAGCCACAGCGAGATCGACTCCTGCCCCAGCGCCTTGGGCAGCAGCCCGAACACCCGGCCAACGGTGAATTCCTCCGCCCCGCGCATACCCGTCCCCTTCTCAATCAACCCGGCCGGCAGGATAGCAGATATTGCCGCAACCAACAGGCGAGAAAGCGGGGACGGCGGCGGCGTTCACAGGCGGCGTCAGCCGTAGCGGCGGGCAGCTTCGAGGGCGAGGCCCATGCCGACCGAGCCGAACACGTTGCCGGCGACGGCCCGCGCCTCCGGCACGGCGGCGAGGATGGCGCTGCACACGTGTTGCAGCCGGGTGGAGCCACCTGTCAGGAACACTGCGTCGATGGCCTCGGCGGTGACGCCGGCCGCCGCGAGGCAGGCGCCGACGCGCTCGCCGATGCGGCGGGACAGTTCGCCGGTGTGGCGGACGAGGCCGGCGTGGTCGACGGCAGCGGCGAGGCCGCGCTCCAGCCAGTCGAGCGGCACCGTGGCGGCGCCGTCCTCGGCGACGGCGATCTTGGCCGTCTCCACCTCGATGGCCAGCGTGTGGCCGCGCTCGTCGTCGACCACCCGCATCAGCCGGTGGATGAGATGTGGCTC
>LUYO01000244.1:0-4974 GCA_001603295.1 Rhodobacterales bacterium Alpha_02
CGAGCATCGAGCGGCCGGAGGCCGGCGACAGGATGGCTAGCGGCGCCACACCGTCGAGGCGGTGACGGGCGGCGAGCCACCAGCTGGCTCTGGAAAGAGTGGGGGCCTCGGTGAGGCGCAGTCCTATTCCCAGCATGGCGTCCTCACCAGACAGCGATGATGTCGGAAGCCGTGGTGCCGGTGGCCAGCACGCGGGCGGCGCGCACCGGCATCCAGCCGCTGGCGCCGACCAGCGTCACCGTCGAGCCGCCGACTGTGACAACCGCCAGGTTGCCGGCCGTGCCGACGTAGAGCGCCCGGCTTGCGTTGGCGAGATCGGTGCTGTCGCTTGGCGTGACGGCGGCGGCCTGAGCGGCCGGGCTGCTGAGACCGTTGGAATGTCCGGAGAAAGTGTCGGCCATGATGATCCTCTCGCTGTGGTAGTGTTACAGCGAGCAGGATAGACGTTGTTTCTCAAGCAGAGGACAATTTCAGATTATAAATATATGAAACAGCAATCTTTAGTTGTAGTGCCGAACCTGCGTTCACCGCCCGAGGAAGGCCGTAGTCCCTTCCTTGAACACCTTGTCGCCGGTCGCCCGCATGTGGTCGCGGTTCGGGATATCCAGCACTTCTGCGCCGGGGATCATCGCCGCCAACTCGGCGGCCGAGCCGGCCACGGCGTCCTTGCTGCCGACGGCGACCAGCGTCGGCACGGCGATGCGGCCGGCCTCGGCTGGATCGACGGGGCGGCCGTAGCCGCGGATGCAGGCAGCGAGCGCCTCGCGGTCGGAGCGGGTCCGGTCGGCGAACTCCCGGTAGCCGCGGCCGACCGGATCGGCCACCTCGTCGATCGACGCGGCGAGGAGGGCGGCGGCGATCGGCTCGCGGTCCATATCGCCCTTGGCCATGGCGCCGCCGATGCCGCCGAGCACCAGCCCGTTCAGCCGGTCGGACCGGCGGACGGCGAAGTCGATGAGGATGCGGGCGCCCATCGAGTAGCCGATGGCGTTGACGCGGGCGAGGTCGAGATGGTCGATCAGCGCCTCGACGTCACCGGCCATCTTCTCCAGCCGGTAGTCCTCGGGATCGCGGAGCTTGACCGAGCCGCCATGGCCGCGATTGTCGAGGGCGACCGCCCGGTAGCCGGCGGCCGTCAGGTGATCGATCCAGCCGGTATCAAGCCAGTTGACGCGGGCGTTGGAGGCAAAGCCGTGGACGAGTACCACCGGCGGGCCGCTGCCTTCGTCAAGATAGGAGAACTCGCCGTCGCGGGTCGAAAAGCTCGGCATGTCGCGTTTCCCTCGTCAGGCGTGGTCCGTCGAAGTCCCCGGCTTTTGCCGCAAAGGGACTGTTCTTGCCGTTATGTTGCCGGTATGCTTGCCGAAGTCGCGGATTTCAACAAGGGTATCGTGCATGGCGGACGCTTTCATTCCTCATTTCGCCAATGACGCCGGCGTGGCGACCATCCGGATTGGCGCGAAGGAATTCATGTGCATCGGCGCCAGGCCGCCCTTCGACCACCCGCACATCTTCCTGGAAATGGGAGACGAGACGGAGGTCGTCTGCGCCTATTGCTCGACCGTCTATCGCTACGATCCGTCGCTGAAGGCGACCGAATCGGAACCCAAGGACGCCGCGTGGCGGCCGCAGGCGGCCTGATTCCCACGCCAAGGATGGAGCTATGCCGGATNNGTCCCTGTGCCTGGCGCGCGCCGGCGTGCGGGTCACGGTGATCGACCGGGCGCAGGAACTGAGGGAAGTCGGCGCCGGCCTGCAACTGTCGCCCAATGCCTCGGCCATCCTGTTTCATCTCGGACTCGGCTCGGCGCTCGACGCGACCGGCATCCGGCCGGAGGCGATCGCCATCCGTGACGGGGCGAGCGGCCATCTCATCCTGCGCCTGCCGCTCGGTGAGGCGATGGTCGAGCGCTACGGCGCGCCCTATATCGTCATCCACCGCGCCGATCTTCAGGGAACGCTGCTCGCTGCCGTGCAGCAGGAGCCGCGCGTCAGCCTGCATCTCGGCGTCGACATCGACAGCCTGCAAGAGGACGAGGCCGGGGTGACGGTCGCCGGTCGCGAGGCCGGCCAGCCGGTCGAATTCCGCGGTGGCGTGCTGGTGGGCGCCGACGGCGTCCGCTCCATGGTGCGCGAGAGGGTGATGGGTGGCCGCCCGGCCGTCTACACCGGCCGCACCGCCTGGCGGGCCACCTTCAAGGCCGAGGGCTTCGTCGCCCAGTCCTTCCGGCACAACGAGACCGGCCTGTGGCTCGGCCGGCATGCCCATCTCGTTCACTACGCCATCGACGCCGGTCGCGAGATCAATCTCGTCGCCGCCATCGACGACGTCTGGAACGACGACGGCTGGGACGTGCCGGGCGATCCCGAACAGATCCGGACCGCCTTCGCGCGCTGGCCGGAGCCGGTGCGCAAGCTGGTCGCCATGCCGGAAAGCTGGCGGAAATGGGCGCTCTGCGAGGCGCCGCGCGACACGCCGTGGACGCGCGGACGGGCGGTGCTGATCGGCGATGCCGTGCACGGCATGCCGCCCTTCGTGGCGCAGGGCGCCGCCATGGCCATCGAGGACGCGCGGGTGCTGTCGGGCGTGCTGGCCTCCGGCACCGGCGGCGACGTCGAGGAGCGGCTCTCGGATTTCGCCGAGGGGCGCAAGGCGCGCACCGACAAGGTGGCCGCCGCCGCCCGGCGCAACGGCCGCATCTATCATCTCGGCGGCGCGGCGGCCAAGGCGCGCAATCTCGGCATGCGGGCGCTCGGCGCCGATCGGCTGGTCGCCGGCATGGACTGGATTTACGGCTGGCGTCCGCCAGAAGGCTAGCGGTTCGGTTCCGACATTTGAACGTCAGACTCGCTCCACCAGCTTTCGAAAGGACCGGCCATGACGCCTCCTGCTTCCGATGGTTTCGACCGGCGCCGCCTCGCCGGCCTTGCCGCCGCCATCGGCGCCATCTCGGCGGTTGGCACGTCGCTGTCGCTCGGCATGCCGCTGCTCGCCGTCATCCTGGAGCAGCGCGGCCATTCCGGCTCGGTGATTGGCCTGGTGACGGTGGCGGCCGGCGTCGCTGCCCTCATGAGCACGCCCTTCGTGCCGGTGCTGACGCGCCGCTTCGGCGCCGCTTGGGTGCTGCTGATGGCGGTGGTGCTGGGCACGGCGACCTTTCCGTTGTTCTACGTCTTCGATTCGATCGCCGTCTGGTTCGTGCTGCGCTTTGTCTTCTCGCTTTGCCTCAACACGGCGTTCATCGTCTCGGAATTCTGGATCAACGCGCTGGCGCCGGCCGCAAAACGCGGCTTCGTGATGGGCGTCTACGCCACCATCCTGTCCATCGGCTTCGCGGCGGGGCCGGCGATTCTCAGCGTCGTCGGCTCGGAAGGCTGGCTGCCGTTCGCCATCGGCACCGGGCTGATGGCGGTGTCCATCGTGCCGATCATCGCCGGCTTCAAGGCCGATCCGCCGATGCACGAGGGGACCGGCGGCAACTTCCTGCATTTCCTCACCGTGGTGCCGCTGGCGACGCTGGCCGCCTTCACGGTCGGAGCTGTCGAATCGTCGGTGATGAGCTTCTCGCCGGTCTATGGCCTGCGGCTCGGCTACAGCGAGCAGGTGGCGGCGTTGCTGGTGATGGCGGCTGCCCTCGGCAACATCGTAGCGCAGTTGCCGCTCGGCATGCTGTCCGACCGCATGGACCGGCGGCGCCTGCTGCTCTACGTCGCGCTGGGCGGCATCGCGTCGGCCCTGGTGACGGCGGCGGTGTCGTCGGACTGGCGGCTGCTGATGCCGGTGATCGGCCTGTGGGGAGGTCTGGTATCCGGCCTCTACGCGGTGGGATTGACCCATCTCGGCGCTCGCCTGTCCGGCGCCGATCTCGCCTCGGCCAACGCCGCTTTCGTCTTCATGTACTCGGCCGGCATGCTGGTGGGGCCGGGATTGACCGGCGTCGGCATGGACGTGATGGGGCCGCAGGGGCTGGTGGTGGTTACGGTGGCGATCCTCGTGGGTTACGCCGTTTTTGCGGCCCGGCGCATCCGCGCGGTGCCCGCACCAAATGCCGGCAAACAACCGTCGTCGCCCTGACTTGTCGTCTTGACTTTCAGGCGCTTTCGACTAGGGTGCCCGCCGAACGAAAGACGCTTCCCGCGGGAGGCGTCCAGCCGCTTTGGCTGTCCACCGTCAACAAGCATAGGGAATCGGATGCCATGGCCAAGGCAACGACCATCAAGATCCGGCTCGTCTCGACCGCCGACACCGGGTACTTCTACGTCACCAAGAAGAACTCGCGCACGATGACCGAGAAGATGACCAAGACCAAGTACGATCCGGTCGCGCGCAAGCACGTCGAGTTCAAGGAATCCAAGATCAAGTGATCCGGTTCCGGCCGGATGCGCCTCAAGGCGCCCGGCCTCTACGGCTTTCCGCAGGAGGCACCCGTTTCGGGTGCCTTTTTGCGTTCGGGCCTGAGGGCGTCGCTGCCGACAGGTTTTGACGCTGCACGGCTTACAGTGCGCCCTCCCACTCCGGAGACTTCCACCGATGACCGCCGATCGTCCCGCCTTCGTCACGGCCGCCGGGGCGCGCCGGGCCACCGCTTTCGCGCTGGTCGCCGTGTTCCTCGACGTGGTCGGATTCGGGTTGATCATCCCGGTGCTGCCGCGGCTGATCGAGGAGGTGGGTCACACCGGGCTCGACGAGGCGGCTCGCATCGGCGGCTGGCTGTTCGCCGCTTTCAGCCTGGCGCAGTTCGTGTTCGCGCCGCTGGCCGGCGCGCTGTCCGACCGTTTCGGCCGCCGGCCGCTGCTGCTGATCGCCATCGCCGGTCTGGCGGTCGATTATGTCGTGCAGGCGCTGGCGCCGACCGTGCTGTGGCTGTTCGTTGGCCGGCTGATCGCCGGCGTCTGCGGCTCGTCGCACGTCATCGCCGGCGCCTGCCTCGCCGACGTCAGCGCGCCGGAGAATCGCGCCCGCGCCTTCGGCCG
>LUYO01000060.1:0-15074 GCA_001603295.1 Rhodobacterales bacterium Alpha_02
GCCTTCATCAGCTGGACCATCGGCCCCGCCTGGGTCGGCACGGCGCCGCTGCTGCTCGTCGCCGGCCTGTTGACGGCCGCCCGCCTGACCCGCTGGCGCGGCCTCGCTGCGCGGCGCGAGCCGCTGCTGCTCGTGCTGCACGTCGCCCTCGGCACCATCGCCGCCGGGTTCCTGGCCGAGGGTCTTGCCATCTTCTGGCCGACGGTGGTCGACCCGATGGCGGCGCTGCATCTCTGGACCGCCGGCAGCGTCGGCCTGACCGTGCTCGGCGTGATGACGCGGGTAAGCCGGGGGCATACCGGCCGGCCGCTCACCGCCGGCCGGCTGGAGCTGGCGATCTACGGCCTGGTGTCGGCCGGCGCGATCCTGCGCATGGCGGCGCCCTACACGGGCGGCATCTACTATCACGTCATCGCCTGTGCCGGCCTCCTGTGGGCGGCGGCCTTCCTGACCTTTGCCGTCGGCTACGCCGGCATACTGACCAGCCCGCGGGTCGACCAAAAGCCAATCTGAGCCGCGCCGCCAGTTTGTGCCAGCGCAACGAACGGCCGGGTTGTCTCCTTAAAATATGATGCAATAGTTCACCTTAGAAAGCATTGGTGCGGAGGGGCAATATGAGACGGGCAGAAAGGACGGCGCCCTGGCTCGTCAGGCTGGCGGCGATTTGTCTTGCGTTTGCCGTGGCGATTTTCGCGGCGCCGGCCATGGCGGCGGGTCTCGCCGACTTCCTCGGCAAGGCGGCGCCCTCCGATCTGGTGCCGGGCGCCGACGCCTATGGCGACATCCGCTCCGACCTGCCGGCCGTGCCGGCGCTCAAGGGGGGAAACCGCATCGGCTGGGTGTTCCTCAACACCGATTTCGTGCCGGCCACCGGCTATTCCGGCAAGCCCATCAACATCTTGATCGGCGTCGACGATCACGCGGTGATCACCGGCGTCCGCCTCGTCAAGCATTCCGAGCCGATCGTGCTGGTCGGCATCCCCGAGGCCAAGATCACGGCGGTGATCGAGAAATACACCGGCCTCGACCTGAAGCGCGAGGCGAACGGGCCGGCCCACGACCTCGACATCGTCTCCGGTGCCACCGTCACCATCATGGTGATCGACGATTCGATCCGTCGCGCCGGCCTGAAGGCCGCCCGCGCCCTCGGTCTCGAGGGATTCGGAGCGGGCGCCGGCCCGGTCGCCGACGCCAAGGTGGTCGATCGCTCCAAGAACGCGGTGACCGACTGGACGACGCTGACCGGCGACGGCTCGGTGCGCCGCTTCAGCCTGTCGGTGGCCGAGATCAACGCCGCCTTCGACAAGCTGGGCGACCCGCGCGCCGCCGCCCACCGCGAGGCCGGCGCCGACACCGATCCCTACATCGACATCTACGTCGGTCTGGCCAGCCAGCCGTCGATCGGCCGCACGCTGCTCGGCGAGGCCGCCTACGCCAACCTCGTCAAGCAACTCGGCGACGGCGGCGAGGCGATTTTCGTCGCCAGCACCGGCCACTGGTCGTTCAAGGGCTCCGGCTACGTGCGCGGCGGCATCTTCGACCGCATCACCCTCCTGCAGGGCGAATCGACCGTCCGCTTCCGCGACAAGGAGCATCTGCGCGTCGTGCGCATGGCGCCGGCCGATTCGCCGACCTTCAACGAGGTCGACCTGTTCGTCATCCCCAAGGGGACCGGCTTCGATCCGGCGGCGCCCTGGCGACTGCAACTGCTGGTCTCGCGCGCCGTCGGCGCCCTCGAGAAGCTGTTTCTGACCTACGACGTCGACTACACGCTGCCGCCTCCCTATCTTGTCGCCGCGCCGAAGCCGGCGCCCGCCGCGGTGGCACCGGCCGCCAGTGCTGCCGCCGACGTGGCGAGCGCCGCCGACGAGGCGCCAGCCCGCGACCGGCTGTGGCTGAGGATCTGGGAGGCCAAGCGCACCGAGGTGGCGATCCTCGCCGCCGCGCTGGCCGCGCTGACCGGCATCTTCTTCTTCCAGACCTTCGCGACGCGCAACGAGCGGGTGTTCAAGATCATCCGCCTGTCCTACCTCGCCTTCACGCTGGTGTTCGTCGGCTGGTACGCCAACGCCCAGCTCAGCGTGGTCAATCTCCTGGCCGTGCTGTCAGCGCTGGTCAGCGACTTCCGTTGGGAAACCTTCCTGATGGACCCGCTGATCTTCATCCTGTGGTTCGCGGTGGCGGCGGCCCTGTTGTTCTGGGCGCGCGGCGCCTATTGCGGCTGGCTCTGCCCGTTCGGCGCCTTGCAGGAGTGGTCGAACCAGATCGCCCGCTGGCTGAAGGTGCCGCAGATCCGCCTGCCCTGGGGGCTGCACGAGCGCCTCTGGCCGATCAAGTACATGATCTTCCTCGGCCTCCTGGGCATGTCCTTCTACTCCCTCGACATGGCCGAGCATTACGCGGAGATCGAGCCGTTCAAGACGGCGATCATCCTGAAGTTCGACCGACCCTGGCCCTACATACTGATCGCGCTGGCCGCGCTGACGCCGGGCCTGTTCATTGAGCGCTTCTACTGCCGTTATGTCTGCCCGCTGGGCGGCGGCCTCGCCATCCCGGCCCGGCTGCATATGTTCCGCTGGCTGAAGCGCTACCGCGAATGCGGCAACCCCTGCCAGACCTGCGCCCACGAATGTCCGGTGCAGGCGATCCACCCGACCGGTGAGATCAATCCCAACGAATGCGTCTCCTGCCTGCATTGCCAGGTTCTCTACCGCAGCGAGGACCGCTGCCCGGTGGTGATCGGCAAACTGCGCAAGCGGGAGCGTTTCGAGCGTCAGAACGGTCTCGTCCGTACGGGGGCGGCGGCTGGCGCCGGAGCCGCGGCCGCGTCGCCCTCGGGCGGCATGGCGGGCTCGGTGGAAGCGTAGAAAAGCAACGAGGAGAGCACTATGAGCGAAGAGACGCATAACCTGTCACGGCGGTCGCTGCTGGGGGGCACGGCCAAGACGGCGGTTTTCGCCGGCGTCGCGGCCAGCGCCGTCGGCGGCCTGGTGGCCACCAGCGGCAGCCGCGCGGCCGAGCCGGCGGGCGGCAACGCCGAGGTGAAGCCGGGCGAACTCGACCAGTACTACGGCTTCTGGTCGTCGGGTCAGTGCGGCGAGCTGCGCATCATCGGCATGCCGTCGATGCGCGAGCTGATGCGTGTACCGGTGTTCAACCGCTGCTCGGCCACCGGCTGGGGCCTCACCAACGAGAGCCTCAAGGTGCTGACCGAGAATCTCCTGCCCGACACCAAGGAGTTCCTCAAGAAGCGCGGCTGGGACAACTACCAGAACGGCGACCTGCACCATCCGCACATGTCCTTCAACGAGGGCAAGTATGACGGCCGTTACATCTTCGTGAACGACAAGGCGAACACCCGCGTCGCCCGCATCCGTTGCGACGTCATGAAGTGCGACAAGGTCATCGAGATCCCCAACGCCTCCGACATCCACGGCCTGCGTCCGCAGAAGTGGCCGCGCACCGGCTATGTCTTCGCCAACGGCGAGCATCGCGTGCCGATCCCGAACGACGGCCAGATTCTCGACGATCCGAAGAAGTATTCCGCCATCTTCACCGCCGTCGACGGCGACGAGATGAAGGTCGCCTGGCAGGTGATCGTCGACGGCAACCTCGACAACTGCGACGCCGACTACAAGGGTAAGTACGCCTTCTCGACCTGCTACAACTCCGAAGAGGGTGTGACGCTGGCCGAGATGACTGCCGCCGAGCAGGATTGGGTGGTGGTCTTCAACATCGCCCGCATCGAGGAAGCGGTGAAGTCGGGCAAGGCCCAGATGATCGGCGGCGTGCCGGTGGTCGACGGCCGTCACGGTTCGCCCTACACCGCCTATGTGCCGGTCGCCAACAACCCGCACGGCTGCAACATGGCGCCCGACCGCCAGCATCTCTGCATCAACGGCAAGCTGTCGCCGACGGTGACGGTGATCGACGTCGATCTGCTGGACGACGTCTTCGAGAAGGGCGCCGATCCGCGCTCCTGCGTCGTCGCCGAGCCGGAACTGGGCCTCGGCCCGCTCCACACCGCCTTCGACGGTCGCGGCAACGCCTACACGACGCTGTTCCTCGACAGCCAGATGGTGAAGTGGAACATTGACAAGGCCAAGCGCGCCTTCAAGGGCGAGAAGGTCGACCCGATCGTCAAGAAGCTGGATGTCGCCTACCAGCCCGGCCACAACCATTCGTCGATGGGCGAGACGCTGGAGACCGACGGCCAGTGGCTGGTGTCGCTCAACAAGTTCTCCAAGGACCGCTTCCTCAACGTCGGTCCGCTCAAGCCGGAGAACGACCAGCTGATCTACATCGGCGACGACGACATGACGCTGATGCACGACGGTCCGGCCTTCGCCGAGCCGCATGACTGCATCATCGTGCGTGCCGACAAGGTCAACCCGCTGTCGGTGTGGAAGCGCGACGACCCGATCTTCGCCGACGCCGTGGCGCAGGCCAAGGCCGATGGCGTCGACATCGAGTCCGACAGCACGGTGATCCGCGACGGCAACAAGGTGCGCGTCTACATGACCGCCGTGGCGCCGGCCTTCGGCCTCGACAGCTTCGAGGTCAACCAGGGCGACGAGGTGACCATCTACGTCACCAACCTCGATGACGTCGACGATCTCACCCACGGCTTCACCCTCGGCAAGTTCGGCATCGCCATGGAAGTGGCGCCGCAGGCGACGGCCTCGGTGACCTTCACCGCCGACCGGCCGGGCGTGCACTGGTACTATTGCCAGTGGTTCTGCCACGCGCTCCACATGGAGATGCGCGGCCGCATGTTCGTGAAGCCGTCGGCCGCCTGAGGAAAGGGCCTGATAACGCCATGACCAACGCCGTCCGGCTCCTTGCCGCCGTCCTTCTCTGCTGCTCCGGCCGGCTGGCCGATGCGGCCGAGATCGTCGTCGGCCCGGCGCCGGACGCTCTCGCCAGGGCCATTGAAACAGCCGCGCCGGGGGATGTCCTCCGGCTCGGCGACACCGCCTACGACGGCCCGGTGGTCGTCGACAGGCCGCTGACGATCATCGGTGGCCGCGACAGCCGCATCGTCGGCACGGGCGAGGGCACCGTCGTCTCGGTCGAGGCCGNNGGGCACCCGCCGCGGCCGCGTCGAAGGCAGCCGCATCATCAGGAACCTGATCGGCATCGACGTGCAGGGGGCGATCGACGCCACCGTCACCGGCAACACCATCGTCGGCCGCAACGACCTGCACCGCGCCGAGATGGGCTCGGGCATCTACGTCTGGAACGCCCCCGGCCTCACCGTCGAGTACAACGACATCCGCCGCGGCCGCGACGGCATCTTCGTCACCACCTCCAAGCAGGCGACCTACCGCTACAACCGCATGCAGGAGCTGCGCTTCGCCTTCCATTCCATGAACGCCGACGACATCGTGCTGGAGCACAACGTGTCGCGCGGCAACGCGCTCGGTTTCGCGTTCATGTTCTCCCGCCGCATCACGGCGACCGACAACCTCTCCGACGGCGACGCCACCCACGGCCTGTTCTTCAATTCGGTCACCAACTCCAGCCTCATCCACAACGAGGTACGCGAGGGCGGCGACAAGTGCCTGTTCGTCTACGGCGCCGTGCGCAACCGCATCGAGGGCAACCGTCTCGAAGGCTGCGACATCGGCATCCACCTGACCGGCGGCGCGGCCGAGAACCTCATCACCGGCAATGCCGTCATCGGCAACCGCACGCAGGTGAAATACGTCGGCACCCGCTGGCTCGAATGGAGCGGCGTGCCAGAGGCGGCCGGGCCGTCCGGCAAGCCGGTCGGCAATTACTGGTCCGACCACGTCGCCTTCGACATCGACGGCGACGGCATCGCCGACAGCCCCTACCGCCCCAACGACACCGTGGATGTCTTGACCTGGAGCCAGCCGATGACCAGGCTGCTGCTGGGTGCGCCGGCCGTGCAGCTGATCCGCTGGGCGCAGTCGCGCTTCCCCGGCCTGCTGCCCGGCGGCGTCATCGACAGCCACCCGCTGATGTCGCCCGACGGGACCGGCCCGCGTCCCCTCGCCACCGCCTTGACGGTCGGCTACGCGCCGGCCGGGGAGAACTGACATGTCGGACGCCATCCTCTCCGTCGAGGATCTCACCATCCGCTTCGGCGCCGTGACGGCGGTCGACGGCGTCAGTCTCGCTGTGGCACCGGGCGAGCGGGTGGCGCTGCTCGGCCACAACGGCGCCGGCAAGTCGACGCTGTTCAAGACCGTGCTCGGCTTCCTCGCCCCGGCCGGCGGCCGCGTCGAGGTCGCCGGCTCGACGCCCGGCTCCGACGCGGCGCGCCGCGCCGTCAGCTACCTGCCCGAGCAGGTGGTGTTCCCCAAGGCACTGACCGGCGCCGAGGTGCTGACCTATTTCGCCCGCCTGAAGGGCGTTTCGCCCGAGGCGGCGCTGCCGCTTCTGGAAACCGTCGGCATCGCCGGCGCCGCCCACCGCGCCGTCGGCACCTATTCCAAGGGCATGCGGCAGCGGCTCGGCCTCGCCCAGGCGCTGATCGGCGCGCCGCGCCTCCTGCTGCTCGACGAGCCGACCTCCGGCCTCGATCCGGTATCGCGGCGCGAGTTCTACGAGGTGCTGGAGGCATCGGCCCGCGCCGGCACGGCGGTCCTGTTGTCCTCGCATTCGCTGTCGGAGATCGAGAACCGCATCGACCGCATCGCCATCATGGCGCGGGGTGCTTTGCGCGCCGAGGGCTCGCTGGCCGAGCTGTCGCGCCGCGCCGGCCTGCCGATCCGCATCCGCGTCGAGGCGGCGGCCGGCCGCGCCGACGCCGTGCAGGCCCGCCTCGGCGGCGAGCGCGTCAACGGCCGCTCCGTCGTCCTCACCTGCCGCGCCGAGGACAAGGTGGGGGCACTCGGCCGGCTGGCCGAACTCGGCGCCGACGTCATCGACGTCGACATCGCCCTGCCGGACCTCGACGACGTCTACCGCCACTATTCCGCCGCCACCGATGAAGGAACCGTGCGATGAACGGTCTCGACCGCATGGCGGCGGTGGCCGCCACCGAATTCCGCCTGGCCTTCCGCAATCGCTGGGTGCTCCTGTCGACGCTGGCCTTCACGCTGTTCGCGCTGGCGCTGGCCTTCCTCGGCTCCGGGCCGAGCGGCGCGCTGAAGGTCGATGCGCTGACGCTGACGGCGGCCAGCCTGTCGACGCTCACCGTCTATCTGGTGCCGTTGATGGCGCTGCTCGTCTCCTACGACAGCATCGCCGGCGAGATCGAGCGCGGCACGCTGGCGCTGGTGCTGGCGACGCCGGTGAAGCGCGGCGAGCTGGTGCTGGCCAAATTCTGCGGCCATCTCGCCGTGCTGACGCTGGCCATCGCCGTCGGCTACGGCATCGCCGGTCTGGTGATCGCCGGCCTCAACGGTGCCAATCCGGCCGGCCTCGTCGCCTGGGGGCGGCTGGTCGCCACCGCCGTGCTGCTCGGCGCCGTCTTCGTGGCGCTCGGCATGATGCTGTCCGGTCTGCCGCGCCAGACCGGCACCGCCGCCGCCATGGCCATCGGCGCCTGGCTGGTGCTGGTGGTGCTCTACGATCTCGCCCTCTTGGGCGCCGTCATCGTCGACCAGGGCGGCACCTTCACCAAGACGATCTTTCCGGCGCTGGTGCTCGCCAACCCCGGCGACGCCTTCCGCCTCTACAATCTGGCGCTGATCGAATCGAACGCTCCCATCGCCGGCCTCGACGGTCTCGCCCACACCCTGCCGTTCCCGGTTTCCAGCGCGCTCGTCGTGCTCGCCCTGTGGCTTTTCGCCGGTCTCGCCGGCGCCTGGGCCCTCACCCGGAGGATCCGTCCATGATCAATCGCCTCATCCCCGCGCTGGCGCTCGCCGCCTTCGTCGCCCTGCCGCTCGCCGCCTGCAAGGAAGAGGCGGCGGTGAAGCCGGCCGCCATGGAGATGACCGACGAGGCGCTCGGCTACTATTGCCAGATGTATCTGGCCGACCACGGCGGCCCCAAGGCGCAGGTGCACGAGAAGGGCCAGGAGCAGCCGCTGTGGTTCTCGCAGGTCAGCGACGCGGTGGTCTACCTGCGCGGCGGCGAGAAGCGCGGCGACGTCACCGCCGTCTACGTATCCGACATGGCCAAGGCCAAGAGCTGGGCCGAGCCCGGCCGCGACAACTGGATCGACGCCGACGCCGCCATGTTCGTCATCGGCAGCCGGCAGGCCGGCGCCATGGGCATGCCCGAGGCCATTCCCTTCGGCGACCAGAAGGCCGCCGAGGACTTCGTCGCCCGCGAGGGCGGCGCGATCGTCAAGCTCGCCGACATCCCGGACAGCTATATCGGCCCGGCCGGCCCCGGAACGGCCAGCCCCTCCGACATGCAGATGTGAGACCCGCCATGGCAACCCTTCTCGACCGGCCGGTCGGCCGTCGCCGCTTCATCCGCGTCAGCGCGGCGCTGGCCGCCGCTGCCTTCCTCGCCGGTCCCGGCCTTGCGGCGGCGCCGGTCCGCCGCTGGTCCGGCCAGGCGCTCGGGGCGCACGCCTCGATCGAGCTGATCGGCGCCGATGCCGATCTCGCCGCCGCCACCTTCACCGAGGTCGAGGCGGAGATCGCCCGCCTCGAGGCGCTGTTCAGCCTCTACCGGTCGGATAGCGCGCTGAGCCGCCTCAACGCCGCCGGCCGTCTCGACGCGCCGGAGGCCGACGTCCTGCGGCTTCTGGCACTGGTGCGCAGCGTGCATGACCGCACCGGCGGCCTGTTCGATCCCACCGTGCAGCCGCTGTTCACCGCCTATGCCGCCCATTACGCCGACGGCCGCAGCGATGCGCTGCCCGCCGCCGTGCTGGCCGAGCGGCTGGCGCTGGTCGGCTTCGGCGGCGTCGACTTCGACGAGGCCGGCGTACGCTTCGCCCGTCCCGGCATGGCGCTGACGCTGAACGGCGTCGCCCAGGGCTACATCACCGACCGCGTCGCCGATCTCCTGAAGGCGCGCGGCTTTGCCGACGTGCTGCTCGATGTCGGCGAGATCCGCGCCCTCGGCGGCGGCCGTGACGGCGACGGCTGGAAGGTTGGGCTTTCCGCCGGTCCCGACAGCGATGCGCTGGCCGCCACGCTGCGTCTCACCGACCGCGCCGTCGCCACCTCGGCCATGCGCGGCACCGTGCTCGATCCGGCCGGCCGCGTCGGCCACATCCTGCATCCGCGGCAGGGCGCCGTTGTCTCGGCCTTCTCGGCGGTCAGCGTCGTGGCGCCCGAGGCGGCGCTCGCCGACGCCCTGTCGACGGCGGTCGTGCTGATGGCGCCGGCCGAGGCCGCGTCGCTCAACGGCGGCGGCATCGAGGTCTACGCGACGCCGGCCTGACGCCGCCCCGCTCGCCTCAGGCGGCGGGCGGCACCAGCCCGCCGCAGGTGAGGTCGGAATCGCCGACGTCCTGACGGCCGTAGACCTTGAACATCGCGAAGACGTTCTGCATCTCGGCGCTGTCGAGAATGACCGGCGTGCCGACGGCGAGCGTCCGCCAGTACTGGGCGGCGATGGTCTCCACCTCGACCAACAGCGACAGGGCCCGGCGCAGGTCGGCGCCGAGCACGATCAGGCCGTGGTTGGCGAGCAGGCAGGCGAGGCGGCCTTCCAGCGCCTTCAGCGCGTGATCCGACAGCGCCTGCGAGCCGAAGGTGGCGTATTCGGCGCAGCGGATGTCCTCGCCGCCGGCGGCGGCCACCATGTAGTGGACGGCCGGAATGTCGCGGCGCAGGCAGGAGATCACCGTCGAGAACATCGAGTGGGTGTGGATCACCGTGTCGATGTCCGTCCGCCGCTCAAGAATGTCGCGGTGGAAGCGCCATTCGCTGGTCGGCCGGCAGGGGCCGTAATAGGTGCCATCGAAGGTCATCTCGACGATCTGGTCCTCGGTCATGTCGGCGTAGGGAATGCCGGTCGGCGTCACCAGGAATCGCCCGTCGCCGATCCGTACGCTGACGTTCCCCGACGTGCCCTGGTTGACGCCGGAGGCGTTCATGTCGCGGCAGGTCCGGATGATCTCGGTCCGGAGCGCCAGATGGGAAAGATCGGCAAGGCTGGCAGGCATTGTTGGGGTCCTTGGGTGGAGGGGCGGGCGGCGCCGGTCGACAGGTTGGTCGCGCGATGGCTCTTGGCGCGAGTGAGTGCCTATGTTAACTGAGGTTGTCAATTGTCAAGCCGAGGTGTCGCGCTTCGGACGATGGGGCTGGGAAGATCATGGCGCTGCGCTCTAGGACGAAGGACAAGGCCGAGCGGCCGGCAGCGGGCGAAGCGGACAGTCGGACGCCGTTGCCGCGGCCGGGCGAATATCTCACCGATCCGCTTCTGTGGGCGTCCTGGCTCTACCATCACGACGAGCTGACGCAGAGCCAGATCGCCGACCTGATGGGCGTGTCGCGGGCGACGGTGGTCAACTATCTGCAGCAGGCGCGCGACCTGCACTACGTCAAGGTGGTGGTCCGGCCGGAGCTTCTGAATTCCATCGATCTCGCTCAGCAATTGAAGCAGGCCTTCGGCCTCGCCGAATGCATGGTCATTCCCTTCGACGGCGGCATGCGGCCGCCGGGCGAGCGCATCGGCAAGGCCGGCGCCCAGTATCTCGACCAGATCCTGACCAACGGCGACGTGCTCGGCGTCGCCTGGGGCCGCACGGTGCTGACGCTGGCCGAGAACCTGCCGGAGAAGGCCATGCCCGACGCTTGCGTCGTGCAGGTGATCGGCAGTCAGCGCTCCGCCTACGACGGCTTCACGGCCGAGGAATGCGTCGCCTTCATCGCCCGCCGCCTGCACGCCCGCTCGATCAGCCTGCACGCGCCGGCCGCGCTCTCCAACGCGACGCTGCGCGACGCGCTGATGCGCGAGCCGACCATTCAGGAGCAGTTCGCCCGCATCCGCTCCTGCAACAAGCTGCTGTTCGGCATCTGCACGGTGAAGGCCAACAGCCTGGTGTTCGCCTCCGGCCTGATCTCGGTCGACGAGAGCAAGTATTACATCACCGAAGGGGCGGTCGGCGTCATCGCCGGCCGCTTCTACGACATCGAGGGCAACTGGCTGCGCGGCGGCATGGACGACCGGATGATCGGCATCACCCTCGACGATGTGCGCGCCGTGCCGACCCGCAT
Organism: Rhodobacterales bacterium Alpha_02; assembly: GCA_001603295.1. Lineage (GTDB taxonomy): Bacteria > Pseudomonadota > Alphaproteobacteria > Rhizobiales > Pleomorphomonadaceae > Pleomorphomonas. The sequence continues at coordinate 11,103 of LUYO01000060.1, forward strand.
CGCCGTCGCCGGCGGCCCCGACAAGACCGACGCCATCCTCGGCGCCCTGCGCGGCGGCTACATCACCGCGCTGATTACCGACGAGCCGACCGCCCGCAATATTCTCGGCCGTCTCTAGGCGCTGGGCAGGCCGGGTCAGGCTCATGCGCCCCTCCGCTCGGGATAGAGCCCGAGCAGTCCCTCGCGGCTCGCCTCGGCGACGCCGCGCTCGGTGACGAGGCCGGTGACCAGGCGGGCCGGCGTCACGTCGAAGCCGTAGTTGAGCGCCGGACTGCCCTCGGGCAGGATGCCCACCGTTTCCAGCCGGCCATCGGCCGTGCGGCCGGTGATGTGGCTGAGTTCGCGGGCGTCGCGCTCCTCGATCGGAATGTCCCGGACGCCGTCCTCGAGCGTCCAGTCGATGGTGGTGAACGGCAGGGCGACATAGAACGGCACGCCGTTGTCGTGGGCGGCCAGCGCCTTGAGGTAGGTGCCGATCTTGTTGCAGACGTCGCCGGTCGCCGTGGTGCGGTCGGTGCCGACGATGGCCATGTCGACGAGGCCGTGCTGCATCAGATGGCCCCCCAGGTTGTCGGCGATCACCGTGTGGTCGACGCCGTGCTGACCGAGTTCGAAGGCGGTCAGGCTGGCGCCCTGGTTGCGCGGCCGCGTCTCGTCGACCCAGACGTGGACGGGGATGCCGGCCTCGAAGGCCATGTAGATCGGCGCCAGCGCCGTGCCCCAGTCGATGCAGGCCAGCCAGCCGGCATTGCAGTGGGTGAGCACGTTGAAGCGCGGCGGCTTGCCCTTCTTCTCCCAGAGGTCGCGGATGATGGCGAGGCCGTGGCGGCCGATCGCCTTGCAAGTCTCGACATCCTCGTCGCAGATCTCGGCGGCGCGGCGATAGGCGAGGCCCATGCGCTCGGACGGAGCGACGCTGGTGAGGCGGCCCTTGAGGTCGTCGAGACCCCAGCGCAGGTTGACGGCGGTCGGCCGGGTGGCGAGCAGCGCCGTGTAGGCCCGCTCGAGGTTTTCGTCCGAGGAGTCCTCGCGCATGGCCAACGCCAGGCCGTAGGCGCCGGTGGCGCCGATCAGCGGCGCGCCGCGCACCACCATGTCGCGGATGGCCGACGCCGCCTCCTGCCAGGAGCGCAGGGTGCGCGTCTTGACCTCGAAGGGCAGCCGGGTCTGGTCGATGATCTCCACCCCCCAGCTGTCGTCCGCAACCCAGATCGTCCGCATGGTCTTGCCGTGGATCTTCATCAAAGCCTCCGGTCGCCGTCGCGCGCCCCAGGCGCCGAACGGTCCGTCGATGTGGGGTTATTGGAATGCGATCGTCCTGTCGTCAACGAGCGGCATCGGCGGCGACGACGGCCGCCGCCACGGCGCCGATATCGGCAAAGCGCCCTCGGTTGACCACCAGATCGCGGCCGAGCCGCAGCGCCCGCCGCTCGCCGCGCGCCCGCACCTCGTGGTCGGCGATGCTCTCGAAATCGGCGACATGGGCGAGGCCGAGGATGCGGCGGATCATCTTGCAGCCGGCAAAGCCCAGCGTGTCCTCGAACAGGGCGCGCATGTAGCGGGCCTGCTCCTCGGCCAGCGCCGCCCGGCTCTCGGCGTCGGTGAACAGCTCGGCGGTGAAGGCGTCGCCCTTGCCCTCGGTCGACCACAGCTCGACGAAGCGGGCCGAGAACAGCGTCCAGACATCGACGATCTGCTTCAGGATCCAGGCGCGATAGCCGTCGCGGCCGCCCTTCTCGTCCTCGTGGCCGCTCTGGCTGAGATAGGCGAGGATCAGGTTGCCGATCAGCGCGCCGACGTCGAAGCCCATCGGCCCGAAGAAGGCGAACTCCGGATCGATGACGCGCACGTCGTCGGCCGTCGCCATGATCGAGCCGGAATGCAGGTCGCCGTGAACAAGGGCCTCGGCGTGGCAGAGGAATTTCAGCTTCATCGCCTGGGCCGCCGCTTTCAGCGGGCCGTCGGCGCGGAACTCCAGGGCGATGTCGTCGAGCTGAGGCGAGGTCCAGTGGTTGAGCTTGGCCGCCCGGTAGGGATCGGTAAACACCAGATCCTCGGTGATCCGGCAGAGTTCGGTATTGGCGCAGAACACCGCCATCTGCCGCTTCTTCTCGGCCGCGGCCAGATAGAGGTCGGAGGTCTTGAACAGCGACTGCGCCATGAACTCGGCCAGCGTCGCGGCGAAGCGCGGAAACTCGATGCCGTCGATCAGCCCCTTGCGCATGATGATGTGCGGGGTGAGGAACTCCATCACCACCAGCGCCTGCATGGCGTCGAACAGCACCACCTTCGGCACCAGCCCCGGCGCGGCGGCATCCTCGGTGAGCAGCGCCTGGCTCTCGAAGAAGGCGCGGTCGAGTGGCAGCGGCCATCCGTCGCCGACAAGACGCACGTAGGGCAGCGCCTGCTTGACGATCAGCGCGCCCTTCGGCCCGCGTACGATGAACACCAGGTTGAGATTGCCGTCGCCGACCTCGCTGACATTCCAGTCCTGCGGCGCGGCGCCAAGAATGGCCGCGACTTCGGCAAAGCCGGCGAGATAGGGCGCCAGCGTGCTCTCGGTCATCGGCCGGTAGTCGGCGCCGCCGGTGCGGGCGCTCCGAACGTCTGTCATGGGGTCTTCTCCATCCCTCGTCGCTTGCCTTGCTGTCGGCCGCGTCGCTCCTCGCCGGCCGGCACAGGCTGTCGAGGGCGGAGGTTGGTCTGGTTTTCGTCATTTGTCAAGATCGATTGACAATTGATGTTCGTGTGGCTAGGTTGCCGCCATCGGGTCTGGAGGAGGCCTGCTGCCAAGCATCCGTGGAGGCGGTTTTCGGCATGACAGAACCAGGGAGGGAGGTGATCCGCATCCGCGGGCTGAACAAGCGTTTCGGCAGCACGCATGCGGTCATCGACGTCGACCTCGACATCCGGCGCGGCGAGGTGCTGGCGCTGATGGGTGCCAACGGCGCCGGGAAGTCGACGCTGATCAAGATTCTCTGCGGCGTGCATCCCGCCGATTCGGGCACCGTGGAGATCGACGGCGAGGCGGTGGACTTCCGCTCGCCGCTCGAGGCCTGCGCCGCCGGTATCCACACCGTCCATCAAATCATCAACGACGGCGTCGTGCAGCAGCTCACCGTTGCCGAGAACCTGGCGCTCGATGAGATCTGCCGGCCCGACGGGCCGCTGCTGCTGAGCCGTGCCGCCATCGCCGCCCGGGCGCGCGACATCCAGTCGATCCTCGGCCTCGACCTGCCGCTCGGCAAGGCGATGAGCGAACTCGGCCAGGCCGAGCGCCAGCTGGTCGCCATCGCCCGCGCCCTGTCGCACGACCCGAAGGTGCTGATCCTCGACGAGCCGACCTCGTCGCTGTCCGAGGCCGAGGCGGCGCGGCTGTTCGCGCTGATCGAGGATCTGAGGGCGCGCGGCGTCGCCATTGTCTACATCAGCCACCGCATGTCCGACATTCGTCGCCTCGCCGACCGCGCCGTGGTCATGCGCGACGGCCGCACCCGCGCCGAATTCCCGAGGCCGCTCGATTTCGACGGCATCGTCCACGCCATGGTCGGCCACCGCGTCGGCGAGGGCAGCCGCGAGCGCATGGTGGCCGGCGGCCGCGCCGTGGTCGAGATCCGCGACTTCGCGCTGACGCCGACATCCGTGCCGTTCGACCTCGACCTCCGCGAGGGCGAGGTGGTGGTGCTGACCGGCCTGATCGGCGCCGGCAAGACCGAGTTCGCCGACTGCCTGTTCGGCACCGCCGCGCCGCACGCCGGCACGGTGACCATCGACGGCAAGCCGCTCCGCGCCGCCTCGCCGCGCCAGGCGATCGCCGCCGGCGTGTTCATGGCCCACGAGGATCGCGGCAACTCGTCGCTGGTTGCCGAATTCTCGGTGCTGCACAACATGACGCTGCCGTTCCTGAGGCACTTCTCCCGCCTGTCGCTGGTCAGCCCCGACGACGAGCGGCGGGCGGCCGGCGGCCAGGTG
>LUYO01000245.1:0-3190 GCA_001603295.1 Rhodobacterales bacterium Alpha_02
AGCGTCGTCTCGGCGAGGAAATAGTCGACGGCGTCGAGCCGCTCGCGGATCGCCTGGGGGTCGGCGAGCGGCGCCGCCAGGCGGTCGGCGAGCAGCCGGGCGCCGGCCCCCGACACCGTGCGATCGATGGCGTGGAGCAGCGAGCCGCGCCGTTCGCCGGACAGCGTGCGGCAGAGTTCGAGATTGGCGCGGCTCGCCGCGTCGATGGCCAGCGCGCCGCCGAGGGTTTCGCGGGCCGGCGGGTCGAGCGGCGGCCGGTTGCCGACCTGCGTCTTGTCGACATAGGCGACGATGGCGGCGGCGGCGGTCAGTTCGAGGCGCGTGAACGTGCCGAAGGCGTCGAGCGAGGCGACCGAGAAGAAGCCGGCCAGCCGGTGCTCGGCGGTGGCGCCGTCGAAGAAGGCGCGCGGCAGCGGCACCACGGCCGGGCTGGCCGCCTTGAAGGTGCGCCTCAGCTCGTCGTCGTCGAACAGGCTGTCGGCGGCGAGCAACTCGCGCGGCTCGATGCGGGCGAGCAGGGCCGGCAGGGCGGCGGCCGTCGTCTCGGCGAGGCGGAAGGCGCCGGTCGACATGTCGGCCCAGGCGACGGCGAAGGCGTCGGCGGCGCTGTCGACGCCTTTCTGGCGGGCGACGGCGGCGAGATAGTTGGAACGGCGGGCGTCGAGGAGGTTGTCCTCGGTCAGCGTGCCGGGGGTGACCAGACGGACGACGTCGCGCCGGACGACCGATTTCGAGCCGCGTTTCCGGGCCTCGGCCGGGTCCTCCATCTGCTCGCAGACGGCGACTCGGTGGCCGAGAGCGATCAGCCGCTGCAGATAGTCGTCGGCGGCATGCACCGGCACGCCGCAGAGCGGGATATCGACGCCGCGATAGCGGCCGCGCTTGGTCAGCGTGATGCCGAGCGCCCGCGAGGCCACCTCGGCGTCCTCGAAGAACATCTCGTAGAAGTCGCCCATCCGGTAGAACAGGAGGCAGTCGGGGTTGGCCGCCTTGATCTCGATATACTGCGCCATGGCGGGCGTCGCCACGTCGGCGGTCCGGTCGTCGGGGAGGGCTTCAGCGTCGGTCATGACGGCGGACGCTAGCAAAGGCCGCGCCGCTTTTCACGCGGCAAATGGCCGGCCGGCCCGGTTATCCCGCCGTCAGGGCGCCGCCGGTCATTCCGGCACCGGCGACGGGCGGGTCAGGACGCCCTCGCCGTAGCGGGCCTTGTCGCGGTTGCGGTGCGAGCCGAGGTTCTCGGCTTCGAGATAGCCCCAGATCTCCTCGGCCGTCTCGGCGAAGCGCACGAGGTTGATGTCCTCGGGATTGATCATGCCGTAGTCGGCCAGCGCCTCGAAGTTGATCACCTTGTGCCAGTATTCCGAATCGACCAGCACCACCGGGATGCGGGTGCCCTTGTGGGTCTGGGTCAGCGTCAGCAACTCGAACAACTCGTCGAAGGTGCCGAAGCCGCCGGGGAACACCACCAGCGCATTGGCGCGCATGGCGAGGTGCATCTTGCGCATGGCAAAATAGTGGAAGCGGAAGGTGAGCTGCGGCGTGGTGTAGCCGTTGGGCTCCTGCTCGTGCGGCAGCGTGATGTTGAAACCGATGGTCGGCGCGCCGGCGTCGCGGGCGCCGCGGTTGGCCGCCTCCATGATGCCGGGGCCGCCGCCGGTGGCGATGACGTTGTCGAAGAAGCCGTCGGTGCGGTTGACGGCGCCGCCGCGCTCGGAGGCGATGCGGCCGAACTCGCGCGCCGTCGCGTACCAGCGATTGTGCAGCGGATTGCCGTTCTCGTGGACGCGGGCCGAGCCGAAAACCACCAGCGTCGAGCGGATACCCCAGGCCTTCAGCGTCTGCTCGGCCTTGGAATATTCGAGCAGGAAGCGGACGCCGCGCATCGAATCCGACAAGAGAAAATCGTTGTCGATGGCGGGCAGGAGGAAGGCTTTGGAGGTCTTCTGGGCGGTGTTGTCGGCGATGTCGGTCATGCGAGGGTTCCAGACTCCGGCCACCCAGCCTGAGGCGGCGGGACGGCCAGCATAGCTTTTCCCCTGTTAAGGAACGTTGAAACGCGGCCGGACTGTGGCACGGCGGCGACAGACGGCGGCGGCGGAGCCGTCGCTGCCGGCAAGAACGACTATAATCGGCTGCGAATCAGAGCGTTCGTGCCATGGAACGGCAGCCTGGACGGACGGGCGGCATCTGGAGCTGAAACTGGACGAGGACCCGACGATCGACGAGGGATGCCGGCTTGGGACGCCGGACGCTTCCGGCCGCCCGCTGTGGGACGGCGCCCGCTTGCCGGCCGCCCGGCTGCTGGTCGTTGCAGGGGAGACCGAGTGCGACACGCTGGCCTTCGGCCGCCTGCTGCCGACGCTCGCCGCCCGCGTGCTGTCGCTGACGCTGGCTGCGCCGGCCGAACAGCTGCCCCGGCTCGCCGCCTTTGCCGCCGCTTTCGGCAATCTGCCGCTCGCCGATGTCGCGTCGCCGCTGCCGCACGATCTCGTGCTGCCGCTCGCCTCGGTGCCGGCCGTGCTGGGCCTCACGCCCGACGACGTGCCGCCGCCGCTTCCCCGCCCGGTGGCACGGACACCGGGCGGGGCGATCGGCCTGGCGCTGGCGCCCGACGCGCCNNGCCTGCTGGCGCTCGACGACGCGGCGGCCCGGCAGCTTGGCGGCGAGCCGATCGACGCCGATCCACCGACGCTCGCCGGCCTCGATCTCGTCATCGCCACCGACGGCGCCGTGGCGCATGCCGCCGGCAGTCTCGGCGTGCCGCTCTGGCTGCTCATCGACGCCGCGCCACACTGGATATGGGGATCGGAGGGCCGCCTCAGCCGCTGGTATCCCGCCGCCCGCCTGTTCCGCGCCGCTGGCCCCGCCTGGCAGGGCGTGGCGGAAGCGCTGGCCACTGAAGCGGCGGCGCTCGCCGCGCCGGGCCTTTCCGACATCGCCGCGCTGCGCCGGCTCGCCGAGGTGGCCGAGGGGGTGGACGGCGCCGCCGCCGCCCTGAGCGCGTTGCCCTTCGCCCTGCGCCTCGCGGCGCTGCGCCCGGCCGACCCCGACGCCTGGGCGCGGCTCGCCGGCCTGCTGCTCCGCCTGGACGATGCGGCCGACGCCGACCGGGCGCTCGCCGCCGGCCTTGCCGCCGGGCCGCGCCACGGGCCGCTGCTGCGTCTCGCCGCCCGCCGCGATCTCGAAC
>LUYO01000246.1:0-3311 GCA_001603295.1 Rhodobacterales bacterium Alpha_02
CGGCCGGCCGTCCGACTGCTTGGGCATGAACGACCACTTGAGGCCGGTGGGGAAGCCGGCGCCGCCACGGCCACGCAGGCCGGAAGCCTGGATTTCCTTGATGATGAAATCGCGGCCCTTGGCGAGGATGTCCTTGGTGCCGTCCCACTGGCCGCGCTTCAGCGCGCCCTGAAGACCCCAGTCTTGGCGACCGTAGATGTTGGTGAAGATGCGGTCCTTGTCCTGCAGCATGACTGAGGTTCCCAGGTCTTCAGTTCAATCTCAGACGGGCTTGTCGCCGTGCTTGTCGGACGGCCGCCAGCCGGTCGACAGCTTGGCGCACTGGTCGATCCACTTGTCGCGGAGAGCGCGCCCCCGGAAACTGCCGAGATGCTGGTCGACCCATCTGAGGTTCATTTCGTTCCAGCCGGCGATCTGGCCGAAGTGGTAGACGCCGAGCTTGTGCAGAAGCTCCTCGAGCTTGGAGCCGACGCCCCAGATCAGCTTGAGGTCGTCGGGCTTGCCGTCGCGCGCCGCTTCGAGCAGCTCCGGCTTGTGCTGGTCCGGCACTTTCTCGGCGTCGGCCTGCCCCTGCGCCTCGACCACCTTGGGGATCGGCTTCTCGGCCGCCGGCTTGGCGTCGGCGGCCGGCGCCGGCGCAGCGGCGGGAGCCGGAGCGGCGGCCGGAGCCGGCGTCAGTTCCTCGCGGTCGAAGGCGCGATACTTGCCGATCACCGAGCCGTCGTAGAGCGCCGGGTCGGTCAGCGCCGTGTCGCCGCCCTCGGGCGCCGAGAAGAAGCGGCCGTTCTGCGGGCCGGGCGTCGGCGGCGTGCCGGCGGCGAGGCCGTCGATCAGCGCGTTGAAGGTGTCGCCCGTCAGGTCCTCGTAGGTGTCCTTGCCGACGGTCACCACCGGCGCGTTGACGCAGGCGCCGGAGCACTCGACCTCTTCCCAGGAGAAGTCGCCGTCGGCGGACAGCTCGAAGGGATGAGCGGCGAGGCGGTTCTTGCAGATGGTGATGATATCGCCCGCCCCGCGCAGACGGCAGGGCGTGGTGCCGCAGACCTGGATATGCGCCTTGCGGCCGACCGGCGACAGCTGGAACTGCGTGTAGAAGGTGGCGACCTCCAGCACGCGGATGTCGGGCATGTCGAGAAGTTTGGCCACCGCCTCGATGCACGGCTGGCTGATCCAGCCCTCCTGATCCTGGGCGACCATCAGCACCGGGATCACCGCAGAGGCCTGACGGCCCTCGGGATAGCGGGCGATCACCTTGCGGACATAGGCGGCGTTGTCCTCGGTGAAGGCGAAGCTTTCCGGCTGCTCCGGATGAAGACGACGGACGGACATCAGCGATCCACCTCACCAAACACGATGTCGATCGAGCCGAGCACCGCCGACACGTCGGCCAGGAGATGGCCGCGACAGAGGAAATCCATGGCCTGGAGATGGGCGAAGCCGGGGGCGCGGATCTTGACGCGATAGGGCTTGTTGGTGCCGTCCGACACCAGATAGACGCCGAACTCGCCCTTCGGCGCCTCGACGGCGGCGTAGATCTCGCCCTCCGGCACGCGGAAGCCCTCGGTGTAGAGCTTGAAATGATGGATCAGCGCTTCCATTGAGCGCTTCATCTCGGCCCGGCGCGGCGGCGCGTACTTGCCCTGCAAGGTCATCACCGGGCCCTTCTCGACCTTTAGAAGGTCGATGCACTGGCGCATGATCCTTGCCGACTGCCGCATCTCCTCCATGCGGATGTGATAGCGGTCGTAACAGTCGCCGTTCTTGCCGATGGGGATATCGAAGTCCAGCTCGCCGTAGATCTCGTAGGGCTGCGACTTCCGGAGGTCCCAGGCGGCGCCGGAGCCGCGCACCATCACGCCGGAGAAGCCCCACTTCCAGGCGTCTTCCAGGCTGACGATGCCGATGTCGACGTTGCGCTGCTTGAAGATGCGGTTTTCGCTGAGCAGCGCGTCGAGGTCGTCGACGGTCTTCAGGAAGGGATCACACCACGCCTCGATGTCGGCGACGAGTTGGTCCGGCAGGTCCTGATGGACGCCGCCCGGACGGAAATAGGCGGCGTGCATGCGCGAGCCCGAGGCACGCTCGTAGAAAATCATCAGCTTCTCGCGCTCTTCGAAGCCCCAGAGCGGCGGCGTCAGGGCGCCGACGTCCATCGCCTGGGTCGTCACGTTGAGCATGTGCGACAGGATGCGGCCGATCTCCGAATAGAGCACGCGGATGATCTGCGCCCGGCGTGGCACGACGATGCCGGCCAGCCGCTCGACGGCGAGGCAATAGGCGTGCTCCTGGTTCATCGGCGCGACATAGTCGAGGCGATCGAAATACGGCAGACCCTGCAGATAGGTGCGGGCCTCGATCAGCTTCTCGGTGCCGCGGTGCAGGAGGCCGATGTGCGGATCGACGCGCTCGACCACCTCGCCGTCCAGCTCCAGCACCAGACGCAGCACGCCGTGCGCCGACGGATGCTCCGGGCCGAAGTTGATGTTGAAGTTTCTGACCTGGGCTTCAGCCATCGATCACGCGCCTCAGTTCGTCTTGGCCTTCTCGTCGCCCGGCAGCACGTAGGTCGTGCCTTCCCAGGGCGACAGGAAGTCGAAATTGCGGAATTCCTGATTGAGCCGGACCGGCTCGTAGACGACCCGCTTCTGGGCGTCGTCGTAACGCACCTCGACGTAGCCGGTCATCGGGAAGTCCTTGCGGAGCGGGTGGCCGTCGAAGCCGTAGTCGGTGAGCAGGCGACGCAGTTCCGGATGACCGGTGAACAGGATGCCCAGCATGTCGTAGGCCTCGCGCTCGAACCACTGCGCGCCGGGGAAGACGCCGGAGATCGACGGTACCGGCGTATCCTCGTCGGTGGTCACCTTCAGGCGCAGCCGGGCATTCCGGCTCGGCGACAGCAGGTGGTAGACGACGTCGAAGCGCTCGGCCCGCTCGGGATAGTCGACGCCGCAGACGTCGACGATGTTGATGAAAGCGAGATCGGGCGCGTCGCGCAGCCGCGTCATCACCTCGACGATGGCGGCGCGCGGCACGACGGCCGTCACCTCGCCATAGGCGACCGCGACTTCAAGCGCCTCGGGTCCGAGGACGGCGGCGACGGCTTCGGCCAGGGCGTCGATCGGTCTGACGATCGGCTCGGCGGCCGGTTCGTCGATCGGTTGGTTCGGGGCTTCGCTCATGTCTCACCCAGCCTCGTTCACTCAGCGCTCGATGGTGCCGGTGCGGCGGATCTTCTTCTGGAGAAGCAGCACCCCATAGAGCAGCGCCTCGGCGGTCGGCGGACAGCCGGGCACGTAGATGTCGACCGGCAC
>LUYO01000247.1:0-1938 GCA_001603295.1 Rhodobacterales bacterium Alpha_02
CAAGGTATTCTACGAGAACTGATCAGGCGGGAGCCGTCCGGGCCGTCCCCGGCCCCGATGCGGGGCGGGCGGGAGGGTGGAGCATCCATCCGGAACAGGAGGAAGCCATGGAGTCCCATCGCAGCGTCACAAATGTACCATTCGATGAAATCCGGATCGGCGCATCCGAGGAGTGGACGGTCGTCCTGAACCGGACGCAGGTCGATCTGATGGCTCTCGTCTCCGGGGACGTGGATTCCTTTCATCTGGCCGCGGAGGCGGGCGGCGGGGACCCAACGCGGATCGAGACCACGGAGGCCGCCGGTTCCGAGGCCCTGCTGTCCGATCTGATCGGGACGCGCCTTCCCGGCCCCGGGACGAAGATCCTGAGCCGGGACATGAGATACGCCGGCGACGTCCGGGTAGGGGATTCGCTCACGGCCCGGGTCACCGTGACGGCGAAGGACGACGCGGGCCGCCGCGTCGTCCTGGATTGCCGGGTCGTCAACCAGGAGGGCCGGGAGCTGGTTACCGGCATGACGGTCGTGGAGGCGCCGGAGAAGAGGATTGCCTACAGCGACGTCGCGCCGGCCCACCTGGAGCTCAGGCGGAGGGACGTCTTCGTGAACCTGTTCCGGGCCTGCCGGGTCTGCGGTCCCGTCACCTNNCCTCGCGGGGGCGATCCTGGCGGCCGAGCGGGGGATCATCATCCCGGTTCTGGTCGGTCCCGAGGAAAAAATCCGCCAAGCCGCCGCGGAGGCGGGGATCGACCTCGGAGAATATCGAATCGTCGCAGTTCCCCACAGCCACGCGGCGGCGGCGAAGGCCGTCGAGATGGCCCGCCGGGGCGAGGTGGAGTCGATCATGAAGGGGAGCCTCCACACCGACGAGCTGATGGGGGCCGTCGTGCCGTCCGCCTCGGGGCTCCGGACCGGACGGCGGATCAGCCACGCCTTTGTCCTGGACATTCCCGCCTACCCCAAGATGCTCATGATGACCGACGCGGCGGTCAACCTCTTTCCCGGCCTCGATGAAAAACGGGACATCATCCAGAACGCCATCGACCTGGCAGTGGTGCTGGGGATCGCAACGCCGCGGGTGGGCATCCTCTCCGCCGTGGAGACGGTCACCTCCCGGATTCCCTCCACGCTCGACGCGGCGGCCCTGTGCAAGATGGCCGACCGGGGCCAGATCCGGGGCGGCATCCTCGACGGACCGCTGGCTTACGACAATGCCATCAGCGCCAGGGCCGCGAAGACCAAGGGAATCGAATCCCCCGTCAGCGGCGAAGCGGACATCCTCCTGGCACCGGACATCGAATCGGCCAACATGCTCCTGAAGCAGCTCACATACCTGGCGGGAGCGGAAGGCGCAGGGATCGTGCTGGGCACCAGGATCCCGATCATCCTCACCAGTCGGGCCGACACCGTGCGGACGAGGCTGGCCTCGGCGGCTCTCATGGCCATCGCCGCCCGGACGGCCCGGGCCGGCCGCCCCCCGGTGAAATGAGGAAAGGCGGCCGTCAGCGGAATCACCGAAGGGAACACCCATGAAATTTCTTCCTTCCGTCATCAGCTCCTTTCTCGACAGCGAGAGCACCCGGCAGAACACCCGGATGCTCCTGCGCTACTGCCTCGTCCTGTTCACCATGGTCACCGTCTTCAGCGTGATCTTCCATCTGATCATGGCGGCGGAGGGGCAGGATCATTCCTGGATCACCGGATTCTACTGGACCCTGGTCGTCATGAGCACCCTCGGGTTCGGCGACATCACCTTCCACTCGGACCTGGGGCGCCTCTTCTCCATCCTGGTCCTTTTCTCCGGGGTCATCTTCCTCCTGGTCCTGCTTCCCTTCACGTTCATCAAGTTCTTCTTCGCACCCTGGATCGAGGCGGAGACCCGCAAGCGCTATCCCCGCGAGCTGCCGCCGGGAACGAGGAACCACGTCATCATCACGTC
>LUYO01000061.1:0-6546 GCA_001603295.1 Rhodobacterales bacterium Alpha_02
GCCGCCGTATGTTTCCGGGCTGGCGCATCCCCGCCTGTCCTGGTTTCGAGCAAAATCATCGCTCCAAAAATTGTGACGAAGATGCAAGTTTGAGGGAGATAGCAACAGAATTAGGTACGAATAAAACACTTATATGAAAAATTAGATTGACAGTCGTTCGGCCCGGTGACCCTATTGTCACAGGGCCGACCGGCGTCCCTGTGGGGCGATCCGGCCGGGGTCGTTCAGGGGGGAGGAATCGGCATGGCCAAGCCGAAGAAATTGCTCAACAATCCCGTCAACGTCGTGTCCGAGCTGATCGACGGACTGGTCGCGGCGAGCGGCGGTGCGCTGCTGCGCCTCGGCGACCGGAACGCCGTCGTCCGCGACCGGATCGCCGACGACAAGGTGGCGCTGCTGATTGGCGGCGGCAGCGGTCATGAGCCGATGTTTCCCGGCTTCGTCGGTCCCAATCTCGCCGATGGCGCGCCCTGCGGCGAGGTGTTCGCCGCTCCGACGCCCGACCTCATCCTCGATACGCTTTCCGCCGTGCATCGCGGCCGCGGCGTGCTGATGGTCTACGGCAACTACGCCGGCGACAACATGAACTTCGACATCGCCGCCGAGCTGGCCGAGGAGGCCGGCATCGTCACGCGTACCGTGCGCGTCTGGGACGACGTGGCGGCAGCGCCGCTCGATCGCATCACCGACCGCCGCGGCATCGCCGGCGACTTCTTCGTGATCAAGGTGGCCGGTGGTGCCGCCGCCGAGCTGACCGATCTCGACGAGGTCTGCCGCGTCGCCGTCAAGGCACGCGACAACACCCGCTCGATGGGTGTGGCGCTCGCCGCCGGCTCGATCCCGGAGACCGGCGAGCGCACCTTCGAGCTGCCGGAGGACGAACTGGAGATCGGCATGGGCGCCCATGGCGAGCCCGGCATCGCCCGCCGCAAGATGACCGACGCCGACGCCATCACCGACGACATGGTCGAGCGCATCCTCGCCGACCTGCCGTTCCAGTCCGGCGACGAAGTGGCGCTGCTCGTCAACAACCTCGGCGCCACCACCCAGATGGAATTGCTGGTCGTCACCCGGCGGGTGCATCAGCTCCTGAGCCAGCGCGGCATCGCCGTCCATCGCACCGACGTCGGCTCCTATCTGACCTGCCAGGAGATGGCCGGCCTGTCGATCACGCTGATGCGGCTCGACGACGAGCTGAAGCGCTATCTCGACATGCCCGCCCAATCCTTTGCCTATTCGAGGAGCTGACCCATGCACGACACTCTCACGCCCGCCGAGGCGCGCGACATGCTCGCCGGCGTCGCCCGGCACATCGTCGCCAGCGTCGACATGCTGACCGAGATCGATCAGGCGATCGGCGACGGCGATCACGGCATCGGCATGCGCCGCGGTTTCGCCGCCGTCGAGGAGGCGATGGCCGTCAGCGATCTGCAGTCGGTGGCCAAGGTGTTCAAGGATGCCGGCACGGCGATCATGGCCAAGACCGGCGGTGCCGCCGGCGCGGTGTTCGGAACGCTGTTCCGGGCCGGCAGCGCCGCTTTCGACGGTCGCGACGGGATGGATGCCGTCGGTTTTGCCGGCTTCCTTGCCCAGGGTCTCGACGCCGTCGAGAAGCGCGGCGGCGCCAGGCCCGGCCAGAAGACAATGATCGACGCGCTGGCGCCGGCCGCCGTGGCCGCTGCCGATGCCGCGCCGCGCGGGCTTGGTGAGGCCGTCCGGAACGCCGCCGCAGCGGCGAGGGGCGGCGTCGAGGCGACCAAGGACATGATCGCCACCACCGGCAAGGCGCGGACGCTGGGCGAACGCTCGCTCGGCCATGTCGATCCGGGCGCCGTCTCCTTCACGCTGATCCTGGAATCGATGCGCGACTACATCGCTGCCTGACGAGGGCGGCTCCGGAGGCGGACATGGGCACGTTCTGGATCGGCACCGGCTGGAAGATGAACAAGACGATGGCCGAGACGCGCCGCTATATCGCCACGCTCAAGGCGCTGTGGCCCGAGGGCGCCGATCGCTGCACCGTCTTCATCATTCCGCCCTTCACGGCGCTGGCCGCCGCCCGCGAGGCGATCGGCGCGATGCCGCTGCTCCTCGGGGCGCAGAACATGCACTGGGCCGAGGCCGGCGCCTTCACCGGCGAGATTTCGCCGGCCATGCTGGAGGAATTCGGCATCGACCTGGTCGAACTCGGTCACTCCGAGCGCCGGCAGATGTTCGGCGAGACTGACGAGGCGCTGAACCTGAAGGTGAAGGCGGCGCTGCGGCATGGTCTGCGGCCGCTCCTCTGCGTCGGCGACAGCACCGACGAGCGGCGGGCCGGTGCCTCGGGCGCGGCGGTGGTGCGTCAGGTGCGGCTCGCTTTCGCCGGCCTCGATGCCGATGAAATCGGCCGCTGCCTCGTCGCCTACGAACCCATCTGGGCGATCGGCGAGGGCGGCGTCGCCGCCACGCCGCAGGAGGTACGGGCCGTCCATGCCGATCTGCACGCCGTGCTCGCGGAACTGGGCGGGCCGGCGGTGCCGGTGCTCTATGGCGGCAGCGTCAACGCCGGCAATGCCGTCGAGCTGGCATCCGAGCCCATGGTCGACGGCCTGTTCGTCGGCCGGGCCGCCTGGACGCCCGAAGGCCTTGCCGGCCTGATCGCCGCCGTCGCCGCCGCGCGCGCCTGAACGGCCGTCAGGCCTCGACCACCGTCAGCTTGACGCCGCCCTTCAGCAGCGCATCAACCGCCGCCTGCCCGAGATTGCTGTCGGTGATCACCTCGTCGAACTCGGTGAGCGCGGCCAGCTTGATCAGCGACGCCTTGCCGAACTTGGAGCTGTCGATCAGCAGCACCTTGCGGTCGGCGGCGGCCATCAGCGTCCGCTTGGTCTTCACCACCTCTTCCTGCTGATGGTAGGCCATAAGGCCGAACACCGTCGAGGTCGACATGAACAGCACGTCGGCCCTGAGCGAGTCGACCGCCTGCTCGCAGAAATAGCCGAAGAAGGCGTTGAAGCGCGGATCGTAGTGGCCGCCGAGGCAGATGGTCTCGATGCCCTGGGCGTTTTTCAGCGCGTCGATCACCGACAGACTGCTGGTGATCACCGTCAGCGGCCGGCAATGGGCGATCTGGGCGGCGAGATGGCCGACCGTCGTCGAATCGTCGAGCAGGATGGCCTGGCCGGGCTCGATCAGCCGGGCGGCGGCGCGCGCCAGCGCATCCTTTTCCGCGTCGGCGAGCCGGGAGCGATAGAGGATGGGGCTGTCGGCGAGGTTGGAGGAATGCACCGTGACGCCGCCGTGGACGCGGCGGACGATGCCGCGCTCCTCGAGCAGCTTCAGGTCGCGATGCACCGTCATCCGGCTGACGCCGAAATGGTCGGCCAGCTCGTCCACCTGCGCCGAGCCGACCGGCAGCAGGTAGTTGAGAAGCGCCGCGCGCCGGCCGGTCGGGCTGGCGGCGGCTCTCGACTTGGGACTGTCGTCGTCATGCTGCACGGCTTGGGATCCGCTGGTTGTCCTGGTCGGCGTCCGCCGGATCGGCCGGGGCCGGTCCGGCGGAATTGCCCGGTCAGGCCTTGCCGAGGAGGGCCTTGGCCTTGCCGACGATCGCCTCGCGGGTGATGCCGAATTCGGCATAAAGCCGTTCGGCCGGCGCCGAGGCGCCGAAGCCGGCGAGGCCGATGACGTCATCCTCGCTGTCGACATAGCGCGTCCAGCCGAACTTGCCGGCCGCCTCGATGGCGATCCGCGGCGCCGTTCCCAGCACGGCGCGGCGATACTCTCTCGGCTGCGCCTCGAACAGTTCCCACGACGGCATCGACACCACGGCGGCGGCAATGCCGCCGGCGGCGAGCGCCTCGGCCGCTTCCACGGCCAGCGCCACCTCGGTGCCGGTGGCGAGCAGCGTCACGTCGCGCCGGTCGCCGAACGACCGGATGACATAGGCGCCGCGCGCCGACTTGTTGTCGGCCGCATCCTCGTCGGTGCCGAGGCGGAGCTGCGGCACCGCCTGACGCGATAGGGCGAGCAGCGACGGCCGCTTGCGGCTCCGGACGGCGATGTCCCAGCACTCCAGCGTCTCGACGGCATCGGCCGGCCGGAACACCAGGAGGTTGGGAATGGCGCGCAGCGAGGCGAGGTGCTCGACAGGCTGATGGGTCGGTCCGTCCTCGCCGAGACCGATTGAATCGTGGGTCATGACGTAGATCGTGCCGACCCCCATCAGCGCCGACAGGCGGATGGCGCTGCGGGCATAGTCGGAGAACACCAGGAAGGTGCCGCCGTAGGGGATCAGGCCGCCGTGCGTCGACATGCCGTTCATGGCGGCGCCCATGGCGAACTCGCGCACGCCATAGCCGACGTAGCGGCCGGATTTCTCCCGGCCGAACTGGCTGTCGACCGCCTTGACGCGGGTGAGGTTGGAGCCGGTGAGATCGGCCGAGCCGCCGATCATTTCCGGCACGGCGGCGGTGAGCGCTTCGAGGGCGATCTGGCTGGCCCGGCGCGTCGCCACCTTCTGCGGCTCGGCGTACAGCCGATCCCTGAGGGCGGTGACGGCGGCGGCATAGCCGGCCGGCAGGTCGCCGGAGAGTCGCCGCTCGAACTCGGTCCTGAGCGCAGCCGGCTTGCCGGCAAGGCGCTCCTCCCAGGCGGCGCGGACGGTGGCGCCGCGGGCGCCGATCTCCCGCCAGCGGGCGGCGAGATCGGCGGGAATCTCGAAGGGCGCGGCAGTCCAGCCGAGCACCGCCTTGGTGGCCGCCGCCTCCTTGGCGCCGAGCGGCGCGCCGTGGCAGCTCTCCTGGCCGGCCTTGCCCGGCGAGCCGAAGCCGATCACCGTGCGGAGCGCGATCAGCGACGGCTGCGTCGTCTGGGCGCGGGCGGCGGCGATGGCGGCATCGATCGCCCGGGCGTCGTGGCCGTCGCAGCTCTGCACGTGCCAGCGGCAGGCGGCGAAACGGCTGGGGATGTTTTCCGAGAAGCTGACCGACGTCGGCCCGTCGATGGTGATGCCGTTATCGTCGTAGAGCACGATCAGTTTGCCAAGGCCGAGATGGCCGGCCAGCGAGATCGCCTCCTGGCCGATGCCCTCCTCGAGGCAGCCGTCGCCGACGAACACGTAGGTGAAATGATCGACGACGTCGCTGCCGAACTCGTCGGAGAGCCGCCGCTCGGCCATCGCCATGCCGACGGCGCCGGCAATGCCCTGGCCGAGCGGGCCGGAGGTCGTCTCGATGCCCTTGGCGTGCCCGTATTCCGGATGGCCGGCCGCCCGCGATCCCCACTGCCGGAACGCCTTCAGTTGGTCGATCGTCATGTCGGCGTAGCCGGTGAGGTGGAGCAGCGCATAGAGCAGCATCGAGGCGTGGCCGTTGGACAGCACGAAGCGGTCGCGGTCGGGCCAGTCCGGCCGGCTGGCGTCGAACTTCAGGTGCTTGTCGAACAGCACGGTGGCGGCATCGGCCATGCCGAGCGGCGCGCCGGGATGTCCGGACTGGGCAGCCTCGACGCCGTCGATGGCCAGCGCGCGGATGCAGTTGGCGAGGCGGAAGGTCTCGGGAGCCGCGTCGGCATGGGCGCGGATGAACTCGGAACAGGACATTTGAATCTCCGGATGGCAAGAATCACAGATTACGCCGGGAAAATCCCATATCAAGATATTAAAATAACATATTCGGGTTGAAAATCGAGATTTTGGTGTTATTTTGAGCGTGACGGAACCGATCCGATCACATCGTGCGATGAGGCCGCTGAGTGAACGCCATTGTAACAGGCGTGTCGCCCGGTCGCGGCCAGAGGGGACGGATGTCGGGGCAGCCATCATGATCAAGGAGTTGCGGGTATCATGAAGATTGCGGTTGCGGGCGACAGCGCCGGCGAGGGGCTGGCGCACCTGCTGGCCGAACACCTCAAGGATCGCTATGAGGTGTTTGAAGTGTCACGAACCGAACAGGGGGCCGATCCCTTTTATGCCAACATGGCCGATCGCGTCGCGTCGGCCGTGCGGGACGGCGTCTATGACAGGGCGATCCTGATCTGCGGCACCGGCATCGGTGTTTCGATCAGCGCCAACAAGGTGCGCGGCATCCGCGCGGCGCTGACCCATGATGTGTATTCGGCGCAGCGCGCCGCGCTGTCCAACAACGCCCAGATCATCACCATGGGCGCCCGCGTCATCGGTAGCGAACTGGCCAAGACCATAGCCGACGCCTTCCTGCACTACACCGGCGGCTTCGATCCCGACGGCCCGTCCGGCGGCAACGTCAAGGCCATCGAGAGCGTCGACGCCAAATACGCCTTGCGCTGACCGCCGCGCTGGCGCCGCATGTCTCCCCCGCCGTGCGGCGCACGTTCGGTATAAATATTCCATATCGCTCGGCAACGCCGATGCCGCCGCTTCTCCGGCCGACTTGCTGTCGGCTGGACGGCGGCTGCATTCCATTTTGTAAAATTGAAACTAACTATCAATTTAAAGACTGTAATGATTGGTAAAATCGATTAAGTGTTACAACAGACTTGAAAATATATGTCTTATAGTTGATCTAAAACGATATATCTGGAAAC
>LUYO01000248.1:0-3226 GCA_001603295.1 Rhodobacterales bacterium Alpha_02
CCTCCGGACCTCCTGCTTTTTTTGAAAAACTGATGGGTGCGGGAGGCTGTGCCTCCCGCGCGGGGATCGGGGCAGCAGCCCCGAATTCCTGCGGTCAAGGCTTTCTCCAACCGGCAATGCCAGCTATATCGCCTGCCGAGCCCGTTTCCGGAGACATACCATGCCCGCCATCCCCTTTGCCGATCGTTTCGAGGCGATCGCCGACCGCCGTTCGCCGCTCACCGTCGGCATCGACCCGGCGCCGGAGACGCTGAAGGCATGGGACTTGCCCTACAATGCCGAGGGTGTGCGCGTGTTTGGCCTGGAGATGGTCGAGGCGCTAGGCGACCTCGTCGGCGTGTTCAAGCCGCAGATCGCTTTCTTCGAGCGCTTTGGCTGGCAGGGCCTGAAGGCGGCGGCCGAGGTGATCGGCCACGCCCGCTCGGCCGATGCGCTGGTGATCGCCGACATCAAGCGGATGGACATCGGCCATACCATCGAAGCCTATGCCGGCGCCTGGATCGGCAACGACGCCGGCACTCCGGCCGATGCCGTCACGCTCGGCGCCTATATGGGCTCGGGATCGCTCAAGCCGGTGGTGAAACGGGCGGCCGAGCATGGCGCCGGCCTGTTCGTGGTCGTGCGCTCGTCGAACCCCGACGGCATCATGTTGCAGACCGCCCGGCAGGAGGACGGCCGGCAGGTGGCCGAGGCGCTGGCCGACGATCTTGCCGCCTTCAACCAGGGCAATCTCGGCAAGTCCGGCAACGGCCCCTGCGGCGCGGTGGTCGGCGCGACGCTCGACGACGCCGACAGCGTGCTTGACCGGTTGCCGACGTCGCTGATCCTAGCCCCCGGCATCGGCGCGCAGGGCGCCACCATGGCCGACCTCCGCAGCCGCTTCGGCAAGGCGGCGGCGCGGCGCACGCTGCCCAACGTGTCGCGGCAGGTGGCGCACGCCGGCCCGTCGCGCAAGGCGCTGCGCGAGATCGTCGAGCGGCTCGCCGACGAAGCCTTTGCGTTGCGCGGCTGACGGGGAGGGCGTCGGGCATGGCTTCCCCTCCGGTTCTGTTCCTCAAGAACATCCGCCTCACCTTCGGCGCCACGCCGCTCCTGACCGGCGCCGACCTTACCGTCGGCGGAGGCGACCGCATCACCTTGGTCGGCCGCAACGGCTCGGGCAAGTCGACGCTGTTGAAGATCGCCGCCGGCCTCGTCGAGGCCGACGACGGCGAACGCTTCTTCCAGCCGGGCAAGACGGTGCGCTACCTGCCGCAGGAGCCCGACCTCACCGCCTTCAGGACGACGCTCGACTATGTCGAGTCCGGCCTCGCGCCGGGTGACGCGCATTACCGGGCGCTCTATCTTCTGAACGAACTCGGCCTTCACGGCGACGAGCCGACCGCCTCGCTGTCGGGCGGCGAGACGCGGCGGGCGGCACTCGCCCATGTGCTGGCGCCCGAGCCGGACATCCTGTTACTCGACGAGCCGACCAACCACCTCGACCTACCGGCCATCGAGTGGCTGGAGAGCGAGCTGGCATCGATGAAATCGGCGCTGGTGCTGATCTCGCACGACCGCCGTTTCCTCGAAAACCTGTCGCGCACTACCGTCTGGCTCGATCGCGGCGTCACCCGCACGCTCGATCGCGGCTTCTCGCATTTCGAGGCCTGGCGCGATCAGGTGCTGGAGGAGGAGGAGCGCGAACTGGTCAAGCTCGACCGCAAGATCGAGGCCGAGGAGCACTGGATGCGCTACGGCGTCACCGCCCGGCGCAAGCGCAACGTCCGCCGCGTCGACCTGCTGGCTGATCTCCGCAAGGAGAAGCGCGAGTATCGCGGACCGCAGGGCAACGTGAAGATGGCGGCGGCCGAGGCGGAGGCGTCGTCGAAATTGGTGATCGAGGCGAAATCGATCTCCAAGAGCTTCGGCGACCGGCCGATCGTCAAGGATTTCTCGATCCGGGTGGCGCGCGGCGACCGGGTCGGCATCGTCGGCCCCAACGGCGCCGGCAAGACGACGCTGCTCAGATTGCTCACCGGCGATCTCGCGCCCGACAGCGGCACGGTGAAGCTCGGCCTGTCGCTCGACATGCAGACGCTCGAACAGAAGCGCGACAGCCTCGATCCCGAGACGACGCTGGCCGACGCGCTGACCGAGGGCAAGGGCGACTGGGTGGTGATCGGCGAGGAGAAGCGCCACGTCATCGGCTACATGAAGGACTTCCTGTTTTCGCCCGAGCAGGCGCGGACGCCGCTTTCGGCGCTGTCGGGCGGCGAACGCGGCCGGGTGATGCTGGCGCGGGCGCTGGCCAAGCCGTCCAACATGCTGGTGCTCGACGAGCCTACCAACGACCTCGACCTCGAAACGCTCGACCTTCTGGAAGAGCTGCTCGGCGACTACCGGGGTACGGTGATCGCCATCAGCCATGACCGCGATTTCCTCGACCGCGTCGTCGCCTCGGTGGTGATGAGCGAGGGGGAGGGCCGCTGGCTCGAATATGCCGGCGGCTACACCGACATGCTGGCCCAGCGCGGACGCGGCGTCGAGGCGCGCAAGGCGGAGAAGCTGACGGCCGCGCCGAAGAAGGATGCCGCGCCGCCGGCGGCGCCCAAGGGGCGGTCGAAGCTCAGCTTCAAGGACAAGCATGCGCTAGAGACGCTGCCCGGCCGCATCGAGGAGCTTGGCGACGAGGCGCGGCGCCTGCACGCCGTGCTCGACGATCCCGGCCTCTACGGCCGCGATCCCGGCCTGTTCGCCGCCACCACCGACAAGCTCGCCGCCACGGAGGCGGCGCTCGCCGCCGCCGAGGAGGAATGGTTGCGACTCGAATTATTGCGCGAGGAACTAGAGGGCTGATCGCACGTTGCTACGTCTCCTTGCGCCCGACCGTCTTTTGGGCAAGACAGGAGGCTACCCGGATCGGTCGTGATCATGACGCAAAATACCCTCCGCCTTCTCGCTCTTCTTCTCGCGCTGCTCATGCCGGCTGCCGTCCTGGCGCAGACCGTGGCACCGGCCGCCGTGCCGGCGCCGAGGCTCGTCGCTCCGACGACCTCGGCGACTGCGACGGCCCCGGCGGCGCCGGAAGCGGCGCCTGCCACCTCGCCTGAGGCGGCCAAGGCCCTTGCCGATATCCTGAAGGACGACACGGCGCGCGCCGCGCTGATCGCCGAGCTCGACCGGCTGGCCCAGCCGTTGGCGGCCGACGGCACGACGCCCGCTCCCGCCGAGGCCGCGCCCGCGG
>LUYO01000249.1:0-3760 GCA_001603295.1 Rhodobacterales bacterium Alpha_02
CGGAACGGGCGGAGAAGCCCGCCGTGCCGGTTCATGGGGCGCGACCCCCACGCGCGGAAGCAACGGCGGGATCGCCGCCGTTCTCCGGAGCATTGCCGCGTTTCATGGAAATGCGGCAATGCTCCATCTTGTTTGGTTGACGCATTTTCCTGACGCGAGCCGGTTTTCACTTCGCTCGAAAATGCTTCAGCCTGCCGTCAGAAGTTGTAGTCGGCCATGTTGTCCTTGGTGACGCCGACCCAGCCCTGGCCATAGAGCAGGTTGGGTGAGGCGCCGGCCGGCGTCGTCAGGCTTTCGTAGCCCTTGAGGCCGAGGTTGAGACCGGCCTTGATCTCGTCCTTCTTGTCGGTGAGCGCCATCACGGCGAGCGTGTTCATGGCATAGGCGGCGACGGCCGGATCCCAGAACTGGATGTACTGGATGTTGCCGTCCTCGAGATACTTGCCGGCCACCGAGGGCAGGCCGGTGCCGGAGAAGAACACCTTGTCCTTGAGGCCGCGCTCGGCGATCAGCCGGCCGGCGCCGGCCGAGGTCGGCATCGGGCCGCCGACGATGCCGGTGACGTCCGGATAGGTGGTCAGGGCTTCCGACAAGCGGTTGTAGTCGGTGTTGGCGTCGTCATAGGTCTCGAGCCGCTCGGTGGCGAGCGCCATGTCCGGGAAGTGCTCCTTCTGGTAGGCGATGGCGCCGTCGATCCACTCGTTCTGCGACTGCGACGTCAGGCTGCCGACCGTGGCGAGATACTTGCCCTTGCCGCCCATGTAGCCGCCGAGCACTTCCATCAGCTTGGCGCCGTAGGCCTTGTTGTCGAAGGCTTCCAGCACGTAGTCGGCGTTCTTGAGGTTGGACGCCTCGTGGGCGATCACCACAATGCCGCGGTCGCGCGCCTTCTGGAGTACCGGCTCGACGGCCTCGACCGAGAAGGGAACGACGCAGATGGCGTCGACGCCCTGGGCGATCAGGTTCTCGATCAGCTGCACCTGGGCGGCGGCGTCGGCCTGGCTCGGACCGACCTGCCAGACGTCGTGGCCGGTGTCTTCGCCGAACTGCTTGACGCCGTCGCGCATGCGGTCGAACCAGGCGATGCCGTCGACCTTGACCACGGTGGCGATCGAGAAGGTCTTGCCGGCGGCCTCGGCGGTAATGTCCTTGCTGGCCTGGCTGACGTCGACGACGCCGGCGGCAAAGGCCGGAAGCGCCAGCAGCGACAGGCCGGCGGCAAGCGAAATCAAAGTCTTCTTCATTGTCATGTCTCCTCCCAAGAGAACTGTTGTCGAAGTCCCGTCAGTAGCCGGCGGGACCCTCCTTGGCCGCGCCGCCCACGATGGTGACACCGGCGCTGGCGCCTATGCGCGTGGCGCCGGCTTTCACCATGGCCCACGCCGTCTCGGCGGTGCGGACACCGCCGGAAGCCTTCACTCCCATGTCCAGGCCGACCACCCGACGCATCAGCGCGACGTCCTCAACCGTCGCGCCGCCGGTCGAGAAGCCGGTGGACGTCTTGACGAAATCGGCGCCAAGCTCCTTGGCGACGCGACAGGCCGTCTCCTTCTGGGCGTCGTCGATGAGGCAGGTCTCGATGATCACCTTCAGGAGCTTGCCGGCCGTCGCCCGCCGCACGGCGGCGATGTCGGCGCGGAAACGGTCGAGGTCGCCCTCGCGCAGGGCGCCGATGTCGATCACCATGTCGATCTCGTCGGCGCCGTCGGCGATGGCGCGCGCCGCCTCGTCGGCCTTGGCGGCAGAGCCGCAGGCGCCGAGCGGGAAGCCGACGACGACGCAGGTCGCGACCTTGCTGCCATCGAGGCGCTCGGCGACGAAGGCGGCATGCACGGCGTTGACGCAGACGGAGGCGAAGCCGTAGGCGATCGCCTCGTCGCAGAGGCGCGCCACTTCGGCTCGGGTCGCTTCCGGCTTCAGGATCGTGTGATCGATCATGCCGGCCAGGACCTTAGGATTTCTGCTGGAGTTTTGTTTCGATTCTTCCACTTCCCGGCCTCCATCCGGATTGTCTTGTCATGATCATAACAAGATTTGTCACGAAGGTTTCATATGGGCCTTGACGAGTCAAGGGGAAAAGGTGGATGGAAAAAGCCGTAGCCTTGGCGCAGTCGCCGGCCGGATGGACCGATCCGGCCGCCAGGCGGAAGCTCCGGGTTTTTCGCTTGAGCTACCGCCTTTCGATCGGCTACCTGATCGGCGGCTGCTCCCGGGGGTGCTTTCCGTGAAGAAGGCAGAACGCATAGACCGCCTCGCCGATCGTCTCAAGGAGGCGGGCGTGCTGCATCTGAGCGATGCGGCCGGCCATCTCGGCGTGTCCGAAATGACCGTGCGACGCGACCTCGCCGCGGCGCCGCATCTGTTCAGCTATCTCGGCGGCTACATCCTGCCGGCCGGGGCGGAACGGCACTCCACCTACCGTCTCGACGCCGAGGCCGACACCCATGCCGAGGCCAAGGAACTGGCCTGCCGCAAGGCGGCGCTGCTGATCGAGCCGGATGACACGATCTTCATCGATTGCGGCACCACCACACCGCTGATGACCGAATACCTGCCGACATCAGGCAACCTCACGGTCATCACCTACGCCATGAACGTCGCCGTAGAGGTCATGAAGCGGCCGAATACCAACCTGATCCTGCTGGGCGGCCTGTTCCACGCCTCGTCGCAGACCTTTTCCGGCGACGAGGCGCTGAGGACGCTGGAGCGGCTGGGGATCAGCAAGGCCTTCCTGTCGGCCGGCGGCGTGCATCCGCTGCACGGCGCCACCTGCTCCAACTTCCACGAGGTGCCGATCAAGCAGGCGGTGCTGGCCCGCGCCGGGCGGCGCTATCTGGTGATCGATTCGAGCAAGCTGGAAAAGATCAAGCCGGCCTTCTTCGCGCCGATCAGCCAGTTCAACGACATCATCACCGAGTGAAAGGTGGCGGGCGCAACGATCGGCGGCGCGCCTCCGGGCAGCCGGAAACCGGCGGCCGAAGACGCGCGTCCGAAACGTTGCGGCGGATGGTATGGCGGCTCAGCCGATGGCGGCGATGGCCACCTTGACCTCTTCGCGGATGGCGATGGCCCGATAGCGGGCTTCCTCGGTCCGCGCCTCGACGACGACGGTTTCGACCACCGCCAGTTCGGCGGCAGCGACGGCCGGACCGAAGTCCAGCTCGGGAACCGCCTTCTCGGCCAGCACGGTGAGGCCTGAGGCGTTGACGTCGGCGAAACCGCCGCGGACGTAGATGCGGCTGACGGCGCCACCGGCCTTGACGGTGATGATGCCGGTCTTCAGCGTGGTGAGGAACGGCGCGTGGCCGGCGAGCACGCCGAAGTCGCCCTCGCTGCCGGGCAGGTCCACCTGTTCGGCGTCCACCGACAGAATGAGGCGCTCGGGGCTGACGAGTTCGAACTTGAAGGTTGCCATCCGGCGCTCCCTGGGGCCAACGGCCCGGTCACTGTCTCAACTGGCCGGCCGCGCCGGCGGCGGGTCGGGCGGCGTGCCGCCCGGCCCCGTCGGGGGATCAGGCCGCCTCGGCGGCCAGGCGCTGCGCCTTCTCGACGGCGTCGTCGATGGTGCCGACCATGTAGAAGGCCGCTTCCGGCAGATGGTCGTAGAGCCCTTCGCAGAGGCCCTTGAAGCCCTTGATGGTGTCTTCGAGGGCGACCAGCTTGCCGGGCGAGCCGGTGAACACTTCGGCGACGTGGAAGGGCTGGCTCAGGAAGCGCTCGATCTTGCGGGCGCGCGCCAC
This sequence comes from Rhodobacterales bacterium Alpha_02, assembly GCA_001603295.1. Classification (GTDB taxonomy): domain Bacteria; phylum Pseudomonadota; class Alphaproteobacteria; order Rhizobiales; family Pleomorphomonadaceae; genus Pleomorphomonas. Next base: position 3,741 of record LUYO01000249.1, read on the forward strand.
GGTCAGCTTGTCCTCCTCGG
>LUYO01000249.1:3841-4161 GCA_001603295.1 Rhodobacterales bacterium Alpha_02
CGCGAGGTGGAGTCGAGCGGGTCGACGGCCGGGTAGATGCCCTTCTCGGAGATGGCGCGGTTGAGCACCGTCGTGGCGTCGAGGTGGGCGAACGAGGTGGCCGGCGCCGGGTCGGTCAGGTCGTCGGCCGGCACGTAGATCGCCTGCACCGAGGTGATCGAGCCCTTGTTGGTGGTGGTGATGCGCTCCTGCATGGCGCCCATGTCGGTGGCCAGCGTCGGCTGGTAGCCCACCGCCGAGGGAATGCGGCCCAAGAGAGCCGACACTTCCGAGCCGGCCTGGGTGAAGCGGAAGATGTTGTCGACGAAGAACAGCACGTC
>LUYO01000062.1:0-18148 GCA_001603295.1 Rhodobacterales bacterium Alpha_02
GGCGGCCAGCGTCGCCGCCAGTTCCTCCGTCGACCGGCCGCGTGCCGCCAGCCGGAGATCGGCCGATATCCGGCCGGCCAGCGGCGCCGCGACGCCGGCCAGCGCCGCCACGTCGCGCACCGCGATTTCCTTGGCGATCAGGGTGCCGCCGAGCCGCCGGCCACCGCCGTCGGGCACCAGGTCGATCCGGCCCGATAGGCTGCCGTTGCCGAGCGTCGCGCCGTCGAGTACCGCGCCGAAGCGGCCGTCGCGGCCGACCGCCGTCAGGCGGACGTCGCGGACGCCGCCGCCGGGAAAAGCCAGCTCGGCGAGCTTCAGGTCGAGACCGGCATCGACGGGCGCGACGCCGGCCGCCGGATCGAAGCCGAGGCCGGCGGCAAGGCGGGCGAGCGCCGCCAGGCCATCGACGGGCAGGCGCTTAAAAGCGGCATGGAGGTCGACGGCGGCGCGCGATGCCGTCAGGTCGAGGGCGGCCGACAGCCGGCCGGTGCCGCCAAGAAGGGTGGCGTCGGCATCCACCAGTTCGACGCGGCCGGGCGTCAGGATGGCGGCGCCGGCGATGCGCGCCGGGCCGGACGCCGCGACATCCGGCGCCGACAGCGTCAGGCGGCCAGCAAAGGCGCCGCTTGTCAGGCCGCCGTCGAGGTCGAGGCCGCCGGCCAGCGCGGCGAGCCGCAGACGGATGGCGCCGGTGGCGCCGGCCTCCAGGATCAGCGACAGCGGCGCACCGGACAGCGCCGCGCCGATGGCCAGCCGGTCGCCGTCGACGGTCCGCAGCGCCGACGCCGTGACATCGTCGAGCCGCCAGTCGCGGCCGTCGGCGGATAGCTCCAACCGTCCGCCGGTCGCCGCGAAACGCCGCGTCGCCGCCTTGCCGGCGAGGCCGGTCAAAGTGGCGACCGCCTTGGCCGGATCGAGGTCGCCGCCCTTGAGCGTCAGGCGCAGCACCGGCTGCTCCACCGCCACGCCGGACAGTTCGGCGGAACCGGACAGGAAGGGCAGCGCCCGGAGGGAGAGCACCAGCCGGTCGGCGCGCGCCTCGCCGAGGCCGTCGGGCAGCTCGATCCTGACGTCGTCAGCGACGACACGCGGCGTCGGCAAGAGATCGAGATCGACGGTGCCGGCGCTGACCGCCGTGCCGGTATCGGCCTCAAAGGCGGCGATGGCCGGCGCCACGAACTTGTCGAGCGGGAACACCGGCGCCATCGCCAGGCGGAGAACCAGGACGACCAGCACCAGCCCCGACAAGGCCGTCACAACGCGAAGCATGCCGATCCCCCGAACGTCGTCGGCGCGCGCCGCGCCTTTCCCCCGGCTCCGGCGCAAGGCACCACAATACCAGCCCTTTCGGCGTTTGGAACCTGTCTCGGCCTAGCCGAAGGGAGAAGCCGTCTGTCGCAACGCAAAAGACTTGGCTGCGGCGCACCATTGCTTTTATGCTGACCATCGCCGCGTGGGCGACGCGGCGCGTCGAGGGAAGCGCTCCATGTCGAAGATGCGGCAGAGCACCGTCATCCGGAAGTATGCCAACCGGCGGCTCTACGACACCGGCAGTTCCAGCTATGTGACGTTGCAGGATCTTGCCGCCATGGTGCGCGCCGACGTCGACTTCGTGGTGATCGATGCCAAGAGCGACGACGACATCACCCACGAGGTGCTGACCCAGATCATCCTCGAGGAGGAGACGCGCGGGCCGCATCTCCTGCCGGTCAATTTCCTGCGCCAGCTGATCCGCTTCTACGGCGACGACCTGCAGGCCATGGTGCCGGCCTTCCTCGAATACTCCATCGGCCAGTTCGCCCGTGAGCAGGGCAAGATGCGCGGCATCGCCAGCGAGGCACTCGGCGAGAAGCTGGGCGAGCAGGCCCGGCTCAACGCCGAATCCTTCGAGCGGGCGGTGCGCGCCGCCCTGCCCGGCGAAGCGCCGGAAACGGAAAGCCGCACCGCCGACATTGACGCGCTGCGCGGCGAGCTGGAGGCCATGCGGCGGCGACTCGACCGGTTGGCACCCGAATAACGGCAATCAGGCCGGCGCCACGGCGAGCGCGCCCCTGAGCCAGCCGCCGTCGGCCGGCTCGTCGAGGCCATCGAGCAGGCTCGGCTCCGGCCCTACCCTGAGGCGTGCCTCGCCGATCAGCCGGCCCTGGAAGGCGGAGATGCCGAGATCGGCCAGCAGCGCCGCCGACGCCTCGTCCTGCACGAACTCGGCGACGGTGCGGATGCCGAAGTGGGCTGCCAGCGTCGAGAGCGCCTTAACGAACACCACGGCATCGCCGTCGCGGCCGATGTCGCGGATGAAGGCGCCGTCGATCTTCAGCCAGTCCGGCTTGAGGTCGCGCAGCATCCTGAGCGAGGTGTGGCCGGAGCCGAAGTCGTCGATGGCGATGCGGCAGCCGATGTCGCGCACCGTCGCCACCATGTGCCGGAGGTCGTCGAGGCTGCCGAGCGCCGCCGTCTCGGTGATCTCGACGGTGAGCCGCTTCAAGGCGTCGCCGCCGCGCCGCGCGCCGGCCACCAGCAGCGACAGCCAGGCCGGATCGGCCAGCGTCTCCGGCGACACGTTGACGGAGAGGCGCAGGGCCGGCGAGGCGTGCAGGTCAGCGATCACCAGCGCCAGCGCCCGCATGTCGAGCCGGCGAATCAGACCGAGCGTCTCGGCCGCCTCGACATAAGGCCCGCCGGAGACGATCTCGCCCGACGGCAGCACCAGCCGCGTCAGCGCCTCGTAAGAGACGATGGCGCGATCGTTGGCCCGGGCGATCGGCTGATAGGCCAGCACGAAGCGATCCTCGGCAAGGCCGCGCTGGATCGCCTCGGCGATCTCGACGTTGCGGCGGCGGGCGGCGTCGCGCGCCGCCGACGGCTCGTAGAGGTGGAGATAGCGGTCGACGTCGCGTCGCGCCTCGCCGAGCGCCTCCTCGGCACGGTTGGCGGCCATGGCGCCGGTGATCGCGTGGTGCGGCAGCATCACCGCGCCGATGGCAATATCGGCGCGCACGGCGGCGCCGTCGCAGTCGACGGCCTCGTCGCGCACCGCCTCGCGGAAGCGTTCGGCGGCGATGACCAGCGCGTGCTCGTCGCAGTCGTTGAGGATGGCGCCGAACTTGTGGCCGGAGAATGAGCCGAATACGTCGCCCTGCCGCATGCGCCGCAGGATGCGCTCGCCGGCGGCGTCGATCACCCGGTCGCCGGCTTCGTAGCCGAAGTTGGCGTTGATGCGGCCGATGTCGAGCACGGCGATGATCAGGAACACCGCCCGGCCGCCCTCGGTCTCCAGCAGCATCAGCCGGTCGTCGAGGGTTTGCAGCAGCTCGTCGCGGTCGAGACGCCGGTCGGGACCGTAGAGGCGAACCGGCGCCGCCGTCTCGTGATCGCGGGGCAGGACGCGCACCGTGCCGCGCGCCCCGAGCGCCGGTCCGCCGGGCGAGCCGAACCAGCGGCCGCTTTCCTCAATACGCACGCCCTGCGGCTTGCCGCCGCGCGGGCTGAGATCGTAGACGACGCGATAGTCGGGGCCGATGCGGTCGGCGGAGAGCACCGGCGGCGGCGTCGCGGCAAGGCGCAGCGTCGCCGCCTGCGGTCCGATCAGCCGGCCGAGCGCCCGGCCGGACAGCGGCACCTCGTAGGCCGGCAGGTCGAGCACCTCGCCGGCGTTGGCCGACCAGCGCAGCCGGTCCTCGGCGTAGTCGTGCTGGTAGGCGGCGATGCCAGCCGCCGCCATCGCCGCGCCGACCGCGCCGCCGCCGAGCCCCTGTCCCTCCGCTGGACCGACATCGTCTTCCATCTGCCGCCGTCCTCGCCGTTTTGGAACACCTAGCGCAACGACGCCGCCACGGGAACCCGCGATTTAGCGTCGCCCCACCGCCGACGCCGGCGCGGCCGGCGATTTTCCGGCTTGCCCTCTTGCGCGTTAACCCTTTGTTAACCATTCTCGGAGGGTGGCGCGGCGGTTGCTCGGCTTCTCTCGCGTCGGTTCATTCCCGTGCCGGAACGGCACAGCCTCCTGAAAGGCCCGCGACTATGATCGGATCGGTCGGCCCCATCGGACAGAGCCTCGGCAGCGAGCGCGTTGCCCGTTCCCGCGCCGCCGGCCGCTACGTCGAGCCGGTCGAGGCGGCCGGCGACCGGACGCCGTCCACCGCCGTCGTCGAGATCAGGGCCATGCGCCGCGAGGAAACGGCCGGCCGCCGCGCCGACGCCCCGGCCGGCGATGCCGCCTCGACGCCCTTCCTGGCCCAGCTCGCCGCGCTCGGCCTCGGCGACGCCATGACCGGCGAGCGCCGCGTCCGCCGCGATCCCGCCCAGATCGCCGCCCGCGCCGACGCGCTCTATCGCGACGGCTACCGCCGCGTCACCGACCTCGAGCCCGGCTTCTTCGGCGCCGCCGAATACTGAGGCGCATCTCCCAAAAACAAAAAAGCCGACGCGTCGCGCCGGCTTTTTTCATGTCGATGTCCCGGCCGTCGGAGACGGCCGGTCGAAGTCCTGATCAGGCTTCCTTCGGCGCCAGGATCTGGCGGCCGCGGTACATGCCGGTCTTGAGATCGACGTGATGGGGACGGCGCAGCTCGCCCGAGGTCTTGTCCTCGACGTAGGTCGGCTGCTTCAGGGCATCGGCGGACCGACGCATGCCGCGCTTGGACGGCGAGGTCTTTCGCTTGGGGACTGCCATTGTCTTCTACTCCATCGCCCGTATCGGACAGGGACCGCAACGGTTCACCGTCCGGGCGCGCGGGCGCTCGTTCCTAAAGATGCGGCCTTATACAGAGTGTGGCGCCACTTTGCCATAGCCTGCCGGCAAAAAAGTGCGCCGCTCCGTCGCAATCCCGATGCTCGCTCACCGCTGAAGGCATTCGACATAGGCGCCCGACTGGACGATGCGACGCTCGATGACGCGCGACAGCCGCGTCTGCGCCCGGCTCGGCTTCAGCGGGTTGCGGATGGCCGGATTGGGAAGCGCGGCGGCGATCAGCGCCGCCTCGCGCCGGCTGAGCTTCGCAGCCGACTTCTTGAAGTAGTAGCGCGCCGCCGCCTCGACGCCGTAGATGTTGGGGCCGAGTTCGGCGATGTTGAGGTAGATTTCCAGCGTCCGCCGCTTCGACCAGACGAGGTCGGCATAGAGGGCGAGCGGGATTTCCAGGCCCTTGCGGATGTAGGAGCGCGACGGCCACAGGAAGACGTTCTTCACCGTCTGCATGGTGATGGTGCTGGCGCCGCGGTTGGGGCCACCGTTGCGGCTCAGCACCGATTTCAGCTGCCCCCAGTCGACGCCGTCGTGAAAGCAGAACTGGCCGTCCTCGCTCATCACCACCGCCTGCTTCATGCTGGGCGAGATGTCGTCGAGGTCGATCCACTGGCGGCTGTAGCCCTGGAAGGTCAGAAGGTCCCAGACCATCAGCGTCGACACCGGCCGCACGAAGAGATAGAGCGGCGTCAGCACCAAGGGCAGCAGCACCGCCACCGCGGCAACCGTCGTCAGCCGCCTGAGCCAGATCCGCCAGCCCGTCCGTCGCACCGCCGCCGTCCCCCCATCGTCCGCCACCGGTCCGTCCGCCGTTGCCTCGCCAAGATCGCTCATGCCCACCCGCCTTGCCGTTTTCTCATAATCCAACGCCGTCGGCCCGGCAAACAAGGGAAAAGACGGCGGCTGGCCGAAGCGGCGAGAGCTTTTCCCTCTCCGACCAGCGTAAAACGCCGCCAAAATCGGCAACTGCCCGCAAATTGACCGGACGCGCCTAAAATTTGACATGGCGCGAATTAAGGCAACGTGAGACCTTTGACTTGTGAGCGCTGCCTTGTCGGGTTTCCGTCTGGATCTCCTCCTGATCCATGGGGCACTCCAGCTTTCCTCCCAGAACTCAGGCCGGTAACCCCGGCCTGTTTTTTTTGCGCGTTGCGGAGACATGCGAAAGGGCCAGGGATCGCTCCCCGGCCCTTCCCTCGCCCCCTGCTTTATTCTGTTTCACTCATCGCCCATGGCGACCAGCGTCGCATTGCCGCCGGCCGCCGCTGTGTTGACCGACACCACCTGTTCGAGCGCGAAGCGCGTCAGATAGTTCGGCCCGCCCGCCTTGGGGCCGGTGCCGGACAGGCCGGAGCCGCCGAACGGCTGCGAGCCGACCACGGCGCCGATCATGTTGCGGTTGACGTAGACGTTGCCGACCGGCAGCCGCTCGACGATCCTGTTCACCGTCGCCTCGATGCGCGAGTGGATACCGAGCGTCAGGCCGTAGCCGGTGGCCGCGATGGCGTCGAGCACCCGGTCGAGATCCCTAGCCTTGTAGCGGACGACGTGCAGCACCGGGCCGAACACCTCGCGGTCGAGGGCCGCCGCCTCCGGCAGCGCGATGACAGTGGGCGGGAACCAGCAGCCGCCGGCCAGCTCACCGCCGGGCACCTCGCCCGAGAACAGCACATCGCCATGCCAGGCGGCGACGTGGACGGCCAGCTTCTCCCGCTGCGCCGCGTCGATGATCGGGCCGACGTCGGTATCCGGCCGACGCGGATCGCCCAGCCTGAGTTCGGCCGCCGCGCCCTTGACGAGGCCGATCATGTGGTCGGCGACGTCCTCCTGCACCAACAGGAGGCGCAGCGCCGAGCAGCGTTGGCCGGCCGAACGGAAGGCCGAGGCGACGACGTCGTCGGCCACCTGCTCGCCGAGCGCCGTTGCGTCGACGATCATCGCGTTGAGACCGCCGGTCTCGGCGATCAGCGGCACGATCGGCCCGGCCTTGGCGGCGAGCGCCCGGTTGATGGCGAAGGCGGTGTCGGTGGAGCCGGTGAAGGCGACGCCGGCGATGCGCGGATCGGCGGTGAGCGCCGCGCCGGCCGTGCCGTCACCGACGAGAAGCGCCAGCGCCGAGGCCGGCACGCCGGCCTCGTGAAGCAGCTTCACGGCAGCGGCGCCGACGAGCGGCGTCTGCTCGGCCGGCTTGGCCACCACCGCGTTACCGGCGGCCAGCGCCGCCGCCGTCTGGCCGACGAAGATGGCCAGCGGGAAGTTCCACGGCGCGATGGTGGCGAACACGCCGCGGCCACGGTACGCAAGGCGGTTGTCCTCGCCGGTCGGGCCGGGCAGCGCGATCGGCTCGGCGAACAGACGCCGCGCCTCGGCGGCATAGTAGCGGCAGAAGTCGGCCGCCTCGCGCACCTCGGCAATGCCGTCGGACAGCGTCTTGCCGGCTTCGAGCGCCAGAAGGGCCAGGAACTGCGGCAACCGCTCCTCGAGGAGGTCGGCGGCCTTCTCCAGCGCGACGGCGCGCGTTTCCACCGGCGTCGTCGCCCAGGCGCGGAAGCCGGCGGCGGCGGCCGTCACCGCCTTCTCCGCCGTCGCGGCGTCAGCGTCGATCGCCCGGCCGATCGCGGTCTTGCCGTCGACCGGCGACAGGAGAACGCGCGACGGGCCGGCCACCGCTTCGCCGTCGATGATCGAGGCGGCGGTGCCGAAATCCGTGCCGGCGCCGAGGATGGCGGCGAGCAGCGGTTCGAGCGCCGCCGCGTCGGCCAGTTCGACGCCGCGCGAGTTGCGGCGGCAGCCGAAGATGTCGGCGGGCAGCGGAATGCGGGCATGGCGGGCGCGGTCGCCGCCTTCCAGCACGTCGGCGGGACGGATCAGCAAGGTCGGGATCTCCACGTTCGGGTCGCCGATGGCGGCGACGAAGGACGAGTTGGCGCCGTTTTCCAGAAGGCGCCGGACGAGATAGGCGAGCAGGTCCTTGTGGCCGCCGACCGGCGCGTAGATGCGGCAGGGCTGGCCGTCCTTCTCCGTCACCTTGCGGTAGAGCGTGTCGCCCATGCCGTGCAGGCGCTGGAACTCGAACCGCCGGTCGACGCCGGCCAGTTCCGACACCTCGGCCACGGTCAGCGCGTTGTGGGTGGCGAACTGCGGGTAGAGGCGCGGCGCATCCAGGAGCTTCCGCGCGCAGACGAGATAGGAGAGATCGGTCGACGCCTTGCGCGTAAACACCGGATAATCGACAAGCCCCCGCTCCTGCGCCCGCTTGATCTCGCTGTCCCAGTAGGCGCCCTTGACCAGGCGGACCATGAAGCGGCGGTCGAGGCTGTCGGCGAGGTCGACCAGCCAGTCGATCACCGCCGTCGCCCGCTTCTGGTAGGCCTGCACGGCGAGGCCGAAGCCGTCCCAGCCGGCAAGCGACGGATCGGCCGCCGTGGCGGCGAACACCTTGAGCGACAGCGACAGCCGATCGGCCTCCTCCGCATCGACGGTGAGGTTGAGGTCGTGAGCCTTGGCCGCCCGCGACAGCTCGATCAGCTTCGGTACCAGCTCGGCCATGACGCGCTCGGCGTTGACTGCCTCGTAGCGTGGATGAATCGCCGACAGCTTGACCGAGATGCCCGGCCGGGCCGGCAGCGCCTCGGTGCCGGCCGCCTTGCCGATCGCCTCGATCGCCCGGGCATAGTCGGCAAAGTAACGTGTCGCGTCGGCCGCCGTGCGGGCGCCCTCGCCCAGCATGTCGTAGGAATGGCGGTAGCCCTTGCCGGCAAGACCTTTGGCGCGCGACAGCGCCGCCTCGATCGAGGTGCCCAGCACGAACTGGTGGCCCATGATCTTCATCGCCTGGCGCGTCGCTCCGCGCACCGCCGGCATGCCGAGCCTTTTCACCAGGCCGGAGACGACGTTGTCGGGCGTCTCGCCCGGCTGCAGCACGCGAGTGGTCACCCCGAGCGCCCAGCCGGAGGCGGCGACCAGCCAGGGGTCCTCACCCTTGGCGTGGAAGCCGAAGGCGGCCGAGGCGAGCTTGTCCTCGATCAGCCGGTCGGCGGTGGCGCCGTCGGGCACGCGCAGCAGCGCCTCCGCCATCACCATGATGGCGAGGCCTTCGCGCGTCGTCAGCGAATAGGCTTTCAGGAAATCCTCGACGCCGCCGATCGCCGACTTGCCGTCGCGGATGGCAGCGATCAGGCGGCCGGCGTGGGCGTCGACGCGGGCGCGTGCCGCGGCATCGTCGGGCCGTGCGGCGAGCAGGCGGCGGACCACCGCCGTCTCGTCCTCGGCATAGGGCGGCGCAAAGACGGGAGCCCTTTCGGGCTCGGAAGGTAGGGCTGACATCTGGTCTCCGGAAGGTTGCCGCCTTGGCCGGCGGCTTCTGTTTATAATCCGCAGGATAGCGCGGGCCTTTCGGTGACACTCTCCTTATTGAGGTATAGAATCGGGGTTCTTCGCGGAATGAACCGTTTGTTTTCGTGTTTTTTACTGAATTGCCCGTTCTGGAGGTCCCGCAATGGCCGCGGCATTCACCGGCGACCGTTCCTATCACGGCAAGGACATTCCCGGTCTCGACCGGATCGACCGCAAGATCCTCGCCGCGCTCCAGGACGACGGCCGCATTACTAACCTCGAGCTGGCCGACCGTATCGGCATGTCGGCGACCGCCACCGCCGAGCGCGTCAAGCGGCTGACCCGCGACGGCTTCATCGTCGGCTACACTGCCCGCCTCGACCCCACCCACCTGCAACGCGGCCTGCTGGTCTTCGTCGAGATCAAGCTCGACCGCATGAACCCGGAGGTGTTCACCACCTTCGCGATGGCGGTGAAGAAGGCGCCGGAAGTGCTGGAATGCCACCTGATCGCCGGCGGCTTCGACTATCTGGTCAAGGCGCGCGTCCGCGACATGGAGGCCTATCGCGAGTTCCTGTCCGAGGTGCTGATGACGCTGCCCGGCGTGCGCGAGACCCACACCTATCCGGTGATGGAGGAGGTGAAGAACACCACNNTCTCATGCCTCTGACGCCAATGAGAAATCGGCGGGCCTCACGGCGAGCGGATGCGTCGGCATCTTCGCCCTCCGACATGAAGGCCTCGCCTTGACCCCGCCGCCGGGCCGGCGCTACCACAGGACCGCACCCGGAGTAGCCATGACCGCCGACCTCGAAGCCGCCCTTGCCGATTTCGCCCGCGCGCTCGAGGCCGATCTCGCCGCCCGTCTCGACGCCGCCCCGCGGCCCGGCGAGATCATCCGGCCGCCACGCCTCCTCGCCGCCATGCGCCACGCCGTGCTGGCCGGCGGCAAGCGGCTCCGTCCCTTCCTGCTGGTCGAGGCCGCCCGCCTTGTCGCTCCCGGCCTGACGCCCGCCGCGCTGATGCCGGCCGCCGCCGCCGTCGAGTGCCTGCACTGCTACTCGCTGGTCCACGACGATCTGCCGGCCATGGACGACGATGCGCTGAGGCGTGGCCAGCCGACCGTTCACGTCGCCTACGACGACGCGACGGCCATCCTCGCCGGCGATGCCCTGCTGACGCTCGCCTTCGATCTCCTCGCCGACCCCGCCTGCCACGCCGATCCGGCGGTCAGGGCGGCGCTGGTGCTCGACCTTGCCCGGGCCGGCGGCCTCGGCGGCATGGTCGGCGGCCAGATGCTCGACCTCGCCGCCGAGGGACGCTTCGGTACGGCCGGCGCCGATCCCGACGAGGCCGGCATCCACCAGTTGCAGGCGATGAAGACCGGCGCGCTGATTCGCGCCGCGATCGTCATGGGCGCCCGCCTCGGCGGCGGCACGGCGGTCGACGTCGCCCGGCTCGGCCGCTTCGGCGAGGTGGTCGGCCTCGCCTTCCAGCTCGCCGACGACCTTCTCGACGTGACATCGACCACCGAGGAGATGGGCAAGGCGGTGGCGAAGGATGCCGCCCACGGCAAGGGCACGCTGGTGGCGCTCTACGGCGTCGAGGCGTCGCGTGCCGAACTCGACCGGCTGGTCGCCGAGGCCGCCGACCTGCTCGCTCCCTGGGGAGGGCGCTCCGACATGCTGGTCGCCACCGCCCGCTTCGTCGCAGAGAGGCGGCGCTGATTACTCCGCCGCCGGCCGCCGATTGTTGCCGTCGCCGTAGCGCCGCTCGATATAGTCGAGCACCAGCTTCTGGAAATCCTGGGCGATGGTGGCCCCACGCAGCGTCGCCGCCTTCTCGCCGTCGATGAACACGGGAGCGGCCGGGTTCTCGCCGGTGCCGGGCAAGGATATGCCGATGTCGGCGTGCTTGGATTCGCCGGGGCCGTTGACGATGCAGCCCATCACCGCCACCTGCAACGCCTCGACGCCGGGATAGCGCCGCCGCCACTCGGGCATCGCCGCGCGGATCTGGTCCTGGATGGTCTTGGCCAGCTCCTGGAACACAGTCGAGGTGGTGCGGCCACAGCCGGGGCAGGCGGCGACGATCGGCACGAAGCTGCGAAAGCCCATCACCTGCAGCAGCTCCTGTGCCACCATCACCTCGCGCGTGCGGTCGCCGCCCGGCTCGGGGGTGAGCGACACGCGGATGGTGTCGCCGATGCCATGCTGCAACAGATAACCCATCGACGCCGCCGAGGCGACGACGCCCTTGGTGCCCATGCCGGCCTCGGTCAGGCCGAGGTGCAGCGCGTAGTCGCCGCGCGTCGCGAGGTCGCCGTAGACGGCGATCAGGTCCTGCACCTGGCTGACCTTGGCGGACAGCACAATGCGGTCGCGCGTGAGGCCGATCTCCTCGGCGCGGGCGGCCGACAGCAGCGCCGACTGCACCATCGCCTCGCGCATCACCTCCTGCGCGGTGAGCGGCGAGCCCTTGGCCTTGTTGTCATCCATCAGCCGCGTCGCCAGTTCCTGGTCGAGCGAGCCCCAGTTGACGCCGATCCTCACCGCCTTGCCATGGCGGGCGGCGATCTCGACGATGTCGGAAAAATGCCGGTCGCGCTTGGCGCGCACGCCGACATTGCCGGGGTTGATGCGGTACTTGGCCAGCGCCTCGGCGCAGGCCGGGAAGTCGGCGAGCAGACGGTGGCCGATGAAGTGGAAATCGCCGATCAACGGCACGTCGACGCCGACCCGGTCGAGCCGCTCGCGGATGCGCGGCACGGCGGCGGCGCTGTCGTCGCGATCGACGGTGATGCGCACCAGCTCGGAGCCGGCCCGCGCCAGCGCCATCACCTGTGCCACGGTGGCGTCGACGTCGGCGGTGTCGGTGTTGGTCATCGACTGCACCACCACCGGCGCGTCGCCGCCGATCGTCACCTTGCCGACGGCGACGGGAACCGAGCGGCGGCGCGGCGCCGGACCGAAGGAGCTGGACATGCGCAGGGGATCCCTAGTTGTGGCTGTGCGGATGATCGTGAAGATGGTCGCCCGGCACTCCGGATGCCTGGCAGGCGGCGCAGAGGCCGCGGATCTCCAGCACCGAGGTCGACGGCTGAAAACCTTCGGCGGCGGCGATGCCCGACAGCAGCGCGCCCAGTTCGGCCGGTTCGGCCTCGGTTGCCGAGCCGCAGCGCTCGCAGAGCAGGAACACCAGCGGCGCCTCCGGGCCGGAAGCATGGCCGTGCTCCTCGATGCAGGCGAGGAAGGCGTTGCGGCTTTCGATGCGGTGGGCGAAGCGGTTGGCGACCAGGAAGTCGAGAGCGCGGTAGACCGAGATCGGGCTTGGCCGGCGGGCACCCTCGGCGATGCGGTCCATGATCTCGTAGGCCGATACCGGCGCATGACTTTCGAGCATCGCTTCCAGTACCTGCCGCCGCTGGGCGGTGAGGCGCAGCCCCTCGACCCGGCAACGCTCCTCGGCGCGGGCGACGGCGCGGCTGCGGCAGGCCTGGTGATCGTGGTCGGAATCGTCGAGCAAGGGTCTCTCCAAACGCCTGATGCAGTATATAGTCGGCCGCGCCGTCCGGAGAAAGACTGATTGTCGCCGGGCAGCCATCGTCCCGAGCCCGAGGCCCGCCATGCGCTTTCCCGCCGTCGACCGTTCCATCCTGATCACCGGCGCCTCCTCCGGCATCGGCCTTGCCGCCGCCACCGTCATGGCCGGCCGCGGCTGGCGGGTGTTCGCCACGGTGCGCAAGGAGGAAGACCAGGAGCGGCTTGCCCTCCTGCCCGGCGTCACGCCGCTGCTGATGGACTACGCCGACCCCGCCTCGATCGCCGCGACGGCCGAGACGGTGCTGGAAGCCACCGGTGGCCGGCTCGGCGCCCTCTACAACAACGGCGCCTACGGCCAGCCCGGCGCGCTCGAGGACCTGTCTACCGAAGTGCTCAGGCAGGTGTTCGAGGTCAACGTGCTCGGCTGGCACGACCTGACGCGCCGGCTGATCCCGGCCATGCGCCGGGCCGGCGCCGGCCGCATCGTCATGTGCTCGTCGATCCTCGGCTTCCTGTCGATGCCCTATCGCGGCGCCTACAATGCCTCCAAGCACGCCATCGAGGGGCTTGCCGACAGCTGGCGGCTGGAACTGATCGACGCCGGCATCCACGTGGCGACGTTGCAACCCGGCCCGATCGCCACCAATTTCGTGGCGACGTCGATGAAGCAGTTCCGCGACAACGTCGACGTCGAGGGCTCGGCCAATGCGGCCGGCTATCGCCAGCGCCTCGACGACATGCGGAGGCCGCCCGAAGCCTCGGTGTTCCGCAAGCCGCCGGAAGCGGTGGTCGACTGCCTGGTGCATGCCTGCGAATCAGCCCGGCCGCGCCCCTATTACCGCATCACCTGGCTCACCAAGGGGGCGGCCGTGGTCAAGCATCTGTTACCGGCATCGCTGTTCGTCGCCCTGCTGCACCGGGCAGCCAAAGCTGGCAATTGACGAGGCCCGACAAGGGCCTGTCCTGATGGCGGCAACCCCGCCGGCACTGGCGTCCTCCCATGCGAATCGGTCGGAAAACGAAGGCTTTCAGCTTCACATCACCGACATCATCGGCGTAGAGTATTTGCGCGCGGGGCGGGCCCGAACGCCGCCTCGGTGAAGGAGAGCACGAGGTGACGATCGCCGTCTCGCCGGATGCACACCCGGCGCTGGTGCTGAACGCGGACTACCGCCCGCTGAGCTATTTCCCCTTGTCGCTGTGGTCCTGGCAGGACGCGCTCAAGGCGGTGTTCCTCGACCGCGTCAACATCGTTTCCGAATATGACGTGCTGGTCCACAGCCCCAGCTTCGAGTTCCACCTGCCGTCGGTCGTCTCGCTGAAGACCTTCGTCTGGCCGTCGCGTCAGCCGGCCTTCACCCGTTTCAACGTCTTCCTGCGCGACCGCTTCGAGTGCCAGTATTGCGGCAGCCGCGACGAGCTGACCTTCGACCACCTGCTGCCGCGCTCCAAGGGCGGCCAGACCACTTGGGAGAACGTCGTCGCCGCCTGCTCGGCCTGCAACCTCCGCAAGGCCGACAAGACGCCGGCCGAGGTCGGCATGCAGCTGAACGGCCGCGCCTTCGCGCCCACCGTCCACGACCTGCATCGCAACGGCCGGCTGTTCCCGCCCAACCACCTGCACGAAAGCTGGCTGGACTTCCTCTACTGGGACGTCGAACTCGATCCGTGACCGTTCATGCCAATTCGCGAAGATGCTGACGCATCCGCTCATTGAAGCATTGCCTATGTCTCATCTGCATCAGGAGCATGAGACATCGGCAAGCGGAATACCAACAGGCATTTTCAATGCCTGTTGGTATCAAGCCCGCTTCTGTGCGGTTGATTCGTGCTCGCGGGCAAGGCGGCGGACGATCTCCGAGCAGACGGTCGGCGAGCCGAAATAATAACCCTGCAACTCGTGACAGCCGGCCTGTTTCAGCGCCTCGGCCTCCTCGGCCATCTCGATGCCCTCGGCCGTCACCTCGGCGCCCAGCGTCTCGGCCAGCGCCACCGCCGCCTGCACCAGGCTCTGCGACGCCGGATCGCGGATGACGTCGATCACCACCGAGCGGTCGATCTTCACCTTGTCGAAAGCGAAACGGCGGAGATAGGCGACCGACGAGAAGCCGGTGCCGAAATCGTCGAGCGCCACCGACACGCCGAGCGCGTGCAGCGCCTCGATGCTGCGGCGCGCCCGCTCGGGCTCGGCGGCAAGGAAGCTCTCGGTGATGTCGATCTCCAGCCGCTCCGGCGGCATCGCCGCCTCATCGAGGATGGCCTTCAGCGCCTCGGGGAAGCCGGGGTCGCGGAACTGGGCGGCGAACACGTTGACCACCACCTTGAGGTCGCCGAAGGCCGGCGCGTCGCGGGCGACGCGGCGCAGCACGTAGGCGCCGATCAGGTCGGTCATGCCCGCCTCCTCGGCAACGGCCAGGAACGTCGCCGGGCTGACCGGCCCGGTCCCCGGCCGGATCCAGCGGACCAGCGCCTCGACGGCCAAGATGCCGCCGGTCTTCGCCGACACCACCGGCTGGTAGTGCACCTGAAGATCGTCGCGGACGAGCGCGGCGCGCAGATCGGCGGCCAGCGCCGCCCGCGCCTGACGGTCGGCGTCCATGCCGGCGTCGTAGAGGTCGACGCGGTTCTTGCCGCCGGCCTTGGCGACATACATGGCGACGTCGGCCCGCCGCACCAGTTCGCCCGGCGTCAGGCGGCCACGCTCGTCGCCGGCGACGCCGACCGAGCAGCCGACCTTCACCGTCCGTCCCTCGAAATCGAAGGCTTCGTCGAGGAAGTCGACGAAGCTCTGGCCGATGGCGCGCGCCCGCTCGGCCGCTCCGTCGCCCTCGACGACCACCGCGAACTCGTCGCCGCCGAGCCGGGCCAGCGCGCCGTCGTCGCCGACCAGCGTGCGGAAGCCGGCAGCCGTCGCCCGGATCAGTCGGTCGCCGACATCGTGGCCATAGGTGTCGTTGACCTCCTTGAAGCCGTCGAGGTCGGCGAACAACACGGCGATGCCGCCGGCCGGCCGCTCATAGGCCTCGGTGAGCCTCTGATGGAAGGAGGCGCGGTTGGGCAGGCCGGACAGCGGATCGTGGCTCGCCGCGTGGCGGGCCGCCGTCTCGTCGTGGCGCAGCCCGCTCAGCATCTTCCAGATGGTGACCACCAGCACGCCCATGACGACGAACAGCAGCGCCAGCACGGCCAGCACCGGCAGGCGGGCGCGCTCCATCGCCTCGGAACCGGAGGCGTGCGACTCCCAGCCGATCGAACCGAGAGGAACGCCCGACACCGATGTCAGCACGACGCCGTCCATGCCGACCGGCAGCGGGCCGAAGCTGAGGTTGCGCACGCCGAGCGCGTCGGCCAGCCTCTGGAAGCGGGGACCGATCACCGGCCGGCCGACCAAGAGATAGAGCGGCGGATCGCCGCTTTCGACGCCGTCTCGCCCCTCGATCCGGTGCAGCCCGACGGAGAGCGGACCGAAGCGCGACTGCACGAAGCCGGATACCGCCCCCTGCGGCGTCCGCCGCTCGGCGGCAATCAGCGCGACGATGTCGGCCCGGCTGATGCCACCACCGTCCGGTCCGGCCGGCCGACCGTCGTGGAAGGCGCGTAGCGGCGTGCCGCCGGCGTCGAGGACGAGCAGCATGTCGAAGAAGCGGTCGCTTTCGGTGGGGCGGCGCAGATCGGCGTCGACGGAGGGGTCGTCGATGCCGCGCCCGAGTGCAGCCGCGGCGGCGGGAGAGGTGGCGAACCCGCTGGCGGCGCGGCTCATCTCACCGAGCGTCTCGTCCTTGATCACCTCGATCACCCGCGCGACGCCGTTGCGGTCGATGGCGTTCACCTCGGCCGCCATGCGTCCCATGGCGAGATAGACCACCGCCGCGGCGGCGAGCGCCGTCAGCGCGGTCGGCACGACCACGCCGAAGACGAACTCCATCCAGCGGCGATTGGCAAAAATCAAGGCAATGATCCATTGGTTCTATCTTGGCAGATTAGACGGATACCGTTAAAGCCTCGCAAATTCCGCCGCCACCCATTCGCAAAAACACGGATCCGGCGGATCCTCTCCCGACCGGGGAAAAACGCGAGGCGACACCATGTCGAACCGGAACCGCGCCACGCTGATCGGCCTGTCCGCCATCCTGATGTGGTCGCTGCTCGGCGTGTTCACCGGCGGCTCGGGCGCCGTGCCGCCCTTCCTGCTCAACGCCCTCTGCTTCGGCCTCTCCGGCTCGGTCGCCACGGCCTGGCTGATCGCCCGCCGCCGCACCGGCGTGCTCAGGCAGCCGGCGAAGGTGTGGGCGGTCGGCACGCTCGGCCTGTTCGGCTACCATGCGCTCTACTTCACCGCGTTGCGCAATGCGCCGCTGGTCGAAGCCGGCCTCCTCAACTATCTCTGGCCGCTGTTGATCGTGCTGTTGTCCGGCCTGCTGCCGGGCGAGCGCCTCGGCGTCCACCACATCGCCGGCGTGCTGATCGGCTTTGCCGGCGCCGCGCTGCTGGTGACGGCCGGCCGCTCGCTGTCGCTCGACGGCGGCTATGCCTTCGGCTATCTCGCCGCCTTCCTCGCCGCCGTGGTCTGGGCCGGCTATTCGGTGATCTCGCGCCGCTTTGCCGGCGTGCCGTCGGAAGCGGTCGCCGGCTTCTGCCTCGCCACCGCCGCCTTGAGCCTGATCTGCCATCTCGCCTTCGAGGAGACGGTGCTGCCCGCAAACGCGCTTCAATGGTCGATGGTGCTGCTCTTGGGCGCCATGCCGGTCGGCCTCGCCTTCTTCGTCTGGGACCACGGCGTCAAGCACGGCGACATCCAGCTGATCGGCACCGCCGCCTATGCGACGCCGGTGCTGTCGACGCTGCTGTTGACGCTCACCGGCTACGGCTCGCTGACCTGGACGGCGGCGGCGGCCTGCGCCCTGGTCACCCTCGGCGCCGTGGTCGCCGCCTGGGACGCCCTGCCGTTCCGCCGTCGCGCCCGCCGGGCCGTCACCTGAAGTCGTCCTTCAGCCGGCGTAGCTCGGCGAATATCTCGACGGCCGGCCGGCCGGCGAGACCCAGCCGGGCGGCGATGGCCGGATCGCCGGCCCTGAGGAACGGGTTGGTCATCAGCTCCGTACCGAGCGCCACCGGCACGGTCGGCCGACCGGCCGCCCTGAGGCTTTCCACCTCGGCGATCCGCTCGGCCAGCGCCGGGTTGTCCGGATCAACGCTGCGGGCGAAGCGGCCGTTGGCGGCGGTGTACTCGTGGCCGGGACAGACGGCCGTCTCCGGCGGCAGCGCCGCGAGGCGGCGGAGCGAATCCCACATCTCCGCCGCGCTGCCCTCGAACAGCCGGCCGCAGCCGAGCGAGAACAGCGTGTCGCCGGAGAACAGCGCCGACGCCTCGGGCGCGTGATAGACGACGTGGCCGCGCGTATGGCCGGGCGTCGCCATCACGCGGAAGCGAAAGCCGCCGATGGCGGCTTCCTCGCCGTCGGCCACCATCAGGTCGAGCGGCGGCAGCCGGTGGGCGTCGGCGGCGGCGCCGACCAGCTTCGCGCCG
>LUYO01000063.1:0-19132 GCA_001603295.1 Rhodobacterales bacterium Alpha_02
ATCCGGAGGTTCCACCTCCGGACCTCCTGTTTTCTTGTCAATAAGCTGGTGGGTGCGGGAGGCTGCGCCTCCCGCGCGGGGATCGGGGCGGCAGCCCCGCATTCAGGCGCTTGAGGGCAAAAAACCGGCGTGGGAGTCCCACGCCGGCCGCATTTCATTCGTCAGGACGAGAAGGTCACTCGGCCTTCGGCTCGCCCTTGTCGTCCTGCTTGATCTCCTGGCCGGTGGCTTGGTCGACCACCTTCATCGACAGGCGGACCTTGCCGCGCTCGTCGAAGCCCATCAGCTTCACCCACACCTTGTCGCCTTCCTTGACGACGTCCTTGACGTTCTGAACGCGCTGCGGGGCGAGCTGGGAGACGTGAACGAGGCCGTCGCGGGTGCCGAAGAAGTTGACGAAGGCGCCGAAGTCGACGCACTTCACCACGGTGCCCTCGTAGATGGCGCCGACTTCCGGCTCGGCGGCGATGCCCTTCACCCAGTTCATGGCGGCGGTGATCGCCTTGAGGTCGCTCGAGGCGAACTTGACGGTGCCGTCGTCCTGGATGTCGATCTTGGCGCCGGTCTTCTCGACGATCTCGCGGATCACCTTGCCGCCCGAACCGATCACTTCACGGATCTTGTCGGGGTTGATCTTCATCACCTCGATGCGCGGCGCATGCTCGCCGATCGACGAGCGGGCGCCGGTCAGCGCCTTCGACATCTCGCCGAGGATGTGCTCGCGACCGCCCTTGGCCTGGGCGAGGGCGACCTTCATGATCTCCTCGGTGATGCCGGTGATCTTGATGTCCATCTGCAACGAGGTGATGCCGGCGGCCGTGCCGGCCACCTTGAAGTCCATGTCGCCGAGATGGTCCTCGTCACCGAGGATGTCGGAGAGCACCGCGAAGCGGTCGCCTTCCTTGATCAGGCCCATGGCGATGCCGGCGGTCGGCGCCTTCAGCGGCACGCCGGCGTCCATCAGCGCCAGCGACGAGCCGCAGACCGTGGCCATCGACGACGAGCCGTTCGACTCGGTGATCTCCGACACCACGCGGATAGTGTAGGGGAACTCGTGATGGGCCGGCAGCTCCGGATGGATGGCGCGCCAGGCGAGCTTGCCGTGGCCGATCTCGCGGCGGCCGGGCGAGCCCATGCGGCCGGTCTCGCCGACCGAGAAGGGCGGGAAGTTATAGTGCAGCAGGAAGCGTTCCTTACGGGTGCCTTCCAGCGTCTCGATATACTGCTCGTCCTCGCCGGTGCCGAGGGTCGCCACCACCAGCGCCTGCGTCTCGCCGCGGGTGAACAGCGCCGAACCGTGGGCGCGCGGCAGCACGCCGACCTGGGCGACGATCGGCCGCACGGTCGCGAGATCGCGGCCGTCGATGCGGCTGCCGGTATCGAGGATGTTCCAGCGGACGATCTTGGCCTGCAGGTCATGGAAGACGTTGGAGACCGTCTCCTTGTCGAAGCGCGGCTCGGCGCCTTCCGGGAACAGCTCGCCCATCACTTTGGCGCGGGCGGCGTCGACGGCAGCGTAGCGCTCCTGCTTGGCGGTGATCTTGTAGGCGGCGCGGAGGTCCTGCTCGGCGATGGCGAGCACGGCGGCCTCAACTTCGGACACGTCCTTGGCGACGAAGTCGCGCGGCTCCTTGGCGGCGCGCTCGGCCAGGCGGATGATGGCGTCGATCACCGGCTGGAAGCCGCGGTGGCCGAACATCACGGCGCCGAGCATGGTGTCTTCGTCAAGCTCCTGCGCTTCCGATTCCACCATCAGCACGGCGTCGCCGGTGCCGGCGACCACCAGGTCGAGCTTCGAATCGGCCATCTTGTCGACCGGCGGGTTGAGGACGTAGGCGCCCTCGATCAGGCCGACGCGGGCGGCGCCCACCGGGCCCATGAAGGGCACGCCGGAGATGGTCAGCGCCGCCGAGGCGGCGACCATGGCCAGCACGTCCGGCGCGTTCTCCAGGTCGTGGCTGAGCACGGTGACGATCACCTGGGTGTCGCACTTGTAGCCATCGGGGAACAGCGGCCGGATCGGCCGGTCGATCAGGCGGGAGGTCAGCACTTCGTGCTCGGCCGGACGGCCCTCGCGCTTGAAGTAGCCGCCGGGGATCTTGCCGGCCGCGAAGGCCTTTTCCTGGTAGTTGACGGTCAGCGGAAAGAAGTCCTGGCCGGGCTTCGGCTCCTTGGCGGAGACGACGGTGGCGAGAACCGACGTCTCACCGAGCGTCGCGAGCACCGCGCCGTCGGCCTGGCGGGCGATGCGGCCCGTCTCGAGCGTCAGTTTCTGGCCGGCCCAGTCGATCTCGACTTTCTGGATATCGAACATGCGTTTGTTCCGTTCTTGTCTGGTCCGGCGTGCGAAGCCCACGGGCAAGACGGCGAGAGGCTTCCCCGACAGACGGTCGGAAGCCTCTGGCAATCCTGCCCCAGGGTGCGGAACACGCCGGAGCGGCGCTCGCCCCGGCGGGGCGACGGCGCCTGTGGTTCTTGCCCGCGGGTCGCGGGCGGACCCCATGCCGCCCCTCGGGGGGCGGCGGGAAACCGGAGCCGCGCCGGCGGACCGGAGCGGCGAAGGGGGGAGGGCGGCGACCCGCCCGTCCCCAGTCTTCAGGTCAGCGGCGCAGGCCGAGGCGGCCGATCAGCGCGTTGTAGCGGGCAACGTCCTTGCGCTTCAGGTAGTCGAGAAGCTGGCGACGCTGGCTCACCAGCTTCAGCAGGCCGCGGCGGGAATGGTTGTCCTTGACGTGGCTCTTGAAGTGCTCGGTGAGGTTGGAAATGCGCTCCGACAGGACGGCGACCTGAACTTCCGGCGAACCGGTGTCGCCTTCGGCGGTGGCGTATTCCTTGATGAGAGCGGCCTTGCGCTCGGCAGTGATCGACATCGGAGACTCCTTGTCGTTGGATAACAAAAATGGCCCGGCCGGGATGTCGTCCAGCCGGGTCGGCGCAACCTGTGTCATCAGGTTGCGGTTTCTCTACAGGAAAATGTGCCTGAAAGCCAGTGGCATTCCGGAAGCCGGCTCAATCCGGCAGGATCAGCCGCACCGGCTTCAGTTCGCCGTGCTCCACCTTGGCGATGGCGATCAGCCGGCCGCGCTCGAACACGCCGACCGCCTCCTCCTCGACCGGCGCATCGCGGCCGCGCAGCAGCACCGGGTTGCCGTTCCTGAGCCGGACCGCCTGGTCGGAGGTGACGTCGAGCTGCGGCAGTTCGGCGAGCGCCGCCTCCACCGGTGCGAGCAGCGACAGCGCGTCGCCGTCCGCTTCCAGCGCCGCCTGCAACGCGTCGATGGTCACCATGTCGGCGTCCGAGAACGGCCCGACGGCGAGCCGCCTCAGTTCGACGACGTGGCCGGCCGTGCCGAGCCGGCGGCCCATGTCGCGGGCGATCGCCCGGACATAGGTGCCCTTGCCGCATTCGGCCTCGAAGACGGCGGTCTCGGTGTCCGGGCATTCCAGGAGGTCGAGCCGGTGCACCATCACCGGCCGCGCCTTGAGTTCCACCGTCTCGCCGGCCCGGGCGAGGTCGTAGGCCCGTTCGCCGTCGACCTTGATCGCCGAGAAGGCCGGCGGCGTCTGCATGATCTCGCCTTCGAACTCGTCGAGCACGGCGTCGATGTCGTCGGCGCTTGGCCGATGGTCGGAGGCGCGGACCACCTCACCCTCGGCGTCGTCTGTCGTCGTCTCGGCGCCCCAGCGCACGGTGAAGCGGTAGAGCTTGTCGCCGTCCATCACATAGGGCACGGTCTTGGTCGCCTCGCCCAAGGCGATCGGCAGGAGGCCGGAGGCGAGCGGGTCGAGCGTGCCGGCGTGTCCCGCCTTGGGCGTGCCGAAAATGCGCTTCATGGCGCCGACCGCCTGCGTCGAGGTCATGCCGTAGGGCTTGTCGAGCACCACCCAGCCGTGGACCGTGCCTTTTTTCTTGCGAGCCATATCTGAACCTTGTGCGGCGCCGGCCGGGGATGGAACCCGGAGCGGCGGGAAATGCCGGGGCGGACGACGCGTCCGGAAGGCGCCGCTCCTACACCGGCCCCGGCCGGAAGGCAAGGCCCGACCGATTGCGGCCGATGAGCCGGCATGGAAAGGTGGGAGCGTCGAATCTTCCCGGAGTTCCGATGTCCCTCGGCGTCTTCGCCGCCGTGCTGGCGGCCGCCCTCGTCCATGCCGGCTGGAACCTGCTGATCAAGGGTGCCGCCGACAAGCTCGCCATGACCATGTCGGTGGCGATATGTGCCGGCCTGATCGCGGCGGCGATCCTGCCGTTCCTGCCGCTGCCGGCACCGGCGAGCTGGCCTTACCTCGCCGCCTCGGTGCTGCTCCAGAGCGTCTACTATCTGCTGATCGCCCGCGCCTACCGCGTCGCCGACATGAGTCTGGCCTATCCGCTGATGCGCGGCACGGCGCCGCTCGTCGTGGCGCTCTGCGGCGCCGCCGTGTTCGGCGAAACGCTTGGCGGCGGAGAATGGCTGGCCGTCGGCCTGATCTCGGCCGGCATCGCGGCGCTGGCCCTCGGTGCCGCCCGGTCGGCGGGGGTGGCGACAGCGCTGCTCAACGCCCTGGTCATCGCCGGCTATACGCTGGTCGACGCCAGCGGCGCGCGCCTCTCCGGCGCGCCGGCCGCCTACGTGCTGCTGCTCGCCGTGCCGACCGGCGTCGTCACTGTGGCAACGGCGCTGGCGGGCGGGGCCCGGCCGCGCCTCGACCGGCGCACGCTTGGTCTCGGCCTGGTCGGCGGCGCGGCGACCACGCTGTCCTACGGCGTCGCCCTCTGGGCGATGACGCGGGCGCCGGTGGCGCCGGTCGCCGCCCTGCGCGAGACGTCGATCGTCTTCGGGCTCTTCGGCGGCCGGCTGCTGTTCGGCGAGCGGGTCGGCGGCCGTCGCCTCGCCGCCGTCCTCGCGGTGGTGATCGGGGTGATTGCGCTGCGCCTTGCCTGACGGTCAGCCGACGGCGGCGTCGCGGGCGGCGATCAGAGCCGCTTCGTCGGCCTGCGCCTTGCGCCAGGCCGGCCGGCTGGTGATCCGCTCGATATAGGCGGCGACGGCCGGCGTTTTCTCGAAGATGCCGAAGCCGGTCACCCAGGCCAGCGCCGTGCCCCACAGCACGTCGGCGGCCGAGAAGCGCTCGCCCAGCCAGTAGGGCGCAGAGCGCTCCACCTGCGCGTTGACCAGGGCGACGACGCTGGCATGGTCGGCGTAAGGGGCGGTGGAGCGCGGCAGCGGCGGCCGCTGCATGGCGTGATCGACCAGCGCCGGCTCGAAGGAGCTGCCGTAGAACACCATCCAGCGCAGATAGGGCGCCCGCTTCGGATCGTCGAAGGCAGGGGCGAGGCCGGCCGTCGGGAACAGGTCGGCGAGATAGAGCGCGACGGCCGCCTGCTCGGTGACCACCTCGCCGCGGTGGCTGATGGCCGGCACCTTGCCGAGCGGGTTGACGGCGAGATAGTCGGGCCGGAGCTGGTCGCCGGCGCGGATGTCGCGGACGTCGAGGTCGTAGGGAACGGCCAGCTCCTCGAGGAGCACGCGAACGGCGAAGGCGCGGCTCTGCGGCGCGTAGTGGAAGACGATGCGGTCGTCGGTCATGAATCCCTCCTCGGGGCGTCGGCCCCATGGCGAAAATGTCCGACGACCGGACGTCAGGATCTGGCAGCTTTGGTGCTGACGGAAACTGTCAGCGATCCTCGGGCTCCGAATCGCCGCCGGCGAGATCGCGGGCGACGTCTGGCGAATGCAGCAGCGCGTCGATGTGGGCGGTCTCGTCGAAGCGGTCGTCGTAGCGGAAGACCAGATCGGGCGCGAACTTGAGGTTGATGCGATGCGCCACCTGGCCGCGCAGCCAGCGGGCGTGGCGGCCCATCGCCTTCTCGGCCGTCTTGGGATCGCCGCCGCCGAGCGGCGTGATGTAGACGGTGGCGTTGCGCAGATCGGGGCTGACGCGCACCTCCGGCACGGTGATCATCATCCGCGTCACCTCGTCGTCCGTCAGCTCGCCGCGCGACAGGATGTCGGCGAGCGCATGGCGAATCAGCTCGCCGACGCGCAGCTGGCGCTGGGAGGGGGCGCGGGCCTCGCCCTGGGAAGAACCGTGATGGGGCATGCTTGCCTCCTGAAACGAACGAAGCGGCAGGGTCCTCCCGCCGCTTCGTGGATGCCTTGAGAAACGCGTCAGAGCGTGCGGGCGATCTCCTCGACGCGGAAGCACTCGATGACGTCGCCGGCCCGCATGTCCTGGTAGGCCTCGAAGTTCATGCCGCACTCCTGGCCGGCGTGGACTTCCTTGACGTCGTCCTTGAAGCGCTTGAGCGTGCCGAGCTTGCCCTCGTGGATCACCACGTTGTCGCGGATGAGGCGCACCGAGGCGCCGCGCTCCACCATGCCCTCGGTGACGCGGCAACCGGCCACCTTGCCGATCTTGGAGATGTTGAACACCTCCAGGATCTCGGCGTTGCCGAGGAAGGTCTCGCGCCGCTCGGGGGTGAGCATGCCGCTCATCGCCGCCTTCACGTCGTCGACGAGGTTGTAGATGATGTTGTAGTAGCGGATCTCGATGCCGTCGCGGTCGGCCGCGTCGCGCGCCTGCTTGTTGGCGCGGACGTTGAAGCCGATGATCGCCGCGTCGGAGGCCGAGGCCAGCGTGACGTCGGACTCGGTGACGCCGCCGACGCCGCCATGGATGACGCGCGCCGCCACTTCGTCGTTGCCGAGCTTCTCGAGCGAGGCGACGATGGCTTCCAGCGAGCCCTGCACGTCGGTCTTGACGACCAGCGGGAACTCCTTCTTGCCGGCGGTCTGCAGCTTGCTCATCATCTGCTCGAGCGAGCCGCGCGAGCCGGAGGCCCGCTTGGCGACGTTTTCGCGCTTCTGGCGGATGCGGTATTCGGTGATCTCGCGGGCACGCGCCTCGTTCTCGACCACCGCAACGCGGTCGCCGGCGTCGGGCGTGCCCTGGAAGCCGAGCACCTCGACCGGCATGGCCGGGCCGGCGGCGGTGACGTTGGCGCCACGATCGTCGAGCAGCGCGCGGACACGGCCCCATTCGGAGCCGGCCACCACGATGTCGCCGACCTTCAGCGTGCCGCGGTCGACCAGCACGGTGGCCACCGGGCCACGGCCCTTGTCGAGCTTGGCCTCGATGACGATGCCCTCGGCGGCGCGGTCCGGGTTGGCCCGGAGTTCCAGCACTTCCGACTGCAGCAGGATCATTTCGAGCAGCTTGTCGAGGTTGGTCTTGGCCTTGGCCGACACCTCGACCTCGAGCGTGTCGCCGCCCATCGATTCCACCTGCACCTCGTGGCGCAGCAGTTCGGTACGCACCCGCTCGGGGTTGGCGTCGGGCTTGTCGATCTTGTTGATGGCGACGATGAGCGGCACGCCGGCCGCCTTGGCGTGGCTGATCGCCTCCACCGTCTGCGGCATGACGCCGTCGTCGGCCGCCACCACGAGAATGACGATGTCGGTTACCTTGGCGCCGCGGGCGCGCATCGCCGAGAAGGCGGCGTGGCCCGGAGTGTCGATGAAGGTGATCTTCTGGCCGTTCTGCTCGACCTGATAGGCGCCGATGTGCTGGGTGATGCCGCCCGCTTCGCCGGCCACCACGTTGGCGTGGCGCAGCGCGTCGAGCAGCGAGGTCTTGCCGTGGTCGACGTGGCCCATGATGGTGACCACCGGCGGCCGCGGCTGGGTGTCCCCCGCCTCGTCGGGCGCGTCGAACAGCCCCTCCTCGACGTCGGCTTCCGACACGCGCTTCACCGTGTGGCCCATCTCGGTGGCGATCAGCTCGGCGGTGTCGGCATCGATGACGTCGTTGATCTTCAGCATCTGGCCCTGCTTCATCAGCAGGCGGATGACGTCGACCGCGCGCTCGGCCATGCGGTTGGCCAGCTCCTGGATGGTGATCGCCTCGGGCAGCACCACCTCGCGCAGCACCTTCTCGCGCGGGCCGGTCTGCTGGCCGCGACGTTCCTTCTCGCGCTTGCGCTTCAACGCGGCGAGCGAACGGGAGCGCTCGCCCTCGTCGTCGGACAGGGCGGCGGAAATGGTCAGGCGGCCCTTGCGGCGGTCGTCCTCGCCGGCCTTCTTGACCGGCGCCGGCACCGGCACGCGTGCCTTCTTGGCGGCGAGCAGCTTGCCGCGCGGGTTTTCCTCGTCCTCCTCGGCAGCGGTCTTGCCGCGCGGCGCGGCGACCTCCGCGGCGGGACGCGGCTTTTCGGCGACGACGGGCTTCTTCTCGGCGGCCGGCTTGGCCGGCTCGACGGCCGGTGCCGCCTTGGCGCGCGCCTCTTCCTCGGCTGCCAGACGAGCTTCCTCGACCGCGCGGGCGGCGGCCTCCTCGGCCTCGCGCTTGGCGCGTTCCTCGGCCTCGACCTTCAGGCGGGCCTCTTCCTCGGCGCGGCGCTTCGCCTCCTCCTCGGCGCGCTTGCGCGCCTCGGCCTCGCGGGCGATGGCCTCGGCGAGAGCGGCCTGGCGGGCCTCGATCTCGTCCTGGCTGAGGGTGCGCAGCACCATGCCGCCCGGCGCCGGCCGGCGCTGCTCGCGCGGGGCGGCCGGAGCGGCCTCGCGGCGCTGCGGCTTCAGGCTTTCGGCGATCGACCGTTGGAGCTGCGCCGTCTGCGTCGACTGGGCGCCCTCGATCGGGCCGCCCTCGCCGTGCTTGCGCGACTTCTTGGTCTCCACCACGACGGCCTTCGTCCGGCCATGGCTGAAGCTCTGCTTGACCGTTCCCTGCTCGACGGTGCGCCGGGAAAGGGTCAGCGTCTTCTTGGGCGCCATGGACGTGCTCTTGTCGTCGGTGTTCTTCGTATCGCTCATGCCGTGTTCTATCCTCGCGGGCCGCTGCCACGCCCCGGATGGGCGACGCAATGGCCGATCGTATTCGCGAACCTCAGGAAAGGTACGCTGTCCAGTCCGTCTCCGGCGCTTCGCCCCTGTAGCGGGCCAGCGCTGCAGCGCATTTCAGGAAGCTGGTGCTCACCCCACCGGCGAGCAGTGCAGCATGTATCACATTTGCGCCACCCAATGCCAAATCCATTTCGCTCGAGGCGAAGATTCCGGCGATGACCTTCGGCCCGGAAGGCGGCGGTTGTTGCCATAATGCCGCATTCGCGGGCATTTCGTCCGTTTCCGCCGCCGCGTCGACCAGCGCGCCGGTTGCGCGAAGGCGCCGCCGCACCGCCTGTCCGATCTTGCGGCGGCCGTCGTCGGCCGCCTCGCGGGCGGAGAGCACGGCGACGACGCCGCCCTTGCCGATCGCCCCGACCACCTGATCGAAACCGGTGACCACCAGACCCGCCTTGCGCGCCATCGAGAAGGACGACAGCGCCGCCTTCAGAAGCAGCGCCTCGACCAGCTCCGGCAGGTCGCCGGCGACCTTCGCCTCGGCCTTGAGGCCGCGCGAAAAGGCTCTTTTCTTCACGGCCTCGGCGACCATGTCGCGGCGACAGGTCACCCAGACGCCACGCCCCGGCAGATTGCCGCGGATGTCAGGCACCACGGCGTCGTCCGGCCCCAGCACGAAACGCACGAGGCCCTCGGGCGGTTGCGCGACGCGCGTCACGATGCAACTGCGTTCCGCCGTCTCGGCCTTGGGTGCCATCATCCTCGTTCCGGTTGCGGGAGGCCGCCCCAAGCGGTCTACTTGGGCGGCCTCCTCGGGCATTTGTCAGTCGGCCGTCTCCTCGGCGACTTCTTCTTCGAGAGCGGCTTCCTCGTCCTCGGCCGGCGGCTCGATCCAGCCGGCGGCGACGCGCGCCGCCATGACGATCGCCTCGGCGTCGGTGCGGCTGACGTCGAGATCGGAGAACAGGCCGCGGTTGCGGATGGTCTCGCCGCCCTTGCGCTCGGTCCAGCCGACGAGGTCGTCGGTGGCGCAGCCGGCGAGGTCTTCTACCGTCTTGATGCCGTCCTTGCCGAGGGCGACCATCATTGCCGTGGTGACGCCCGGCACTTCGCGCAAGCCATCCTCGACGCCGAGCTTGATGCGCTCCTCGTCGAGTTCGCGCTCCTTGGCGTCGAGATAGTCCTGGGCGCGCGCCTGGATCTCCACGGCGGTTTCCTCGTCGAAGCCCTCGATGGCGGCGATCTCGTCGCCCTCGACCATGGTCAGCTCCTCGACGGAGGAGAAGCCCTCGGTGGCAAGCAACTGGCCGACCACCTCGTCGACGTTGAGCGCGTTCATGAACAGCTCGGTGCGCTCGTTGAATTCCTTCTGGCGCCGCTCGCTCTCTTCCTGTTCGGTCATGATGTCGATGGCCCAGCCGGTCAGCTGGCTGGCCAGACGCACGTTCTGGCCGCGCCGGCCGATGGCCAGCGACAGCTGGTCGTCGGGCACCACCACCTCGATGCGCTCGGCATCCTCGTCGAGCACCACCTTGGCGACTTCCGCCGGCTGCAGCGCGTTGACGATGAAGGTGGCCGGATCGGGCGACCAGGGGATGATGTCGATCTTCTCGCCTTGCAGCTCCTGCACCACGGCCTGCACGCGGCTGCCGCGCATGCCGACGCAGGCGCCGACCGGGTCGATCGACGAATCCTTGGAGATGACGGCGATCTTGGCGCGCGAACCGGGATCGCGGGCCACCGACTTGACCTCGATGATGCCGTCGTAGATTTCCGGCACTTCCGAGGCGAACAGCTTGGCCATGAACAGCGGATGGGTGCGCGACAGGAACACCTGCGGCCCGCGCTGCTCGCGGCGCACGTCGTGGATGATGGCGCGGATGCGGTCGCCGTAGCGGAAGCTCTCGCGCGGGATCAGCTCGTCGCGGCGGCAGATCGCCTCGCCGCGGCCGAGATCGACGATGACGTTGCCGTATTCGACGCGCTTGACGACGCCATTCACCACCTCGCCGATGCGGTCCTTGAACTCGTCGAACTGGCGGTCGCGTTCGGCCTCGCGCACCTTCTGCACGATCACCTGCTTGGCCGACTGGGCGGCGATGCGGCCGAAGTCGATCGGCGGCAGCGGCTCGGAGATGAAATCGCCGACCATGGCCGCTGGGTTGCGGCGCTGCGCCTCGGCGAGGTCGACCTCGGTCGAGAAGTTCTCGACGTTCTCCACCACCTGCAGGAGGCGCTGCAGCTTGATCTCGCCGGTACGCGGGTTGATCTCGGCGCGGACGTCGGTCTCCGAACCGTAGCGCGAGCGGGCCGCCTTCTGGATGGCGTCCTCCATCGCGGCGATGACGATCTGCCGGTCGATCGACTTCTCGCGGGCCACCGCGTCGGCGATCTGCAAGAGTTCCAAACGGTTCGCACTGACGGCCATAGTCTTCGTCTCCTGCCCTCGATGGGGTCCTGTTCCGTCCTTCGGGGATGATCCCGGTTGCTGTCCGGGCAGCACGCCGCCCGGCGTCCTCGTCAGCTCTTGCCCGCCTTCAGCGCCTCGCGGATCAGCGCCTCGTTGAGCACGAGGCGCGCTTCCGCGACGCCGTCGAGCGGGAATTCGATGTCCTTGGTGCCGTCCTCGAGCGCCTGCAACAGATGCAGGCCGCCCTTGTCGTCCTTGACGCCAGTCAGCCAGCCGCGGAATCGCTTGCGGCCGTGCACCGGCACGGCGAGTTCCAGCTTGGTCTCGAAGCCCGACCAGCGCACGAAGTCCGAACGCCGCACCAGAACGCGGTCCATGCCCGGCGACGACATTTCCAGCGTGTACGGCTTGCCGATCGGATCGTCGACGTCGAGCAGCGGCGAGATGACGTTGCTCGCCGCCTCGCAGTCCTCGACGCTCATCGTGCCGTCGGCTTTCTCGGCGAAGATCTGCAACGTCGCGCCGTTCATGCCGGTCATCCGCACCCGGACGAGGCGGTAGCCGAGGTCGAGCAGCGCCGGCTCGACGATGGCGGCGACACGCGCCTCGACGCCGGTCTCGCTGACGAGGCGCGGCTCGTCGAGCGCGCTGTCGACGCTCTGGCCGCCGAGCGGCGGAAGGGGCGGCTGGTCCTCGGTGGTCATCGGTGGGC
Source organism: Rhodobacterales bacterium Alpha_02 (assembly GCA_001603295.1). Taxonomy (GTDB): domain Bacteria; phylum Pseudomonadota; class Alphaproteobacteria; order Rhizobiales; family Pleomorphomonadaceae; genus Pleomorphomonas. Next base: position 11,945 of record LUYO01000063.1, read on the forward strand.
GGCATCCCTCGCGGCGCGCCGGCCGTCGCGGGCAATAAAAAAGAGCGGGACCTCTCGGACCCACTCCCAACCCGCTTTAGCAGCGCATCAGAACTGATACGCCCCATATAGGCCGCTTTCGCGCGGAAATCAATGCCTCGGCCGCAAAGGCCGTCAGGCGACCGTTTCCCGCGCCGCGCGGCGAAACGTCAGATAGGCGGAGCCTCGCCCCTCGCGCCGCGCCTTGGCCTCATAGCGCGTGCCAGGCCAGCCGTCCCACGGCTGCCGCCAGTCGTCGGGCGCCGAGGCCGTCCAGGCGAACAGCGGATTGGCGCGGACGTGGCGCAGCGTCCAGTCGACGTAGGTGTCGATGTCGGAGGCGAACCAGAACTCGCCGCCGTCCTTCAGCACGCGCGCGAAGCGGGCGACGGTGTCGCCGCCGACGAAGCGGCGCTTCCAGTGACGCTTCTTCGGCCATGGATCGGGATAGAGCAGCAGTATCCGGTCGAGCGACGCCTCGGGCAGCCAGTCGAGCACGCGCACGCCGTCCTCGCCGGACAGTCGGATGTTGGCGATATCGTCGTCGGCGATGCGGCCGAGCGCCTTGGTCATGCCGTTGACGAAGGGCTCGACGCCGATGAAGCCGACGTCGGGCCGTTCGAGCGCCCGGTGGACGAGGTGCTCGCCGCCGCCGAAGCCGATCTCCAGCCGGATCTCGGCCGGCGCCTGCGGGAACAGCGCCGCGAGGTCGGCGGGGGCGGGTGCCGAAAGGTCGAGCGCCAGCCGCGGCAGCAGGCTTTCCAGCCGCTCGGCCTGACCCTTCCTCAGCGTCTTGCCCTTGCGCCGGCCGAAGAAGGCATTCTCCCGCGGCTCTCCCGCTCTCTGGTCCAGGCCGTGGTGGTCGGTCATCGTCGTCCGTCGCATGAAAAAGCCCCGGTCACGGGGCGACCGGGGCCGTCTTTAGCTGGTTCCCGCCGGTTAGGCGAGGGCCGACTTCAGCGCGTCGACCAGATCGAGCGCCTCCCAGGAGAAGCCGCCGTCGGCCTCGGCCGCCCGGCCGAAGTGGCCGTAGGCGGCGGTGCGGGCGTAGATCGGCCGGTTGAGGCCGAGCCGCTCGCGGATGCCGCGCGGGCTGAGGCGGATGAAGTCGCGATTGCCGAGCACCTTCTCGATGCGCGCCGGATCGACGGTGCCGGTATCGTGCAGATCGACGTAGATGGACAGCGGATCGCTGACGCCGATGGCGTAGGAGAGCTGGATGGTGGCGCGGTCGGCAAGGCCGGCGGCGACGATGTTCTTGGCCAGCCAGCGGGCGGCATAGGCGGCCGAACGGTCGACCTTGGTCGGATCCTTGCCCGAGAAGGCACCGCCGCCGTGCGGCGCTGCGCCGCCGTAGGTGTCGACGATGATCTTGCGGCCGGTCAGGCCGGCGTCGCCGTCCGGACCGCCGATCACGAACTTGCCGGTCGGGTTGACGTGCCAGACGGTGTCCTCGTTGACCCAGCCGGCCGGCAGGGCGGCGATGACATGCGGCTCGACGATGCGGCGCACGTCGGCCGAGCTGAGGCCGTCGGCGTGCTGGGTGGACAGCACGATCTGCTGCGCCCGTACCGCCTTGCCGTTCTCGTAGGCGACGGTCACCTGGCTCTTGGCGTCGGGGCCGAGTAGCGGCTCCTGGCCGGACTTGCGGGCCGCGGCGAGGTCGGAGAGGATCTTGTGGGCGTAGTAGATCGGCGCCGGCATCAGCTCCGGCGTCTCGCGGCAGGCATAGCCGAACATGATGCCCTGGTCGCCGGCGCCCTCGTCCTTGTCGGCGGCGGCGTCGACGCCCTGGGCGATGTCCGACGACTGCTCGTGCAGCAGGATCTCGATGCGGGCGTTCTGCCAGTGGAAGCCGTTCTGGGCGTAGCCGATGTCGCGGATCGCCTCGCGCGTCAGGTGCTCGATCAGCGCGTTGTCGACGGATTTCGGCCCGCGCGTCTCGCCGGCGATGACGACGCGGTTGGTGGTGGCCAGCGTCTCGGCCGCCACGCGCGCCTGCGGTTCGGCGGCGAGGAAGGCATCGACGATGGTGTCGGAAATGCGGTCGCAGACCTTGTCGGGATGGCCTTCCGAGACGGACTCGGAAGTGAAGAGGTAGTTCTGGCGGGACATAGGGTTTACCCCTCAAAGAAAACGCCGGCACACGGCTCGGCGGCGAACACTGTTCTGTCGCGTGGGCTGTCCGTCGCGGCGCCCTCTTTTCGCAAAGCCCCGCAAGAAGCGCAAGCCTCCGCCATCGCCCGGCGCAGTTTTGCAAGGCGCCGTGCGTCGCGGCGACGATGGCGGCAGGTTCATTTCCCGCCGCCGGCTGTCACCGGAAATCCGTTTCCGTCCGGTCGGGAGAGAGGAGGGTTGCAGATGGCGCTCCAAAAGCAAACGGCGGACCGCGCCGGCCGGAGCCGGCACGATCCGCCGCCATCCGGAGCGGAGATCCGATCAGGCGTCGCCTTCCTCGGCGGCCAGCGTCTGCACGAGGTCGACGATGCGTCGGCGGACGCGGGCGTCCTTGATACGAACGAAGGACTTGTTGAGCGACAGCCCCTCCGTCGACGACAGAAAGTCGACGACGTAGGAGTGGCTGGAACTCTCGGCAAAGCCTGCCGCTTCCTCCGGCGTGCCGGGCGCGTCCTCGAAGAAGAAGGACACCGGAACCTTCAGCACGGTGGCGATGTGCTGGAGACGGCTGGCGCCGACGCGGTTGGTGCCCTTCTCGTATTTCTGGATCTGCTGGAACGTGATGCCGAGCGCTTCGCCCAGCTTTTCCTGGCTCATGCCGAGCATCATGCGACGAAGCCGTACGCGACTGCCGACATGGACATCAATTGGATTGGGGGACTTCTTGCTGGCCATATTGATCTCGTCTGCGGGTTGAACCCGCGGTTATCGATGAGGCTCGCAAGGCGCGGTCTTTAATTTGTTGTCTTGCGGCCCATTTCTTGGCAAACGAACATAACAGCATCGTTGCGCGCTGCGATTGTTGTCCGCGAACGAGAAGTTGTCAACTCCTGGGTCTGCGTTTTCCCTTTCCCGAGAGGGAAAGCAGCAGCGAAACCATGAGGAACGTCAAGAGGAACGCCGGTCCGACACGGTGAAAGACCACCGGCGGGCGTTCGGCCGGCAGGTGGCCGTCGAGTACACCCTCCTCGCCGATCGGCAGGCTTGCAACGATGCGGCCATAGGCATCGACGATAGCCGAAATGCCGGTATTGGCGGCGCGCACCAGCGGCAGGCCCTCCTCGATCGCCCGGAGGCGGGCGGCGTCGAGATGCTGGTAGGGGCCGGCGCTGCGGCCGAACCAGCCGTCGTTGGTGACGTTGACCAGGTAGTCGGGCCGGCCGCCGTCCGGCAATGCCTCGCCGGAGAAGATTGCCTCGTAGCAGATCAGCACCGAGAACGACGGATGACCGTCGACCGAGATCAGGTTGCGGCGGGGGCCGGGCGAGAAGCCGCCGATGCCGCGGAACAGTTCGCCGATACCCAGCCGGCCGACGAGGCCGTCGAAGGGCATATATTCGCCGAACGGCACCAGATGCACCTTGTCGTAGGCGGCGCGGATGGCGCCGGTGTCGTCGATGGCGAACAGCGAGTTGTAGTAGCGACGGCCGCCGGTGGCATCGTCAGCCGGCTCGACACGCGGCGCGCCGGTGAGCAGCAGCGTGCCGGGCGACAGGAGGTCGGCGATGCGGGCGAGCGCCGCCGGCTCCTCGGTCAGGAAGAAGGGCAGCGCCGTCTCCGGCCAGACGATCTCGGTGAAGGAGATGGCGCCCAGCGTCTGGTCGTCGGTCTTGCGGTCGGAGAGGGCGACGAGCTTGTCGATCGCCGCCTGCCGCGTTTCGGGCGACCACTTGACCGCCTGCTCGATGTTCGGCTGGACGATGCGGATCCGGCTGCCGGCCACCACCGCCTGGCCCGCCGGCGCCGCGCCGGACAGGCGATGGATGCCCCAGCCGAGGTCGGCGGCGACGAGAAGGAGCACCAGCGCCAGCGTCAGCCGCCGCAATCCGGGCCGGTTCCGCCGGTCGTCGATCCGGTCGCCGATAAACAGCGCCGGTGCGGCGAACACGGCGATGCCGGCAAAGGTGAGGCCGTAGACGCCGACGACGCTCGCCGCCTGCGCCGTGAGGTCGGTGAAGGCGACGGCCTGCCCGATGAGATTCCAGGGAAAGCCGGTCAACAGATGGCCGCGCAGCCATTCCGAGACGCCGAGCCCCAGGGCGAGCGCGAAGATGCGCGTCGGACCGTCGCTCCACAGGAGACGGGCGACGACGGTGCCGAAGGCGGTGAACAGCGCGAGGCCGCCGGCGAGGCCGGCGACGGCGAAGGGCATCAGCGGGATGAGCGCGGCGCGCCCCTCGGCGAAGAAGGCGATGCCCACCCAGTAAAGGCCGATGAGGAAGTAGCCGAAGCCGAACCACCAGCCGACGGCCGCCGCCGGCCTGAGGCGCCGGATGCCGCGCGGCCCGGCGACGACGGCGCCGTCGATCAGCAACACCAGCGCCGGCAGCGTCAGGAACAGGATCGGCGCGGCGTGGACCGGCGCCATGGCCAGCGCCGACAGTCCGCCGGCGGCGAAGGCGGCGAGATGCCGACGCCACCCCCAGAGGAGCAGCAGCCGCTCTGCCCAGCTCTCGAACATGCGCCTCTCCAAGCCCTGGCGAATCGGTGGCTCACGCGGCAAGCAATAGAGCATCGAACCGAAAAGTGCAGGCACTTTCGGGAAAGCCCGATGCTTGAGCAAAAGGTCAAGGTAGCGCCCGCGCGGAAATGGCGAACCGGCCGCAGGCGAGGCAGCCAGCCTCTCTTTCGGGAAAGTGCATCCCATATCGGCCGCGTGCCCTGTCGGCCCGAGATCCTCCGCCTTCGCGGAGGATGACAGACATATTACTCAGACGCCGATTTCGGAGGCCTCCGCCGTCTCGGCCGGCGCCACTCTCGCGACCAGCCGCACCGTCTTGATGCGGCGCGGGTCGGCGTCGAGCACCTCCACCTCCCAGCCGGGCAGATCGTCGGAGACGATCACCTCGCCGCGCGCCGGAATGCGGCCGAGGGCGGCGAACAGCAGGCCGCCCAGCGTGTCGACGTCCTCGTCATAGTCGGCGAAGCTGAAGGAGGGGCCGATCACCGCCCGGACCTCGTCGAGATCGGCGCGGGCGTCGGCGAGGTAGACGCCGTCCTGCACGGTCCTGACCAGCGGCCCGTCCTCATCGTCGTGCTCGTCGTCGATCTCGCCGACGATGGTCTCGACCACGTCCTCGATGGAGACGATGCCGTCGGTGCCGCCGTATTCGTCGATCACCAGCGCCATCTGGATATGCGTCGCCTGCATCTTCTGGAGAAGATCGGTGGCCGGCATGGACGGGGGCACGAACAGCACGGCACGCACCAGCTTGGCGGCGTCGAGCGTGATGCCAAGATCGACCTTGCCGACATCGAGCCGCTCCTCGGCATCCGCCGCGGCGCCGTCGATGCGCGCCTTGCCGGTGATGTGGGTGATCAGGTCCTTGATGTGGACCATGCCGATGGCGTCGTCGAGCGTCTCGCGATAGACCGGCATGCGCGAATGGCCGGAGGCCTCGAACAATTCCAGGAGTTCGGAGAGCGTCGTATCGGCATCCACCGCCGCGATGTCGGCGCGCGGCACCATCACGTCGGCGACGCGCGTTTCGCGCAGGCGCAGGATGTTGCGGATCAGCGTCCGCTCCTCCGGCGAGAAGGCGGCGTCGAGCGCGTCCTCCTGGCTGAGCGCCGCCTCGAGATTCTGCCTCAGCGTCGCCGAGGTGTTGAAGCCGAAGGCCTCGCGCAGCCGCGCCAGCCAGCTCGTTCCCGTTCCACTATCGGCCGAGGCGCTGGATTGGGCCACCACGGCCGTCGTCTGACTGCCCGTACTTTGACTGTCGCTGTCGCTCATCGTCCTTCTTCCGCGCCGCCTCCGGCCCTCCCGGCCGCCGGCGGACGTCCCGATTGCCGTCCCTCAGCGGCCGGCGCCGCCCATCGGCGCGTCGGCATAGGGGTCGGCGATGCCGAGCCGGGCGAGGATGGCCGTCTCCAGCCCCTCCATCTCCCCGGCTTCTTCGTCGTCGAGGTGATCATACCCGACGAGATGCAGGAATCCATGCACGATCATGTGCAGGAAATGATCGCGGAAGGCGATGCCTTCCTCGGTCGCCTCGCGCGCCACCGTCTCATGCGCCACCGCGATGTCGCCGAGCAGCGGCCCGTAGGCGTCGGCGTCGGGATCGTCCTGGGGGAAGGACAGCACGTTGGTCGGCTTGTCGAAGCCGCGGTGGTCGCGGTTGAGGACGCGGATCGCCGCGTCGCCCGTCAGAAGCAGCGACAGTTCGGCATCCTCGGCGATCTCGGCGTCGACCATGGCCGCCGCCATGGCGACGGCCGCCTCGACGTCGGCGCGCCAGTCCTCCGCCTCGCCCCACAGCGGGCTTTCGGTGAGGATGTCGACGGCGACGACGCTCATGGCTTCGCACCGGCGCGGGCGGCGAGGCGCTCGCGGCTGTCGTCGTCATAGGCCTTGACGATGCGCGCCACCAATTCGTGGCGGACGACGTCCTCGTGGGTAAAGCGCACCTGCACCACGCCGGGCGTCTCGGCGAGGATGCGGCTCGCCTCGACGAGGCCCGACACCTGACCGGCCGGCAGGTCGATCTGGCTGGGGTCGCCGGTGACGATCATCTTCGAGCCGTCGCCGAGCCGGGTCAGGAACATCTTCATCTGCATCGACGTGGTGTTCTGCGCCTCGTCGAGGATGACGGCGGCGTTGGCCAGCGTCCGGCCGCGCATGAAAGCCAGCGGCGCGATCTCGATGGCGCCGGAGGTCAGCGCCCGCTCCACCCGCTCGGGCGGCATCATGTCGTAGAGCGCGTCGTAGAGCGGCCGGAGATAGGGGTCGATCTTCTCGCGCATGTCGCCGGGCAGGAAGCCCAGCCGCTCGCCGGCCTCGACCGCCGGCCGCGACAGCACGACGCGCGCCACCTCGCCGCGTTCGAGCAGGGCGGCGGCGTGCGCCACGGCGAGATAGGTCTTGCCGGTGCCGGCCGGGCCGAGGCCGAACACCAGCGTCGAGCGGTCCATGGCGCGGATGTAGGCGTCCTGCGCCGGGTTGCGGGCGACCACCGTCTTGCGGCGGGTGGCGATGGCGGCGAGCTGCAGCCG
>LUYO01000250.1:0-449 GCA_001603295.1 Rhodobacterales bacterium Alpha_02
CGCGCTCCGGTTTTCCGCAAAAGCCCCGCCGCAGAAGATCGAGCATTCCGGCGAACGCCTTTCCGGTGTACACCGGGTCGAGCAGGATGGACTCCGTCCTCGCCAGCAGCAGCACGGTCTCGACCATCTCCTTGGTGGGCAGGGAGTATCCCTCCCCGACGTAGCCGTCGACGCACTGAATCAGGTCGTCCGGCAGCGGCTCCTCGATGTCCAGAAGACGCGCAGTCTCTCCGGCGAGTTTCCGGACGATCGGAACCTGCGTCTCGTTGGGGCGGCTGATGTTGATCCCGACGAGGGGGATGCCCGACCGGTTCGCCCACAGTCCGACGGCGAGTCCGGCGTGCGTTCCGGCGCTGCCGCTGGTGGTGAAGATACCGTCGAACGCGACTCCCTTGTCGAACGCCTGGGCCAGGATCTCCTCGGCGCAGGCGACGTAGCCCAGCGCGCCG
>LUYO01000250.1:468-1731 GCA_001603295.1 Rhodobacterales bacterium Alpha_02
GGATCGAGTCCACTCCCATCAGGTGAAAGAGAAAGTTGTTTCCGGAGGCTTGCTCCGAGTAGCTCCCCGGAACGCGCTCCTCGATGACGAGGTGGCACTCCAGCCCCTCTTTCCTCGCGGCGGCGAGGGTGAGGCGGCAGTGGTTGGACTGGACCGCGCCGCAGGTGACCACTGCGTCGGCGCCCTGCGCCAGCGCGTCCGCCATGATAAATTCGAGCTTCCGGGTCTTGTTCCCTCCCGGGAGGAAACCGAGCATGTCGTCCCGTTTGATCCAGATCTCCGGGCCGCCGAGCTTCGTTGAAAGCCGTTCGAGAAATTCCAAAGGGGTTCGCCCCTCGGTATAGCGTCTTCTGGGAAAGCGTGCGAGATTCATCTTATTCCATCTCCTTTGTGTCGAATGTCAGCTCATCGATGCGAGGAGGTACCCCATGACGATGGAGACCGCCCAGAGCAGCATGCCGAAGAGCATCCCCTGCGCGCCGACCTTCTTGAGAACGCTGCGGTGCAGGCCGAAGCCTACGATGTAGAGCGCGACCGCCATCAGCACCTTGCCCGACGAGGCGAGCGTCTTGAAGAGCGGGGCGAAAGGGAAGACGGACGCCGTCAGCGAGGCCAGCAGGAAAAAAACGATGAAGAGCGGAATGGAGAGCTTTCCCTTCTCGCCCTGCCGCAGCGAGATCAGGAAGACGATGGGTGTAATCCAGAGGGTCCGGGTGAGCTTCATGATGGTCGCGGTCCGCAGCGACGCGTCTCCCAGCACCGCCGCCGCCCCCACCACCGAGCTGGTGTCGTGGATGCTCAGCGCGCACCAGACGCCGTACTGCTCCGGCGTGAGCGGAAGCAGCGACGCAAGCAGCGGAAAGGCGACGAGCGCCACGGCGTTCAGCAGAAAGACGACGCCCATGGCGACGCCGATGTCCTCGTCGCGTACCTTCATCACCGAGGAAACGGCCGCGATGGCGCTTCCTCCGCAGATGGACGTGCCGAAGGTCACCAGCTTCAGCGTCGCCGCTTCGACCTTGAAAAACCGGAGAAGGATAAAACCGAGCGAGATAATCACCGCGAGGCTCGCCGCGGTCTGCCAGAATCCCTGCCCTCCGACGGAGATCACCTGTCGGATGTTCAGGCCGAACCCGAAGAGCACCACAGCGCTGTTCAACGCGAGTTTGCGCATCTTCCCCAGTCCGGGAGGCGCGCCGCCGGGGACGAGATTGCTCACGACCGCGCCCAGTACGAGCGCCATACCGACCGCGTACGGAGCGG
>LUYO01000064.1:0-21982 GCA_001603295.1 Rhodobacterales bacterium Alpha_02
CCATGCCAGCCCCATCACATCTGGCCTGCGCGCCGCTCATGCATTTTAGAATCCGCCGCCGGTCTTGAAGCCGCCGCCGCCCGAGCCGCCGCCGGTGCCGAAACCGCCGCCACCGCCGCCGCCGCCCCAGGAACCGCCGCCGCCCCAGCCGCCGCCGAAGTCGCCGCGCCGGCGGGATTCGCCGCGGCGGTAGCCGTCGCGGAAGGCGCCTTCCAACACCGCCGCCGTGATGGCGCCGGAGATGATGCCGCCGATCAGGTTGCCGATGGTGTCGCCGTTGGAAAAGCTGCCGTTCGGCCGGTCGTAGCCGCGTTCGCGGAAGGTGTCGCGCGAGTGCTCCAGCTCCGACCGCTTGCCGGCGAGGTCGATCGAGGCGCGGCGCAACTCCTCCGCCTGGGCATCGACGCGCACCAGATCGCCCTGGATCTGGCGCAGCCGCTTGACGATGCGGTCGTCCTCCGGCGTCGGCGTCGCCTCGGCGCGGCGGATCAGCTCGACCATCTCGGAACGGGCGAAGGTGCCGGCGAGGTCGTCGATCGCCCCGCGCACCGCCGGATCGCCGTTGTCGTCGAGCGCCGCCGCCGTCTCCTTGTCGATGCTGTCGACGTCGGAGCGGACGCGGGCGATGTCGGTCTCCACCTTGCCGAGCGCCCGGTCGGCCTCGGCCACCGCCGCCTCCAGCGGCACGATGCCGTCGGCTTCCAGCGCCGCCCGCTCGTGCGCCTGCCGCGCCGCGACCGCCGCCGCCACGTCGGCTTTCAGGCGCTCGGCATGCTCGGCGAGACGCAGCGGGATCTCGGTCAGCATGAAATAGTTGACGCGCGCCGCGTCGTAGCCGGCGAGCCGCGCCACCTTGCCGTCGAAATAGCGGGCGAGCGGCCCCGCCCGGTAGGCGGAGGTGCCGTAGCCGCGCCGCCAGAGATACATGAACAGCCGGTCGGCCTCGTAGGGCTTGCCCTTGACGGCGCGATCCTCGTCGGCCTGCCGCCGCTTTTCCTCGGCGGCGGCGGCCGTCGCCTCGGCCGCCTCGACGGCGGCGGCAAGGCGCTGCCAATCGGCATCCGTCTGGAGCCGCGCCTCGACGGCGTCGGTCTTCGTCTCGACGGCGGCGATCGCCGCGTCGCGCGTCTTCGCCGCCGTCTGACGCTTGTCTTCGAGTTCGTCGAGCTTCTTCGAGGCGCCCTCGCGGCTGGCCTTCAGTTCGTCGAGCCGGCCGCGGCGCTTGTCGAGGGCGGTGCGGGCCCGCCGCTCGACGCTGTCGAGTTCGCCCACCACCTCGTCGCGGGCGATGGCGTCGAGCCGGAGGCGGGCCAGCGCCCGGAAGGCGTCGGCCTGCTCGGCCCTGAGGCGGTCGCCCTCGGCCTTGGTGTCGGCCAGCATGGCGACGAGTCGATCCTCGTCGCGCCGGACCCCGAGGATCGCCCGTTCGATGTCGTTGAGCGCCTGCTGCGCGGAGATCATGTGCGTCCTCGAATTCGCTTACCAGCTGGTGATGGCGCCCGGCAGCACGTCCATTTCGTAGACCGGCTGCAACGCGCCGCGCGGCTTCTCGCCGAGGATGCTGTCCTCGACGATGCCGTCATCGCTCTTGTCGGCGGCCACCTTGTCGTAGGTCGCCTTGGGCACGCGGACGCCCCACTTGTCGACCGTCTTGACCGCGCCGTCCTCCTCGCTCTTGATCGGCCGCTTGAGGACGTCACCGGACGGCGTCACCGCCTCGACGATCAGATAGTAGTTGCGGGCCTTGCTGTTGACATCCGGCACCCGGAAGACGCCGGTCCGCTCGCCGGGTCGCGACACGATGCGCAGCTCGTAGGTCTCGGCCAGCTTCGCCCTGAGGTCGGCGAGCGCCGCCACCGCCGTGCGCGCCGCGGACGCGTCACCGGCGGCGATGGCCGCGCGGGCGGCAGCCACCCGCGCCACGGCTTCCGCCTGGGCATCGGAGGTCAACGCCTCGGCGGCGAGCGCCTTTTCCGCCGCGTCGACGCTGGCCGGCAGCATCTCGGTCATCTCGATCCGCGCCGTCTCGACGGCCCGCTCGGCCGAAGCCGTGCGCCACCAAGTGATGCCGCCGAGCAGGGCGATGGCGAGAAGCGCCGCCGCCACCACCTTGCCGACCATCGCTCGCTCCACCCAGAGGAGCGACATGGTACGGGCGAACGACGGCGGCGCCGGATCGTAGGTGAAGCGGCTTTCCTTCAGCGCCTTGATGCCGTCGTCGAGGATGCGGTCGGAGACCTTCAGCCCCTGCCCCTCGTAGAGCGCCCTCAGGCGCTCCTTCAGCGTCGCGTCGCGGCTGTCCTCGCCGAGCACCTTCTCGACCATGCCTTCCTGGTGACGGAGCGTGTCGACCACGTCCATCGCCAGCATCAATTCGTCGAGCTTGGGGGCGGCGGCATCGCCGCCCGCTGTGATGTCAGCCATTCAGCACCAGCGCGTTGCCCTGCTCGGCAAGGCGGGCAATCCGCCGCTTGCCGTCCTCGACGGCGGCGCGGATCTCCTCGGAGTTGCGGGTGGCGAGCGTCCGCATCTCGGCGATGATCTCGGTCGAGCGTTCCTGGTAGTTGACGACGCTGTCGACCAGCTTCTTCACCGCGTCGGCGCGCACCGTCGGGCCGTAGCCGGCCTTCAGCGCCTCTTCCTGCACCTTGCCGCCGATATCGGCCAGCACCTCCAGCGACTTCGACACGCCCTCCTTCATGGAGTTCAGCGTCTGCGTCGACTCGTGCAGGCCGAATACGCCGGTGAACGACGCCTTCAGCGCCGTCAGCACCGATTCGTTGGTGGTGAAGAAGGAGACCGACTGCTGGTAGACGCGCTCCTTGGCGGACGTGGTCTGCATCAGCCGCGCCATGATCACTTCCGACGTGTTGTAGCCGATGGTCAGGTTGTCGGCGAGGTCCTTGGCCACCTGGTAGCGGCCCTCCTCGTTCTGCATGGCGCGCAGCTTCTCGTCGCGGATGAGTTCCAGCTTGGCGCGCTCGGACGGATCGCTGCCGGCGTAGCCGGCCACGGCTTCCGACGCCTTGCCGAGATCGTCCTTGGCGGCGGCGAGCTTGGCCTCGGCCGTCTTCAGCACTTCGAGCGCCGCCACCTCGGCCTGCTTCAGCGCGCCGCGGAAGTCGCGATAGGCTTCGAGGATGATCTGCTCGCGCTCGATGTTGGCCTTGGTGTCGCGGGCCACCTCGATATAGGTGTCGCGGATGCCGTCGAAGCGGCTGGCGATGTCGCCGCGCGAAATCTTCATCCAGGCGTTGGTCGCCCGCTCGAACAGGTCGATCTTGCCGTCGGTGATCTGGTCGACCATCGCCTTGGCGTCATCGCGGATCGAGTTGAAGCCCTGCGTGATCTTCTCGTAGCGCTCGCCGATCGACATCTCCGAGATCTGCTCGCGCACCACCTCGTTGAACACGCTCATCTGGCTGAGCGTGCGGGTGATGACGGCGATCCGGTCGGGATCGAGATCGGTAATCTTCTCGAGGAGGCCGACGATCGGCGCCTCCTCGGTCCTGGACGGCAGAAGGCCGAGGTCGCGCAACCCGCCCATCGCCTTGTCGAGATACTGCATGGGCGTCTTCACAATGTCGGTCGTGGTCACAGGCGTCTCCCCCAGTCACCGGAGCGCGGATGAACGTCCGCGGTGCGTCGCGGAAAATGTAATATGCCCGCGCAAAGCCGCAAGCAGACGTTCAGCGAAAATTCACCCTGCGAACACCGCTTCCAGCGCGCCGCGCATCACCGCCGGGTCGGGCTCGCGGCCGGTCCACAGGCGGATGCCGACGACGCCCTGATTGACCAGCATGCCGAGCCCGTCGAGCGTCCGCGCGCCGCGCGCCTCGGCCGCCTTCAGGAAGGCGGTGTGCGGCGGATTGGGGATGACGTCGGCCACCACCATCCCCGGCCGGATCGAGGCAAAATCGACGGCCGGCCGATCATCGACGCCGGGGAACAGACCGATCGACGTCGCGTTGATCAGCACGTCGGTATCCGGGGGGACGGCGTAGTCGCCCGTCCAGGGCACGAACAAGGTCTCAGAAGCGGTATGGGCGGCCACCAGCTGAACCACCGCCTTGCCGCGCGCCGCGTCGCGGTTGACGATGGTGATCGACGCCGCGCCGGCCAATGCCGTCTCGACAGCGATCGCCCGCGACGCGCCGCCGGCGCCAAGCACCACGACGTGCTTGCCCTTCGGATCGACCACCTCGCTAAGCGAGGCGAGGAAGCCCTTGCCGTCAGTGTTCTCGCCGATCAGCCGGCCGTCGTCGTTGATGACGCAGTTGACGGCGCCGATGATCTCGGCCGACGGCGCCAGCTCATCGATGAAGTCGATCACCGCCACCTTGTGCGGCAGCGAGCAGTTGAAGCCGCGCCAGCCCATGGCGCGAGCGCCGCGTACGGCGTCGCCGAGGTCGGCCGGCGCCACGTCGCAGTTGATGTAGCGGGCATCGAGGCCCATCGCCCGATAGGCCGCCTCGACCATGACGACCGTCGGGTTCTCGGCGACCGGCGTGGCGAAGCAACCGGTGAGAAGGCTGAGGAAATCGAGCTTGGCGGCCATCGCATCATCCTCCTCGGGGCGCGGGCCGGAATGCCCCGCCCTTGCTGAAGGCGATCTTACCCCAGCCTGGCCCTGTTGAAAATGCTAACCTTTTACCGCCTTGATTTCAGCGGCGTCACCGTGGCGGATGGTCGTTCGGCGGCGAGCCGCTGCGCGATCACCCCGCGCCAGCCGAGGCCGCGCCAGGTCTCGTAGCCGGGCGTCAGGTGCTGGGCGACGATCCGGCCGCCCTGCACCTGCCAGCCGGCCCGCTCGCCGGCCAACGGCGGCAGCCGCTCGGAGAGCAGGCCGGCGCCGTCGGAAGCGGCGATGACACGGCCGTCGCGGTCGACGATCAGCACGCGGCTGATCACCCGCTCCTCGTCGGTGAGGCGCACGCCCTCGACGATGGTCCGCGACTGCGGCTCCCAGTCGAAGTGGATGGCGAGGAGGCCGATCGGCCGGCCGTCCACCTCGCCGCCGGCCCGGACCGGCGTCGCGAAGGTGGCGACCAGCGTGTCGCCGAGGAGCGGCTCGCGGGCGATGTCCTCGGCGTGGAAGTCGTCGCCGCTGCCGAGCGCCATGCCGGCGCGGAACCACGGCCGCGCCACGACGTCGGCGCCGGTCGCCGGGAAGCGACCGCCACGGCCGGAGGCCACCACCCGGCCGGCGGGATCGCACAGCCAGATGTCGAGATAGACGGTATAGGCCCTGAGGATGACGTCGAGGCGCCGTGCCGCGTGGGCGAAGGCGGCCTCCCCCGGCTCGGCCAGGGCGTCGACGAAGGCCGAATCGGTCGCCCACCAGCGCACGTCGCAGGTGCGTTCGTAGAGGTTGCGGTCGACGATCTCGATGGCGTTGAGCGCAAGGTCGACCAGGCGCTGGCCCTGCGACGACCGGCTCATGTCCTGCACCAGCGTGGAAATCTCGCCGATCTCCGAGGCGAGCTCGGCCTCGAGCGCGGTGGACAGCTTCTCCACCTCCTCGGAAATGCCGCGCACCTCCTGGCTGACCACCGCGAAGCCGCGCCCGGCCTCGCCGGCCCGCTCGGCCTCGATCAGCGCGTTGAGGGCCAGAATGCGCATGCGACGATTGATCGCCCGGATCTGGCCGACCTTGTTGAAGGCGAGTTCCTGAACGGATTCGGACTTCGACGATATGTCGCGGATGGATACAACCGAGGCTGTCATCCCTTTCTCCCCCGTAAATCAGTCGATTCAATTGCTTGAGAGTTCCATCAACTCTTTAACAAAGCAAAAATACCGAGGGGGATTTCACGAATTCCACACGCATCAGGCGCATGCGTTTCTTGATGGAACTTCGATGGACGCGGGCCACACCATATGAATTGTTCAGAAATTCATCAAATGACCATTTCCAAGGCAGGATATGCTGCCGAATTTCCGATCATTGCCTCTTTAAGTCACCAGCTTCGCCAGGAAGACGAAGATGATGGCGCCGATGGTGGCGACCACGACCTCGTGCAGGAAGGGATTGCCGATGGAGAGCGTGATGCCCGTCCAATTCAGCACCAGCCCGCCGACGAACGAGCCGATCAGGCCGGAGACGAGGTAGCGGATCAGCCCGCCGCCGCCCGTCACGAAACTGGCCAGCCAGCCGGCAATCAGGCCGATGGCGCCCCAGACGAGAAAGGCATGTCCCTGCATCGGCGTGTCTCCGGGCAAAAATGCTGAGGCCGGCGGGATCGCCGCCGGCCTCCGCGTCGAATCGCGATTGGCGTCTCAAATATGGATGGCCCGGCCATAGGCGGCAAGCACGCTCTCGTGCATGGTCTCGCTGACCGTCGGATGCGGGAACACCGTGTGCATCAGCTCTTCCTCGGTGGTCTCGAGCTGCATGGCGACGACGAAACCCTGGATCATCTCCGTCACCTCGGCGCCGATCAGGTGGGCACCGAGGAGGCGGCCGGTCTTGGCGTCGAAGATGGTCTTGACTAGGCCGTCCGGCTCGCCGAGCGCCACCGCCTTGCCGTTGCCGATGAACGGGAAGCGGCCGATCTTCAGCTCAAAGCCGGCCTCCTTGGCCTTCTTCTCGGGGAGACCGACCGACGCCACCTGCGGCTGGCAATAGGTGCAGCCGGGGATTTGCAGCTTGTCCATCGGATGCGGATGCAGGCCGGCGATCGCCTCGACGCACAGCGTGCCCTCATGCTCGGCCTTGTGGGCGAGCATCGGCGGCCCGGCAACGTCGCCGATGGCGTAGATGCCCGGCACGTTGGTGCGGCCGAGGCCGTCGGTGACGATAGTGCCGCGCTCGATCTTGACGCCCAGCGCCTCGAGGCCGAGGTTCTCGACGTTGCCGACCACGCCGACCGCCGAGATGACGCGGTCGGCGGTGATTTCCTGCTTGCTGCCGTCCTTCAGCTCGACGGTGGCCGTCACCTCGTCGGCGCCCTTCTTCAGTGAGGCGACCTTGGCCTCCAAGAGGATCTTCATGCCGGCCTTCTCGAAGCGCTTCTTGGCGAGATCGGCGATCTCGTGATCCTCGACCGGCATCACCTGCGACATGACCTCGACGACGGTCACCTCCGAGCCGAGCGCCCGGTAGAAGCTGGCGAACTCGATGCCGATGGCGCCCGAGCCGACCACTAGGAGACGCTTGGGCAGCGCCTCCGGCACCATCGATTCGAAATAGGTCCAGACCAGCTTCTTGTCGGGCTCCAGGCCGGGCAGCACGCGCGGCCGGGCGCCGGTGGCAACGATGACATGCTTGGCCTGATAGTCGCCGGCCGGCAGCCAACCCTTGGGCGCGCCGTCCCTCGGCTTCACCGTCACCTTGCCGGCGGCGGCGATCGTCGCCTCGCCCCAGATCAGGTCGACCTTGTTCTTCTTCAGGAGGAAGCCGACGCCCTGGCTCATCTGCTGGGCGATACCGCGCGACCGCTTGACGATGGCCGCGACGTCGGCCGTCGGCTTCTCGGCCTTGAGGCCGTAGTCGGCGGCATGCTCGATGTAGTGAAAGATTTCCGAGGAGCGCAGCAGCGCCTTGGCCGGAATGCAGCCCCAGTTGGGGCAGATGCCGCCGACATAGGACCGCTCGACGACGCCGACCTTGAGGCCGAGCTGGGCGGCGCGGATGGCGGCGACATAGCCGCCGGGACCGGAGCCGATGATCAGGATGTCATACTGGGACATGAGTCTCTGCCTTCAATCTGGGGGCGGCGGATAAAGCCCGCGCGCCGGAGGCGGGCATCGCCGGTGCTGCCGGCGGCCGCCTCCCGAAACGGACGACGGAGAAACCCCGTCACACCAGCATCGACATCGGCTTCTCGACGAAGCCCTTGAACGCCCTCAGCAGCTCGGCGCCGAGCGCGCCGTCGACGGCGCGGTGATCGGTGGACAGCGTGACGCTCATCACCGTGGCGACGGCAAGCTGGCCGCCCTTGACCACCGCCCGCTGCTCGCCGGCGCCGACCGCCAGGATGGTGGCGTGCGGCGGGTTGATGACGGCGGCGAAGTCCTTGACGCCGAACATGCCGAGGTTGCTGACCGAGGTGGTACCGCCCTGGTACTCCTCGGGCTTCAGCTTGCGGTCCTTGGCGCGCTTGGCCAGATCCTTCACCTCGTTGGAGATGGTGGAAAGGCTCTTCTCCTCGGCCCGCCGGACGATCGGCGTGATCAGGCCGCCGGGGATCGACACGGCGACACCGACATCGGCGTGCTTGTGCTTCAGCATGCCGCCGTCGGTCCAGGAGACATGGGCGTCCGGCACCGCCTTCAGCGCCAGCGCGTAGGCCTTGATCACCATGTCGTTGACCGACACCTTGTAGGCCGGCTTGCCGTCGGTGGTCGGCGCGGCGTCGTTGATCTGCTGGCGCAGGGCGAGCAGCGCGTCGATCTCCACGTCGACGGTGACGTAGAAATGCGGCACCGTCTGCTTGGACTCGGTCAGCCGGCGGGCGATGGTCTTGCGCATGCCGTCATGCGGGATCAGTTCGTAGCTGTCGGGGTCGAACAGCTTCAGCGTCACGTCGTCGCTCGGCCCGGCCGGCTTGGGCGCCGGCGCGGCGGCGGGAGCGGCCTGCTGGGCGGGAGCCGGCTTCGGCGCCGCCTCGGCCGACTCGACGTCGCGCAGGATGATGCGGCCCTTCGGCCCCGAGCCCTTGACGGACTTGAGGCCAAGCCCCTTCTCCTTGGCGACCCGGCGGGCCAGCGGCGAGGCGAAGATACGCTCGCCTTCCGGCCTCGGGGCCTCTGCCTTCGCGGCCTCGGCCTTGGGAGCCTCCGCCTGCGTCGGCTCCTGCTTGGCAGCCTCGGCCTTGGGCGCCTCCGGCTTCGGAGCCTCCTCCGCCTTCGGCGCTTCCGCCTTGGCCTCGGCAGGAGCCGCCCCCTCGCCGGCCGCCGCCGCGGCCTCGACGTCCTCGCCCTCTTCGGCCAGGATGGCGATCACCGCGTTGACCGGCACGTCGGCCGAGCCCTCGGCCACCACCAGCTTGGCCACCGTACCCTCGTCGACCGCCTCGACCTCCATGGTCGCCTTGTCGGTCTCGATCTCGGCGAGCACCATGCCGGATTTCACGGCATCGCCCACCTTGACGTTCCACTTGGTGAGATTGCCCGTCTCCATGGTCGGGGAGAGCGCCGGCATCAGGATCTTGATCGGCATTTTTCTCTCCTCAACGATAGGTGACGGCGCGTACCGCCTCGATCACCTCGCCGACGTTCGGCAGGGCAAGCTTTTCGAGGTTGGCGGCGTAAGGCATCGGCACGTCCTTGCCGGTGATGCGGCCGACCGGCGCGTCGAGATAGTCGAAGGCGTTGGCCTGGATCTGGTAGGCGATCTCCGAGCCCACCGAACCCTGCGGCCAGCCCTCCTCCACCGTCACGCAGCGGCCGGTCTTCTTCACCGAATTGATCACCGTCTCGATGTCCATCGGCCGGATGGTGCGCAGATCTATCACCTCGGCGTCGATGCCCATGCCGGCCAGTTCCTCGGCCGCCTTGACGGCATAGGTCATGCCCATGCCGAAGGAGACGATGGTGACGTCCTTGCCGGCCTTGTGGATGCGCGCCTTGCCGATCGGCAGCACGTAGTCGTCGAGCTGCGGCACGTCGAAGTGATGGCCGTAGAGGATTTCGTTCTCAAGGAAGATCACCGGATTGGGATCGCGGATCGCCGCCTTGAGGAGACCCTTGGCGTCGGCGGCCGTGTAGGGCATCACCACCTTGAGGCCGGGGATCATGCCGTACCAGGCGGCGTAATCCTGGCTGTGCTGGGCACCGACGCGGGCGGCAGCACCGTTGGGGCCGCGGAAGACGATCGGACAGCCCATCTGGCCGCCGGACATGTAGAGCGTCTTGGCGGCCGAGTTGATGATCTGGTCGATCGCCTGCATGGCGAAGTTGAAGGTCATGAACTCGACGATCGGCCGGAGGCCGGCGAAGGCGGCACCGACGCCGATGCCGGCGAAGCCGTGCTCGGTGATCGGCGTGTCGATGACGCGCCGGGCGCCGAACTCGTCAAGCAGCCCCTGCGAGATCTTGTAAGCGCCCTGATATTCGGCGACTTCCTCGCCCATCAGGAACACATTCTCGTCGCGGCGCATCTCCTCGGCCATCGCCTCGCGCAGCGCCTCGCGCACCGTTTTGCTCTCGTAGCGGGTGCCATCGGGAATGTCGGGATCGGCCTCGGCCTTGACGGCCGGCGCCGCCGGTACGGTGCTCGACGCCTGCGCCACCGGCTTCGGCTTGTCGGCCGGCGCCGCCTCGGCGGCCGGCTGCGGCGTCTCGCCGGCTTCCGGCTTCTCGGCCGGCGTCTCGCCTTCCTCGCCGACGCGGGCGATTACGGCGTTGACCTTGACGCCCTCCGTGCCCTCGGGCACCAGGATTTCCAGCAGCTTGCCCTCGTCGACGGCTTCGATCTCCATCGTCGCCTTGTCGGTCTCGATCTCGGCGATCACGTCGCCGGACTTCACGTCATCGCCCACCTTCTTCAGCCATTTGGTGAGCGTGCCCTCTTCCATGGTCGGCGACAGCGCCGGCATCAGGATGTCGATAGCCATTTTCAAAACCTCTCGGCGCTGTCAGCGAAGGATGTCGGTCCAGAGTTCGGACGGGTCCGGCTCGGCGTCGACGGAGGCGAAGTCGGCCGCCTCGGTGACGACGGCGCGCACTTGCTTGTCGATCTCCTTGAGATCGTCCTCGCTGGCCCAGCCCTTCTCGACGAGGCGCTTCCTGACCTGCTCGATCGGATCGCGCTCGTCGCGCATCTTCTGCACTTCGTCCTTGCTCCGGTACTTGGCCGGGTCGGACATCGAATGGCCGCGATAGCGGTAGGTCTGCATCTCCAGGATGTAGGGACCGTTGCCGGCCCGCGCCCACTCGACGGCCCTGTCGGCCGCCGCCTTGACGGCGCGGACATCCATGCCGTCCACCTGCTCGCCGCGGATGTTGAAGCTCTCGCCGCGCTTGGCGAAGTCGGTCTGCGCCGACGAGCGGCTGACCGAGGTGCCCATGGCGTAGCGGTTGTTCTCGATGACGAAGATCACCGGCAGCTTCCAAAGCTCCGCCATGTTGAAGGTCTCGTAGACCTGGCCCTGGTTGGCGGCGCCGTCGCCGAAATAGACCACCGACACGTTGTCGGTGCCGCGATACTTGTCGGCGAAGGCAAGGCCGGCGCCGATCGGCACCTGGGCGCCGACGATGCCGTGACCGCCGAAGAACTGCTTCTCGCGGCTGAACATGTGCATCGAGCCGCCCTTGCCGTGGGAATAGCCGCCCTGGCGGCCGGTCAACTCGGCCATGACGCCCTTGGGGTCCATGCCGCAGGCCAGCATGTGGCCGTGGTCGCGATAGGAGGTGGTCACCTGGTCCTCGCCGTCGCGCAGCGCCTTCTGGATGCCGACGACCACCGCCTCCTGGCCGATGTAGAGATGGCAGAAGCCACCGATCAGCCCCATGCCGTAAAGCTGGCCGGCCTTCTCCTCGAAACGGCGGATCAGCAGCATGTCGTGGTAGGCCTTGAGTTCGTCGTCCTTGTCGAACTCGGCCACCTGGTAGTTGACGGCGGGATTGGCGGACTTGCCGGACTTCTGCGTCCTGGAGGGCGCGGCCGAAGCGCGGCTGCGCTTCTCGGTCGCCGGTCGAACAGCCATTATGCGTTCCTCCCCGATCGGGATTATTTCGTAGAGGCGCCGACGGAACCCCTTTCTCCCGAGCAAGTCAAGGTTTCCTCCGCATGTCAATCATGCGAAAGCCGCATCGCTGGATGGGCGATTAACTGAATTCAAGTTAATTCGAAAAAATAAAGTGAAGTCAATTGCTTTTGGCCTGCGCCAGCTTGTCGAAATCCATGATCACCACTTCGTTGGGATTGACCACGGACAGCTGGACGCGGGCTCGCTCGTCGACCATGTCCTGATCGAGGCTGGCCGGGCGCAGCAGCTTGACGCGCGCTTCCAGCGCCGTCTTCTCGGCATTGAGGCGGGCAAGCTCGGCGTCGAGTTCCTGGGTGCGACTCTCGAAACGGGCACGGCCGACCATGCCGTATTCGCCGTTGACGGCGTGATAGCCGAAATAGCCGAGGAACACGGCCGTCACGGCGGGGAGGATCAGGCGGCGAAGCCACGACGGACGGTATTGGCGGGTGATCATACGCAACGAACTCACGCGGATGCAGCGGAAACGTCCTGTTGCCGCGCCGTCTACACTGGACCAACGTGGTAAAGGGAGGGTGAACGGCCGTTGCGGGCGTGCGAGACGATTCCCTGATGCCGCGCAATAGATAAAAGGTGGCAATCCGCGAAACCGCTCTCGATCACGACATCGTGTCCGGACGGACATTGTCGCAAGGACCGGCAGGAGCCGTCAAACCGCCACGAAAACCGGCGATGGATGCGAGGAAGGGGAGGACCGGGGGAGGAACAGAGGGTGAGGTTTGCGCTGACATGGCCACGGCCGGCAACGGCACTGTCGGTAATCGGTCATGCGCTCTTCCTTGCCCTCCTCACCATCGAAGCGCCGCGCCACATCGTCGTCCTGCGGCCGCCAGCCGCGGTCGAGGTTGTCATGGTTGCCTCGCCGGCAAGCCGACCGGTCCCTCCCGCCGTCACCCCCTCCCCGATGGCCACCCCCGCTCCTGTCGCCAACTCCAGCCCGGCGGCGCCCGCCCGGCCCGAGACCATCCGCCAGCCATCGGCGCCGGCGGTTCGAGCACTCCGTTCGCCAACCGGCGCACGCGTCACCGCCAGCGAGTATTTCGCCGCTGCCGTGCTCGACGACCCCCGCAACCGGAAGACCCGGCAGAAGCTCGCCGCGCTGGGCAGCGACGAACGGCTGATCCAGCTCTGCAACATCGAGGCGATGGAGCAGCTCAAGCGTTGGAAGGCCGGCTTCGTTGCCGACCATGTCGTGGCCTATGCGACGGCCGATCCGTCGCTGACGGCAACGTCGATCGAGGCGCCCGGCGCCGCCGTCCACGCCGGTGGGCAATGGTACCGGCTGTCGTTCACCTGCACCGCGACGGCCGACTTCGGCCGCGTCGCCGCCTTCGCCTTCACGCTCGGCCGGCCCATCCCCCATGAGCAATGGGAGCAGGACAACCTTCCCGAACAGGTCGACGGCGACCCGACCGACTGAGGTCCACCTTACCCGGCGATGGCGAGGCTTTTCAGCTTCCGGTGCAGCGCCGAGCGCTCCATGCCGACGAACTCGGCGGTGCGCGAGATGTTGCCGCCGAAGCGGTTGAGCTGGGCCTTGAGATACTCCCGCTCGAAGATCTCGCGCGCTTCGCGGAGCGGCAGCGCCATCAGGTGCTCGCCGCCGGAATTGGACGGCAGCGACGGCAGCATGGTGCCGATCTCCGACGGCAGCAGGTCGGCGGTGATCACCGCTTCCGGATCGCCGCGCGTCAGGATCATCAGCCGTTCGACGTTGTTCCTGAGCTGGCGGAGGTTGCCTGGCCAGTCGTGCGATTGCAGCACCGCCATGGCGTCCTCGCCGATGCGCCGCACCGGCAGGCCGGTGGCCCGGGAGATCTGGTGCATCATCTGCTCGATTAGGAAGGGGATGTCCTCGCGCCGTTCCGAAAGGCCTGGCACCCGCACCGGCACCACGGCGAGGCGATGGAACAGATCCTCGCGAAAATGCCCCTCGGCGATCTCGCGTTCGAGGTCGCGCGCCGTCGACGACACATAGCGCACGTCGACATGCACCTTCTGCGTACCGCCGACCCGCTCGAACGCCTGCTCGACCAGCACGCGCACCATGCGGTTCTGCATCTCGCGCGGCATGTCGCCGATCTCGTCGAGATAGAGCGTCCCGCCGTGCGCCTCCTCGAGCGCGCCGACCTTGCGCTTGCCGTCGTCGTCGGATTCGCTGCCGAACAGCTCGATCTCCATCCGCTCCGGCGGGAAGGCCGAAGCGGTCAGCACCACGAAGGGGCCGGCCGCCCGGTGCGAGCGCTCGTGAATGGCGCGCGCCACCGATTCCTTGCCCGAGCCCGACGGCCCGGAGATCAGCACGCGGCTGTTGGTGGGGGCGACGCGATCGATGGTGTTGCGGAGCTGGTTGACCACCGACGAACCGCCGACGACGCCCTCCTGGCGGTCGGAGCGGATCTGCAGGTCGCGGATCTCGCGCTTGAGGCGCGACGATTCCAGTGCCCGCTCGGCGATCAGCACCAGCCGGTCGGCCTTGAACGGCTTCTCGATATAGTCGTAGGCACCGCGCTTGATGGCCGACACCGCCGTCTCGACGTTGCCGTGGCCGGAGATCATCACCACCGGAACGTCCGGATTGCTGCCCTTGATCTCGTCGAGCAACTGCAAGCCGTCCATGCGGCTGCCCTGCAGCCAGATATCGAGGAAGATCAGTTGCGGCCGCCGCTCGGCGATAGCCTGAAGCGCGCGGTCGCAGTCGCCGGCCGTGCGCGTGCCATGCCCCTCGTCCTCCAGGATGCCCGCCACGAGATCCCGGATATCGGCCTCATCGTCAACGATCAGAATGTCGGTCGCCATCGTTACCTGCGTGTCCGTTCCGCCGCCGCGCGGCCGTTTCCCTTGGTCGCCTGCTTCGGCAGTAACATAAATGTCACACGACCTGAAGCCTTGTCGACCGCAAACTACCGACAATCAACCGGACCGGGTCGGATCGACCGGCAGGCTAATCCTGACCAGCGCCCCGTGCCCGCCCTCGGCGACCGTCGGCGAATCAAGCAGATCGATGCTGCCGCCGTGCTCCTCGACAATCTTGCGGACGATGGCGAGACCAAGGCCGGTGCCCTTCTCGCGCGTCGTCATGTAGGGTTCGAGCAACTGATGCCGCTCGGCGTCGGGCAGGCCGATGCCGGTGTCCACCACCTCGATGACGTTGAAGCCACCGTCCTTGCGCCCGTAGACGTCGACGCGCGCGCCCTCCCTTTGGCCCTCCGGCAGCCCCTCGATCGCCTCGACGGCGTTCTTGACGAGGTTGGTCACCGCCTGGCTGACCAGCCGTTGATCGAAGCGGCCGGTCAGCGGCGCGTCGGGAAGATGCGCCTCGAAGGTGATCTCCGGATGGCCGACGCCCAGCAGGAACACCGCCTCGCGCACGCATTCGCCGAGGTCGCGCTCCTCGAAGGAGGGCTTCGGCATGCGCGCGAACTGCGAAAACTCGTCGACCATGCGGCCGATGTCGCCGACCTGCCGCACGATGGTATCGACGCACTGGTCGAACACCCGCCGGTCGTCGTCGGCCACCAACTTGCCGAAGCGGCGGCGGATGCGCTCGGCGCTGAGCTGGATCGGCGTCAGCGGGTTCTTGATCTCATGGGCGATGCGGCGGGCGACGTCGGCCCAGGCCGAGGTACGCTGCGCCGACACCAGTTCGGAGATGTCGTCGAGCGTCACCACGTAGCCGTGCTCGCGGTCGGGCGACCGGTCGGGCGTCACACGCACCGACACCGTGCTCTTGCGGCCGCCGCGCGTCAAATCGATGGTCGCCTGGTGCGACCGGGCCTGATCCTCGTCGCGCAGGGCGATCGCCAGGAGATGGGAGAGTTCCGGCACCTCCTCGACCAACAGCCGGCCGACGAAGCCGAACAGCTCGACATCGAGCAGCGACAGCGCCGAGGCGTTGGCGATGGTGACGTGACCGTCGTTGGAGATGCCGACCACGCCGGCCGACACGCCCGACAGCACCGCTTCGGTGAAGCGCCGCCGCCGTTCCGCTTCCTCCGAGGCGGAGATCAGCTCCTGCCGCTGGCTCCTCAGCTCCACGGTCATCTTGTTGAAGGAGGCTCCGAGGCTGGAGATGTCGTCGGAGGTGTTGCCGACCGGCACGGCGGCGGTGAGGTCGCCGTGCGCCACCCGGTCGGCGGCGCCGATCAGGTGGCGGATGGGCGCCACCAGGCGGTTGGCGAACGACAGGCCGATCCACATGGCGCCAAGCAGGAACACCACCGACATGCCGCCGAAGATCATGGCGAAGCCGATCTGCACGTCGGAACGGTTGTTCTCCAGCTCGCGGTATTCCATGGCGCTGTCGCGGGCGAGCTGGAGGTTGTCGAGCACCTGCTTGTCGAGCAGGCGGACGATGTAGAGATAGGTCTCGTCGTAGGTCCTGAGCTTCAGGAGCCCGCCCACCTGGTTGGACTGGCCGGGCTGGAGCAGCACCGCCGCCCCCTTGCGCGCATCTTCGATCGCCGTTGGCGGCGGCATCACCGTCGTGACGGAGGGATCGATGTCGGTCCTGAGGATGACGTTGGCGTTCTTGTCGAGCAGGTAGGCGCTTTGCAGGCCGTGCAGCGAAGCCTGCAGCCGCATCAGCGTCTCGAAACGGGTCGGCTCATAGTCGTAGAGCGGCTTGGCCGCGTCGAGCGAGGTGGCGATGCTGATCAGGTCGGCGCGCAGCACGCGGGCGTGCTCCTGCATGTAGGCGCTGGCGACCGTCAGCACGTTGTCGACCACCTGCCGCGTTCGCGCTTCGAACCAGTGGTCGAAGCCCTGGTTGAGCGACAACGTGAAGGCCATCGCCACCATCACCGCCGGCAGGGCGGCGATGAAGGCGAACAGCGCCACCACGCGCAGATGCAGCCGGGCCGCCGCCCGCCCCTCGATCCAGGCGCGGCCGAGCTTCCACACCTCCTGCCCGACCATAAACAGGATGGCGAGTAGCAGCAGGCCGTCGATCACCAGCGTGCCGCGGATGACGTCGGTGGTGGGCGGCACCGGCAGCAAATTGGAGATCAGCGCGAAGGTGCCGAGCGAGAACAGCGTCGCCACCGCCACCAGCACCAGACCGGTAAGGCGCCGCCCCCGCCCCTCGGCGTAGACGTCCTTCATGGCCATCGGCTGCGGCGCCGCGCCGGCCTCTCCCATGCTCAACTCCGCCGCCATCGCTTCTCTCCGTTTCGCCTGTCAGCCCTCTATCACGATTGCGGCTTCTTGACGAAAGCCGCGTCGAAAAGCGCCGTTCCGGCCCATAACCCGCCGTCGCCGACGATGCGGCTTTACATCCCGCTCCATTGGACTAACAAGGCATCCAGCCAACAACCTCGGACCGACGCCGACATGACCGACAACGAGCTTCCGAAAACCGCGCTCGACGCGGCGCTGCATGCCATCGAAATCACCCGGACTGGCGTCGCCGCCCTGGAAGAGGCGGCAATGGACGGCCCGCTCGGCCTGGCGATCGACCGGGCCATCGACATCATCGCCGGCGGCAAGGGCCGGCTGATCGTCACCGGCATCGGCAAGAGCGGCCACATCGCCCGCAAGCTCGCCGCCACCTTCTCCTCCACCGGCACCGCCGCCTACTACGTCCATCCCACCGAGGCCGGCCACGGCGATCTCGGCATGGTCGACGGCAGCGACGTCATCATGGCGCTGTCCTGGTCGGGCGAGACCACCGAGCTGGCGGTGGTGCTGGCCTTCGCCAAGCGCTTCGACGTACCGGTGATCGCGCTGACCGCCGGCGCCGAATCAACGCTGGCCGCCGCCGCCGACGTCGCCCTGGTGCTGCCGCGGGTGCGCGAGGCCTGTCCGCACAATCTGGCGCCGACCACCTCGACGGTGCTGCAACTGGCCATTGGCGATGCCATCGCCATGGGCGTGATGGTCAAGAAGGGCTTCTCGGAAACCGACTTCCACATCTTCCATCCGGGCGGCAAGCTCGGCTCGCAACTCCGCCGCGTTTCGGAGATCATGCACGGCGAGCCGCTGCCGCTGGTCGGCGACGACAGCTCGATGACCGACGCCATCCTGGCGATCAGCTCGGGCGGCTTCGGCGTGGCCGGCGTCACGGACAGCGAGGGCCGCCTTGCCGGCGTGGTCACCGACGGCGACCTCCGCCGCTTCGTGCATTCCGACCTCGGCCCGCAGTTGAGCCACCAGAAGCTGGAAACGCCGGTGACCCAGGTGATGACGCGCAAGCCGGTCACCGTGGCGCCGGAGCTGTTCGCCGCCGAGGCGCTCGACATCCTCCAGAACCGTAAGATTTCCGTGCTGTTCGTCGTCGAGAACGGCAAGCCGATCGGCATCCTGCACACTCTCGACCTCCTGCGCATCGGCGTCGCCTGAGGGTGCCCTGCATGAGATGGTCCGCGCGCCAACAGGCAGCGCGATCCCATCACTCCCTGACCGGCTCGGGATGGCTGACGATGCGGCGGATCTCCGGGAAGGCAGCCCTTGCTTCCCGCTCCACCGCGTCGGCGCGGCGATGCACCTCGGCGGCGGCCAGCGTCGCCGGGAAGCGGCAATGGAAGGCGACGAACACGCCGCCATCCGCCGCCCCGACGTCGATCTCGCGGGCGCGCACGTTGTGAATGTCGCAGACGCCGTTGCGCTCCGCCGCCGCGCGTAGCGCCGCGGCATAGGTGGCCACCCGGCTGTCCGGCAGCCGCTCGCCCGGAATGAGGTCGGGATAGAGCGGTTCGAGATGCGTCTCCACCTCGATTTCGGCGCCGATCTCGGCGCGGATCGCCGTCTCCAGCTTGCTTGCCACCTCGTGCGCCTCGCCGAGCGGCATGGTGCCGTCCACCTCGCAGTCGAGCGACACCGACAGCCGGCCGCCGAAATGCGGGCCGAGGTGTTGAATGGTAATGTGATGAACCGGAATGCGCTCGCGCGAGGCGGCGAGGAACACCCGCTCCCTGAGGCTTTCATCGTCGATCGGCACCGGCTTCAGGCTGACCGTCGATTCGACGTCGACCAGTTCGGCGGCGATCGCCGCCACCATCGACCGCTTGACGGCGGCCGTCTCGTCGAAGCTGAAGGTGCGCGGCACACCGGCCGAGACGTCGACGAAATGCCGGGGCCCGACCGTCCTCACCCGGATCTGCTCGACGTCCACCACGCCCGGCAGGTCCGTCAGCAGCCGGCGCAGCGTGCGGGCGATGGTCGGCGACACCTTGTCGGTCAGTTCGTCGGCGGTGCGGCGGATCATCCGGAGGCCCAGCCAGCCGATGAACACGGCGATGGCCGCCGCCGTCACCGGGTCGGCCCAGTCGACGCCGTAGAGAGTCGCCACGAAGCCGATGATGACGATGGCCGACGAAGCGACATCGGACAGGAAATGCATGGCGTCGGCGGCCAGCGCCCGGCTGCCGGTCTCCACAGCCGCCTTGTGCAGTGCATGGGCGCGCCACAGGTTGATGACGATCTCGACGCCCAGCACCGCGAAGGCGACGACGCCCACCGACGGCGGCGGCGCCGCGACGGCGAAGCGGTTCCATGCCTCCATGGCAACGCCGCCGGCCAGCACCAGCAGCAGCGTTCCCTCGCCGAGCGCCGCGAGATCCTCGAACTTGCCGTGGCCGTAGGGGTGATCGTCGTCGGCCGGCCGGTCGGCGAAGCGCACCGCCAGGAAGGTGACCAGCGTGGCGATGGCGTCGGTACCCGAATGCAGCGCGTCGGTGATCAGCGCCAGCGAGCCGATCATCAGGCCCACCACGAGCTTGGCGAGGGTGAGACCGACGCTGGCGAGAAGCGACACCAGCGCCACCCGTTCTTTCCTGGTCATGCGGATCGTCTCCGGCCATGCGCGGACGTGTGGACACGGGGATGCACCGCCGGCCGCTGAAAGGCAAGCGCGCCCTCGCCCGCCGGATGCTCACTCCACAAACACCGTCACCCGGTCAGCCCGGCCCTCGCCGTCGACCACCGACAGCGTCACGAAGCCGGCGCCCGTCGGAAAATAGCTGAACTGCCGCGCCCATGGTTCGCGCGCCACCGGCGCGCCGTCGGCGAACCAGGTGAACGGCCCCTTGCCGTTGCGGACCTTCAGCGCCAGCGGCTGCGGCGCGCCGGCCTGGAAGCCGAGGTCGACACGGGCGCCGGTCGGCGGATAGGCGATCTCCGGCCCGGCGTCGCGTTGCGCCACTGCCGCCCGCGCGCCGCGCAGCCGTTGCAGCGGCGGCGGCAGTTCCGCGTTGGACGCCCGGAGCAAGCCCGGCGGATCGGGCGGCAGCCGCGTCGTGCCGCCGGCCCGGACGAAGCTGTCGGCGAGGATCGGCACGGCGACGTCGACACCCATCAGGCCGGGCAACGGCGCGCCGTCCGGCCGCCCCACCCAGACGCCGACCACGTAGCGGCCGTCGTAGCCCATGGCCCAGGCATCGCGGTAGCCGTAGGAGGTGCCGGTCTTGACGGCGACGCGCACGTCGCCCCTGGCGGCGCCCAGCGGCCCGGCCAGGATGTCGGTGACATAGGCGGCGGCCCGCTCGTCCATCAGCGGCCTGGGCGGCTCGGCCGGGCCGACGGCGTCGGCGCGCTCGCGAAGGGCGATTGGCCGGCCGCCGCGGGCGAGCGCCGTGTAGAGCGTGGTAAGGTCGTTGAGGGTCAGCCCGACGCCGCCGAGCCCGACGGCGAGGTTGGCCGGCGCCATGTCCGGCAGCCTGGCCTCGACGCCGGCCCGGCGGAAGCGCGAGATGAGCCGCGCCGGCCCGACCAGCTCCAGCGTCTGGATGGCCGGCACGTTGAGGCTGTCCGAGAGCGCCTGCCGCACCGTCACCGTGCCGCGGAAGGTCTTGTCGAAGTTGTTGGGGATATAGCCGGCAAAGGCGGTAGGCCGGTCCTCGACCAGCGTCTCGGGATGGGCGATGCCGGCCTCGAAGGCGAGGCCGTAGATGAAGGGCTTCAGCGTCGAGCCGGGCGAGCGCACGGCGCGCGTCATGTCGACGTAGCCGGCCCGGCGGGCGTCGAACAGGCCGGCCGAGCCGACCGACGCCCGCACCTCGCCGCTTGTTTCCTCGACCACCATGATCGCCACCGAGACGTTCGGCCCGATAGCGCTCGCCCGCTCGGCGGCGAGGCTTTCCAGCGAGGCTTGCAGCTTGCCGTCGATGGAGAGGCGGATCTCGCCGTCCTTTGGCGCCGCCGCCACCGCCCGGTCGGCCGCCTGCGCGGCGAAAATCGGGAAGTCGCGCCGCCGCGTCGGCACCGGTTCGGCGATCGCCGCCTCGGCGTCGGGCGAAGCCAGAACGCCCGCCTCGACGGCCCGCCTCAGGATTCTGTCGCGCGCCGCCTTGGCGGCGACGGGATCACGGTCCGGCCGCCGCGCCTCCGGCGCCTGCGGCAGGGCGACGAGAAAGGCCGCCTCGGCCGGCGTCAGGCGCAACGGCTCCTTGCCAAACCAGGCCAGCGAGGCCGAGCGCACGCCCTCGAGGTTGCCGCCGAACGGCGCCAGACCGAGATAGGCGGCGAGAATGTCGTCCTTGCCGGCGAAGCGTTCGAGCGCCAGCGCCTTGACGATCTGCCCGAACTTGCCGCTCGGAGAGCGCGTGTGCAGCCGCTCGGCAAGCCGCACCACCTGCATGGTCAGCGTCGAGCCGCCGGAGACGATCCGGCCGTGGGTCAAAAGCTGCCAGCCGGCCCGGAGCAGCGCCTTCGGATCGACGCCGCCGTGCTCGCGGAACCGCCGGTCCTCGGTGGCGAGGAGCAGCTTGACGTAGGTCGGATCGACGCGCGCCGGATCGACCGGCAGCCGCCAGAGGCCGTCGCCCACCGTGTAGGCGCGCAGGATGTCGCCGTTCCGGCCGGTCACCACCTGCGACGTCGGCGCGAACAGATCGACCGGCGGCGTGGCGTCGACCAGCGCGCGGAACTGCAAGACGACCGCGCCACAGACGAGGATCGACATCGTCACGGCTGCTGCCGACACCAGAACGAAACGTCGAACGGCCACGGGTAACTTTCTCCGAACTCCGCCCCCATGCTAACGCATGACGACGGCAGCTGCGAGAAGCCGATGCGCGGCCGGCCGCGAACTCTTTTGGCACCGCAGCGGTCGTCCGCAGACAAGGCTCTCGGGACCACCGCGAGGGACGGCGAATCGTTTGGTACATAATTCGGTTATAATGGATAGGATATTTCTTTACGACTCGGACTGACAGAAAACTAAATCCCTAGAAATACTTTCAGAAAAACTTTATTGAGAACGGATTAATCTCTATTTATAAAGAAAAATTCCTGTAATTTATCATATTTTGCCCTGAAGACAAATTATACTA
>LUYO01000251.1:0-1311 GCA_001603295.1 Rhodobacterales bacterium Alpha_02
CCGTCGCGGCGGGCGTCTCGATGGCCGGCGTCTCGACCTCATCGACGGCGGGCGTCGGCGCCGGGCGCGCCGCCCGGCCGAGGCTGCCGACCGGCACGCCGCGGATGATGGTCGGCTCGACGACGAGGTCGTTGCCGCCGCCGACCAGAATCAGATGCTCGACGTTGTCGCGCCGCACGAGCAGGAGACGGCGACGCTGGTCGAGGGCGACCTGCTCGACGACGGTCAGCCGGTTGTGGCGGCTCCGGCCGATCGACAGCTGCCCGCCGACGGCGTAGTTCCGGAGAACCCAGCGGAGCAGCAGCAGCAGTCCGATCACCACCGCGAGGGCCACGGCATAGCGCACGACGGTTGCCCCCGTGGTGCCGAACCAAGTTACCAGCAATTCCTGCATTTCACTTCTTCCACTCAAGACCTGTTTCGTTGAAGGCGCCGGTTGATCAGGCCGATTGTCCATTTATCTCGAAATGGGAAATTATTCGGAAACTTCTCTCGCCACCGTTGCTCCGTCCGTCGCCCGGCCGGCAAGCCGGCCGGCACCGCCGTCCACCGGCCGTTGCAGAACGCAACCATAAGCCCTTTCGACACTTTTTCCCAGCTATCAGCCAAATCGGGCGTTTTTCAAGTCTCCATGCGGGCCGGCAAAAGAATTGTTAACCATTCATTAACCAGACGGCCGGCAAATATTGCCTATCGTCTTCTAGCCGCGAATCCTTGGCAGGCATCGCGGTTTTTCGGGCACCGTCCTTCCGGCGGTGTCCCAGGCGGTCGATTGGCCGCCGCTTCCGTGAGTTCTTCGATGTCGATGACCGATCTGCCGGTTCTGCAGGCCCTCAAGGGCAAGCTGCGTTTCCACGAGGCGCGTCAGAAGGTGCTGGCCGAGAACGTCGCCAACGCCGAGACGCCCGGCTATGCGGCGCGCGACATCAAGGCCCCCGACTTCTTCCGCGTGGCGGTGGAGGGCTCCGGCGAAGGCGGCGTCGCCACGGCGGTGACCAGCCCGATGCACATCGCCGCGCCGGCGATCGGCAATGGCACGCCCTACCGGACGCAGAAGGTCGACGGCTACGAGGTGACGCCGGACGGCAACGCGGTGTCGCTCGAAGACCAGATGATGAAGGTCACCAGCAACCAGATGGACTACCAGACGGTGACCTCGCTCTACCAGCGCAGCCTCGGTCTCCTGAAGACCGCCGTCGGAAAGAAGTGAGGGGTATCATGGATTTCCTCAAGACACTGATGATCTCCTCGGCCGGCCTCAAGGTGCAGACCGGCCGCATGCGCATCATCGCCGAGAACGTCGCCAACGCC